>CAYMHJ010000276.1:0-8540 GCA_964390165.1 uncultured Prosthecobacter sp. | reverse complement strand
AGCGCCTGGCGGTATGGAAGAGCTCTCTCAAGCCGCAGCCGAAGTGGATGACGCTGCATTTTGAAGATGATCCAAGCGGTGGTGAAAAAGCACTGCGTCAGCCTGATGGCAGCATCCTCGCCCAGGGCTATGCACCGACGAAGAGTGAGGTGAAGTTTGTGGTGAAGCAGGGAACCACGCTCAAGATTTCAGCCTTTCGGCTGGAATTGATGAACGACCCGAATCTTCCAGCCTATGGCCCCGGACGCTCACAGAAAGGCACTGCAGCACTCACGGAATTCAACGCTACACTCAAGATCGACGGCCAGGACATGCCGCTGAAGTTCATCCGGGCCTCGGCTGACTTTGGCGAGCCGGAGAACACTCCCATCCCCAGTTTTGCCAAAGATCAGGATAGCGCGAAAGACAAGCGTGTCACCGGACCCATCAATTACGCCATTGATGGCAGAGCAGATACGGCTTGGGGTATCGACGCGGGGCCTGGACGCCGCAATGTGCCGCGCAATGCCGTCTTTGTTTTGGAGAAGCCCATCGAAGCCAAAGCCGACTCCGAACTCACAATCGGTCTCAGCATGAAACATGGCGGATGGAACAGCGATGATCTGCAAACCATGAACCTCGGACGCTATCGCATCAGCGCCACGGACGCAGCGGAGGCCGAAGCCGATCCACTTTACGGGCAGAAAGCCGAGTTCAGCGTCTTCCGCCGAACGGTCGCTGAATGGAGGCCGATCAATGATGAGATCGAGGCGCTGTGGAAGCAGCATCCCGAAGGCACAACGACGTTGGTCCTGGATGCCCGAGAGCAGCCGCGCATGACTCATGTTCTGAAGCGGGGAGACTTCCTCAAGCCAGGTGAGCTCGTCACCACAGGTGTGCCAGCAGCTCTGAATCCACTGCCGAATAACGCCGACAACTCGCGGCTGACCTTTGCCAAATGGCTGGTTTCCCGTGATGCTCCCACCACGGCGCGAGCTTTTGTAAATCGTGTCTGGCAGTCTTACTTTGGCATTGGTCTAGTCGAGACTCCAGAGGATTTTGGCATTCAGGGTGCCAAGCCCAGCCATCCCGAGCTTCTCGACTGGCTGGCATGTGAATTCATGGAGCAGGGCTGGAGCATTAAGCATCTGCACAGGCTCATCGTCACCAGCCATACCTACCAGCAAGATAGTCGTGTCTCACCAGAAATGCTGGAGAAAGACCCATACAACCGCCTTCTAGCACGCGGCCCGCGCTTCCGAGTAGAAGGTGAGATCGTTCGGGATATCCAACTCGCCGTCAGCGGATTGCTGAATCCTGAGGTCGGTGGTCGCGGCGTCATGCCTCCCGCGCCGGAGTACCTTTTCCAGAAGCCAGTCAGTTACGCCCCCTTCCCGTGGAAGGTAGAGGAAACAGACCAGAAATACCGACGCAGCGTCTATGTCTTCCGCCGTCGCAGCACGCCGTATCCATTTCTCAGCACCTTTGATGTGCCAAATGGCGAGGCGAGTTGCATCAAGCGTGCCCGAAGCAATACACCATTGCAGGCTTTGATGACAATGAATGAAACCCTCAGCCTGGAGGCAGCGGAATATCTGGCAAAACGCATGACCGAAGCAGGCAAAGGTGATGCCAACGTCGCTATCTCTCATGGCTTCCGTCTTTGCACATCACGCAATCCAACAGAGAAAGAGGCGCAGGTGCTGATCATGCTGCTGAACCAACAGCTCGCACATCCTGCTCCAGAGGGCCTGGCTCCAATGACCACGGTCGCCCGCGCTCTGCTGAACCTGGACGAGACGATCACGAAAGAGTGACATTGACCTGCCACATCTTGCATGTCTTGTGAAAGTTGCTGCCGTGGCATGGGAACTCAAACTCAGAGAACTGGCCTCTGCATCATCTGTGTGCGCACGATGTTCATGGCGCCATTGAGCTCGCCACCAGGCTCGATATTCACTGATCTGGCTGTGACATCCCCATTCACGGCTCCATCTTTTCCGATGGTGAGGGGCCCGCTGCAAAGGATGGTGGCGGTGATCTTCGCCTGGATTTCAGCCTCTTCGGCGTGGACGAGGTTGAGGAAGGTGACATCTGCTCCCTTTTCGATGAAGAATCGTTTGCAGTGAACTTCTCCGATGATGTTTCCGACGGTGCGGAAGGCTGCGTCACCCGCAGCCTGGATGTTGGCCTCGACAATGCCCTGGCAGCGGATGTCACGGCAGATGACGAGATCAGTGGAAAGATGGCCGCGCTTGCGGATTAGGACGTCACCACGCGTCTTGATAGCCTGGTTGGTGGCCATGTTGATCTCGACGTCTTCGAGTGAAATGAAGGCACCACAGTGAGGGCAGTTGGCGGAGCGGGAAGAGCGGCTGACCTTGAACTTATGGCCGCAGTCAAAGCAGTCGGCATCTTTGAAATAAGCATTCCTGTAGATGCCTTGGTCACGCATCTTTTGCAGTGTGCTGGCCGACATGGGCTCTGGTGCCGGAGTGGGAGGCGGAGAGTTAGACTGGGGACGGCGGGATGCCTGGATTTCTGTCACCGAGCGCGGTTGCTGCGGTTCCACTGTGAGGTTTTCACCGATGGCAGGAGCTACTGCAGGTGATGATTCTGCAGCGGGTGCCGCAGGAGTGACTTGTTGTTTGAGAAAGACGCCAAATCCACCTTCCTCTTCTTCCTGCTTCGAGACCGGTTTCACGAAGTCGGTGGTGTCAGTCTCGGCAACGGGCTCTGTGGTGGTGATGGGCTTTAGCTGACCGCTTCTGGAGGTGTACGGGATTGCCGGCTGGCTGGCAGCCGGTGGCATAGATGCTGGGCTGTCCCAGGCGCTGTTATCGATCATGCCGCCTGCACGGCTTACTCCTGATGCAGAGACTTTGCCTTTTGTGATGGAGAGGTGAACGCCACATTTTTTACAAAAAGTGGAAACAACAAGGCGCGGCGCATAATGAGCCGCGCCCCAGGTAGGACACACCACCTCAATTTGTCCTTTGGGTGGTGCCGGGCGATCACTTTTCGGGCCGAAAAGTCTTCGAAACACGAAGGGAGTGGGTCGCTAATTAGGGTTGGGGGCGATTGCCGCCAAGAGGCTTGGGAGCGTCTGCTTTTTTGCCCACGGAGGATTGACCCATGAATGTGGCACCTTCTTCGATGGAGAGAGTGCCAGCAGCAATGTCACCGACAAGAATGGCATTACTTTTCAGTTCGCAGCGTTCAGCGACAGTGATGTTGCCCTCGACTTTGCCAAAAATGATGACCGAGCGGGTTTTGACCTCACCCTTGATCAGGGCATTCTCACCAACGGTGAGGCTGCCATCGGAGATGACTTCACCTTCAATTTTTCCGTCGATGATGAGGTCGTGGGAGAATTTGATGGAGCCTTTGATTTCGACGTCGTTGGCGAGGACATTTTTGCTGGATGTCATAGAGAATGAGGAGTTGGAAGCGCGTTGAGATTGTGCAGCAGGAGCATTGGTGGAGAGGAGTGGAGCGCGTTCAGCCGGAGAGGCTGGCGCGGGCGTTTCTGCACGTGTGTCCTTTTGCCCTTCGTTGGGTTGTCCGATAATTTGCCTGAGCATGGGAAGTTAATATAAAGGGGCGGCGTGTTGAGTGTCAATGTTCTGGTGATCTTTTTTCTGAAACCTTCAGTTCACATTTTCATGAGCCTTTTTCGGGCCAGTGACGAATTATTATGCCTCTGATCGAGGAGTTATTCATGAGTTTCAGACATACATTAAGTAGCGATGCCTGGAGGCGCGGAAAGAACTGGTGTAGCCACTCCATCCTGCGATGATCTGACTGGCGGGCACTCCACGGCGGAGCTGGGTGTGCAGCGATTCGCTACCATATACTTTGTGGAAAAGATTGAGCTTGTCTCCGCCCATTCGGGAAAGGGAACGACCTGCTGTGAGACGATTGAGGGCATCCAGCAACTGGACATCGAGACCTGTAAGATTGGCCTGGGCATGAGGATGAATGTTTAGCCTGACGCCGCCGAATCCATTGCGTGTGTAAGGCGAGAAGCTGACCCCGCTGGCTCCAAAGCTGCGGCAGGCGGCCATCATGGACTGTGGATTGACGCCACTGCCACCTGCGTAGCCAAAGGGATTCTCTGTGCCGATGCCGACATCCACGGCTGCTGCTCCACCCATGATGCCGGTGGCCACGTAATAGAGCGGGGAAGTGGCGTGGGGGATGTTGGGAGAAGTGGCGTGCCAGCGCAGCCCGGTGTTTCCCCAGGCCATGTTCCGGTTCCAACCCTGCATTTTTACCACGGTGAGTTTGGGGGAGCGGGAGATCCAACCGCTTCCGGCAGACATCATGGCCAGCTCTCCGACGGTCATGCCGTGGACGTAAGGTATGGGAATCTGGCTAACGAAGGACTTCCACCGTGATTCGACGGGCGGTCCTTCAACTCGCCAGCCTCCGAGGGGATTGGGTCGGTCAAGCACGATGAAGGCTTTGCCTTGCTCGGCTGCGGCTTCCATGGCCACCACCATGGTGCTGATGTAGGTGTAGCTACGGCAGCCTATGTCCTGAACGTCAAAGACGAGGGTGTCGAAGGCGGCGAGTTGCTGTGGTGTGGGCTTGCGTGTGGGACCGTAGAGAGAGTGAACGATCAGGCCGGTGACAGAATCGCGCTTGGTGGCAATGTGCTTACCCGCTGGGACATGGCCGTCGATGCCGTGCTCCGGTCCATAAAGCGCCACGAGACCGGGGCCGAGTGCACGTTTCATCGCGACTCGCGTCATTTCACCCCGGCTGGTGTAGGCGGTGTGATTGGTGATAAGCCCCACGCGGCGCCCGCGAAGCAGGTCAAAGTTTCGAGCTTCGAGCATGTCGATCCCCAGCATGAAGGGGCCGCCCTGCACTGTGGGCATAATCTGCGGAGCAGACATCTGGCAGCCAGCAAGCGCGGCGGCACTTGATGAAAGAAGGAAAGAGCGGCGGGTGGACATGTGCAATGTGGAGAGGTTTTACTCTGCTCTGCCTTAAGTCAGATGTCTTCCGAGAGTGAGTTCAAGATTTCGCTCCACCACATCGCCCATGCTTGCGCAGGACTTGAAGCGGCCGGTGTTGTGATGCTCGCCGAGTTCACGGGCGAGTTGCTGCATTTTCTCCGGCGGTTCCAAGGGATTGGCCTTCATGCAGTCGAGCAGATTGTGGATGCGCTGGTGCTCACTGATATAGCGGCGGGCGATGAGTGTGCGCTCCTCATCTTGGTATTGATGCATGGTCGGCACGTTCAAGCACTTGGTGCAGAGTTTGACGACCGGATTGTTTTCCTTGAAAAACTGGGGGAGGTAAAGCGTTCGGCGTCCCTCATAGCTCTGCTGGTCGAAGTCGATGGCGCGTACGCGATACTGCACATCTTCGAAGTCTGGCGTGATGTCGATGACGTAGTTGTAGCTGCGCATGTCTCCCAGCAGGCGGATGAAGCAGCGCTCGCTGAACTTCACGAACTCTTTGGCGATGCGGACCTCGTTGATGTCTGGTCGATCCAAATAATCCCGGATAAAAGCATCCCCCGGGATGCCTGCGATGTGCTCCTCCACCAATGTGCCGCTGTGCGCGAGGTAGTTGATCCGGTTCGGTGAAAGCAGATGCTCCAGTTCCAGGCCATACACACGCGAAGCATCGGCGCGTTTCACATAAAGGTGATCGTAGTTGTCATTGTACTGGTTGACCACCCGCACGCGAAAGGGGCGCGAATTGCCAAATTCACAGTAGTCCAGCCGCTCCACATAAAGGTGCGGTACGGCATGGAGGTCGCCTGTGCGCAGCAAAGAGTAGATACTCGTCAGACGCGGATAAAGGTCCTGCTGCACCTCACGAGGATACAGCACCGTGGACCAGTGCGTGGGATTGCCGTTCTTGTCGTCGAGCGGGTAGCTTTCGGTGAAGCTCAGCAGGTCCTGATAAGTCGCAGGCAGCGAGTAGCGCCGCCCGAACTGATCGAGGTAGATTTCCAGTTCATCAGTGAGCGGGAGGAACTCCTTGCGCTTGGTGATCTGGACGTCGGTGACCATGAGGCAGGATTAGGATCGACCGCCAAAAAGACCGCCGAGGCCCCCCTTCATCACACTGGTAAGCACATTCTGGAGTTGATCGCCAGAAGGCTGCTGATCCTCGACTACTCCGTTCGGAGTGAGTTTGTCGATGACTTGAGGGAGAAACTGGCTGATCAGCGGCAGCACCATTCCGACATTGAGCCCCAGCTTTTGGGCCATGTCTGCGATGGCATCAGATCCGAGGGCCTTCTCCAGTTGATCTGGTTGCACGGACTTGTTTTCACCCGTGGAAACCCAGGACGCGAAGACATCGGTCATGCCTGCCTGATTGAATTTCTCCTTCAACCCTGGAAGACCTCCGGCTTGATTGAGGAGAGTAGATAAAAAGTCGGAAGATTGGCCACCACTGCCGCCTAGGAGGCTGCCCATGGCTTGTTTGGCGAGAGAGTCGAAGAGTCCCATAGAGGCTTCATGGTGTGAAGTGCGAGGCGCAAGTCAATCAAGCTCTCGGCGAAACATTGGCTAAGCAAAAAAAGAGCCATCTCCGTAAAGTAAAATTGAATCCATCACCCTCAACCTGACTCAGATGTCTCATCATCATGATCGCTCCCCAGTCTCCCTTGCAGAGAAAAGAAATGGAATCCGTGTCCGTCCTGCTGCCCACACCAAACACTCAGCCACCGACACCCGAAGAAAAACAGGAAGAGGAAATCTTTATTCGGCAGCTTGTCGATCGGTCCATGCTCAGCGGTCCGCACCGTCGTATTCAGGAATTCAGACAGATCCTTGATGTCGCGTGGGAGTTTCTCAAAGGTGTCCGTGCCCTCCATTTTGTGGGGCCATGCATCACGGTTTTCGGCTCGGCCCGCTTCGAGGAGAATCATCCATACTACAAACTGGCAAGGAAGCTCGGCGCGGAGATCGCGAAGATGGGCTTCACAGTCATGACAGGCGGTGGCCCTGGTATCATGGAGGCGGCCAATCGCGGGGCCAAGGATGTCGGCGGACGCAGCGTCGGGTGCAATATCGAGCTTCCCTTCGAGCAGAAGCACAATCCCTGGCTCGACCGCTGGGTGACGATGAAGTACTTCTTCGTCCGCAAAGTCCTTCTCATGAAATACAGCTACGGCTTCGTCATCATGCCCGGAGGTTTCGGCACGCTGGATGAGATGTTTGAGGCACTAACCCTGATCCAGACAAAGAAAGTGAAAAACTTTCCCGTCGTGGTCATGGGCACGGAGTTCTGGAGTGAGATGAAGAGTCTCGTGGACCACATGCTGAAGGGCGCGACGATCAGCCATGAGGATGTCGAACTCATATGCTGGACTGACAGTGTTGAGGAGGCCATCGCGCATCTTCAGGATCGTGCGGTGAAGCAGTTTGGCCTCCGGCACGAAGCAGTGCCGAGCAGCAGTGTTCTACTTGGAGAGAAAAGTCTCTGATCTGTGTCTTAAGACCGTGGCTTGCACATCCACTCTCCCAGTCTAGTCTCCGCGCCTTTCATGTCGGACCACTCTTTTCAGCTTCGAAACGGACTCACCCTTGGATACGCTGAGTATGGCGACCCTCAGGGAACCGTGATGTTTTACTATCATGGCTGGCCGAGTGCACGGGTTCAGGGGGCGCTTATGGACGAGGTGGCAAAGCAGCATCGACTCCGTCTCATCGCACCAGACCGGCCAGGCATAGGCCTTTCTGAATTTCAGCACAAACGCAGACTGCTTGACTGGCCCGAGACTCTGGAGCAGCTCGCGGCTCATGTGGGAGCTGACAAATTTCACCTCATGGGATGGTCGGGTGGTGGGCCCTATGTTCTGGCCACAGCCAAAGCATTTCCAGAGCGTATTCTCACCGCCACCGTGGTCTGTGGTGCGCCGCCGCTGATGTTTCTTGGGTTCCAGCACATGTTTTGGGTCTATCGACTCATGATCCGCCTGCGGACCTTCTGCCCGTGGCTGCTCGGCGGACTGTTGAGATTGGGGAAAGTCATCTCAAGCGGCAGGCCAGACAAAGCCCCACTCAAGTGGCTCATGCTCATGTTGGGAAAGGCGGATCGTGGGGTGCTCTCTGATCCGCACACCTTTGGCGTGGTCCGCCATGGCATCATCGAGGCCCTCCGCCGTGGACCTCGAATGGTCATCGCTGATGCTGACATCTACCTCAGCGAATGGGGTTTTGAAGTCAGCAGCATCGAAACCCCCATCCACTTCTGGCATGGCAAGGAGGACAAAAACATCTCCTGGAAATACTCGGAGCAAATCTCCGCCCTGATGCCGCACACAACCACGCATTGGATTGATCATGAGGGGCATTATTCCCTTCCGATCAAACATGCCGAGCAGATCGTCAAACACGCGCTCGGAAAAGCATAAGTCTGGTCAGCGCACTATCTTCAGGTAAGCGATCAAATCCGCCATCTGCTGCACCGTCATCGCCGCCTCGAGTCCTTCCGGCATCAACGACGTGCCTGTGCTCTTCAAGCTCGCGATCTCGCTCCGCAGCACGGACTTCGTCAGATTGCCCGCCATCTTCAGCGTCAGGCTC
>CAYMHJ010000275.1:0-8544 GCA_964390165.1 uncultured Prosthecobacter sp. | reverse complement strand
GGCCTCGATCACGAACGCCTCAGCTACTACCACAACGGCCTCGAACGCCGCCTCACCGACGTCCACGGCCACGTGATCCAAAGCGCACTCGCATGAAGCTGCTCCTTTCAGCCCTCTTCGTTCCTTCCGTCCTTCTCGCCGTCGATTTCGACCGCGAGATCCGCCCGTTGCTGCGAGAGCGCTGCATCGAGTGCCATGGCGAAAAGAAACAGAAAGGCGAACTCCGCCTCGACGCCAAAGTCCACGCCTTCAAAGGCGGCCACGACGGCCCCGCGATCCTCGCGGGCAAAACCGATGCCTCGCCACTCTTCCAACGCATCACCAGCACCGACGAAGACGAAAAAATGCCGCCGAAAGGCGATCCACTCACGCCCGCGCAAATCTCCCTCCTCCGTGAATGGATCAACTCCGGCGCGAAATGGCCCGAAAACGCCACCGACAAAGCCGCGCTCACCGACAAACGCCTGCAGCACTGGTCCGTTCAGCCCATTAAAGTGGCTTCGGCTTTAGCCGAATCTCTCGGGCTAAAGCCCGAGCTACTTTCCATCGACACCTTCATCGAAGCCAAACTCCGCGAAAACGGCCTCACGATGTCCCCCGCGGCCGATGCACGCACATTGAAGCGCCGCCTCCATTTCGACCTCCTCGGCCTCCCACCGTCCGACGTGTCAGACAAGTCCGACCTGTCCGACCAAACCTACGAATCTCTCGTCGATTCACTTTTGGCCTCACCGCACTTCGGCGAACGCCAGGCCCGCCACTGGCTCGACATCGTCCACTACGCCGACACGCACGGATTCGAGCGTGATCAGCTCCGCCCGAACGCCTGGCGCTACCGCGACTACGTCATCGAGTCCTTCAACGCCGACAAACCCTACGACACCTTCATCAAAGAACAGATCGCCGGAGATTTGCTGCCAAAGCCAACCATCGCCGCACTCGGCTTCCTCTCCGCCGGTCCCTTCGACTTCGTCGGTCAGGTCGAAACCAAATCCCCCATGCTCAATCGAGCCGCGCGGGCCCTCGATCTTGACGACATGGTCACGCAGACGCTCACCGCCACGATGGGCATCACCATCAACTGCGCCCGCTGTCACGATCACAAGCTCGATCCCATCACCCAGGAGGAGTATTACCGGCTGTGGGCCGTTTTCGCCGGTGTGAAGCGCGGCGACCGCGAACTCGATCCGGCCGAATCGAAACACCTCGCGGCCGAAAAAGCCCGCCTGAGCAAAGAACTCGCTCAAACACGCACGCAGATCGCCAAACTCGCCGGTGAAGGCCTCGAACTCGCCAAACTCATCCCCGAAGCCTCCGGCATCGACGTTCGCAACGGCTCCATCACGAAAGACAAGCTCGGTTACCATCGCGATATCCAGACGAACCGCCTTCAGAAGGTCCCTTCCGTCCCTTCAGTCCTTTGGGTCTTTGTGCCGAGCGGCCCGAAACTGCCCATCGCATTCAAACAAGAAGTCACCGGCATCCCAGCCACCAGCGGACACTTTTGGGACACCATCGCGAATCGTCCCATCAACGCCCAGCGCAGCACCACGCTCGGCGGCACCGACTTCGCCACGAAAGGCCACAGCATGCTCGCCATGCACGCGAATAGCGGCATCACCTTCGACCTCGCCAAACTGCGCGAGCAAAGCGGACTCAAAGCCATGCGCCTAACCGGCCTCGTCGGATTTGGTGCAGACAAAGCCGCTGCTGCCTCAAAAGCCGACTTCACCGTCTTCGTCGATGCCGAGCTGAAGTTCCAAAAACTCAAACTCCGCAAAGATGAGACCGCCGCGCTCGACCTCGAAGTGCCCGCGAAAGCCAAAACACTCACCTTGATCGCCACCGACGGCGGCGACGGCATCAGCAGCGATCTGCTTTTCATCGGCGATCCCAAACTCGTGCCCGAAATCGCCGAAACACGCCTCACCGAGACCGATGCGGCTCAATTGAAACAACTCCGCGCCGAAGCCCAAAAGCTCGAAAAAGCCCTCCAAGCCATTCCCGAGCCCGAAAAGGTCTATGCCATCCTTTCCGACCCCAAACCGCCCGTCATCAAAGTGCAACGCCGCGGCAATCCCGAAGACGAAGCGCAAGAAGTCAAGCCTGGAGCCTTCTCATGGGTCAAACACGCCTCCACCGCCTTCGGCGATCAAAACACGCCCGAAGCGCAACGTCGTCTCGCCCTCGCGAACTGGATCACCCATCCCGACAACCCGCTCACCACTCGTGTGATCGTGAACCGCCTGTGGCATCACCATTTCGGCCAAGGCCTCGTGAATACTCCGAGCGATTTCGGCATCGGCGGCAACCCACCGAGCCACCCTGAGCTCCTCGACTATCTGGCGCGTGAACTCATCACGCACGGCTGGAGTTTGAAGCACGTGCACAAGCTCATCGTCATGTCGAAGGCGTATCGGCAAAAAAGTGGTTTCGGCTTTAGCCGAAATGATGCGGCTAAAGCCGCAGCCACTTTGGACTCCTCCAACCGCCTCCTCTGGCGCCAAAACCCGCGCCGACTCGATGCCGAAACGCTGCGCGACACCGTCCTCGCCGTCTCCGGCAAACTCAACCTCGCCCGCGGCGGCCCAGGCTATCGCGATTTCAACTACACCGAAGCCTACGCACCCATCTACGACTACATCACGCCGGACAAACCCGAGCTGTGGCGTCGCAGCATCTACCGTTTCATCGTTCGCACCACGCCCCATCAGTTCATGACCACGCTGGACTGCCCTGATCCCGCGAACTTCACTCCTGCGCGAGCGCAAACGACCACCGCACTGCAAGCACTGACCCTCTCCAACAACGAGTTCATGCTCCAACAAGCCCGCCACCTCGCCGAACGAGCCAAAACTCCTGAGCGAGCCTTCCAGCTCTGCTTCCAACGCGACGCCACCCCGGAAGAACTCACTGCCGCCGAGTCACTCGATCTCTTCTCCCTCTGCCGCATGCTCATGAACTCCAACGAGTTCGTCTATGTGGACTGAAAGGAAAACTCACTGCATTCGATGAGCCGCTCTTCTCAAGTTCTCCTCACCTTGCTCCTATCGCTTGCAGTGACAACCCTCGCCGCACTACCGACGGAAAGCGAATCCGCCAACGCCGCCATCCAGGCCGCTCTCGACAACAGCAATGCTGTGCATCTGCCAAAGCGCGACCAGCCATACCTTCTCGGCGGCCCCATCATCCTCAAATCCGGCCAAAAGCTCACCGCAGACGCGGACGCCGTGATCCAGCTCAAACCCGGCACCAACACCTGCATGGTGCGCAACGAGCACATCGTCGGGTATGCTGACAAGGCCGTGCCAGCGGACACACAGCCCGACACCGACATCCACATCGAAGGCGGCATCTGGACGACCTTCGGCGAGGGCAACACGCGCGGTCATTCCTCGAAGCAAGCGCACGTCCACGGCACGCATGGGGTCATCCTGCTGCAAAACGTCCGCCGTGTGATGGTGCGAAACATCACCGTGCGCCGAAGCAAGGCCTTCGCCGTGCATCTGGCAAACGTACGCGACTTCACTGTCGATGGTGTCACGCTCGATGAGCATGGACGCGATGGCGTGCATGTGAACGGCCCCGCAAGCGACGGCCTCATCCGCAACGTCAGCGGTGTCTCGCACGACGACACCGTCGCGCTGAATGCCTGGGAGTGGAAAAACTACGCGCCCAGCTTCGGTGCCATCCATCAAATCATCATCGAGGACGTTCGCGGTGCTCCTGATGGAATCCCGTCGGCCAACTCCATCCGCCTGCTGCCCGGCATGAAGCGCTTCAGCGACGGCACCATGCTCGACTGCCCCATCCACGACATCACGATCCGTCGCATCACTGACATCCGCGACTTCAAGCTCTACGACCAGCCCAACCTCGAACTCGGTCGCGACAACGACTTCAGCATCGGTGTAGGCACTTTGAAGAACCTCCGCTTCGAGAAACTCGTCTTCCATCGCCCCGGCAGCATCCAGGTGCATGCCAACAGCGACGGGCTCGCTGTCTCCGACGTGAAACTCGACTTCTCACCACGAGATGACTTCAGCCTCATCGAACTCGGTCCCAAGTCCGCGACCTACAAACATAAGCCGAATGCCCCGGCCACTTGGGTCGAAATCTTCTCCCCCGACCTCGATTGCACCGTGCGCAATGTCTCCGTCACCGGCGTTCGTATCCGCGATGCCCAAACCGATCTGCCCACCGACCAACTCGTCCGCGTCATCGAGCAAAAGCACACCCCCGACTACCCCAAGACCACGCCGCGCGGCGGCACTGGCAAAGCCATCTGGATTCGTTAAATCATGAAACACATCATCCTCACCACACTCGCGCTCGTCTCGATCGCTTCAGCAGCGGACAAACCTGCTCATCTCTTCATCCTCTCTGGCCAATCTAATATGGCAGGCATGGACCCAAAGCTTGGGTTTGAACCGGAGGCGAAGAAACTCTTCCCCGAGGCCGATGTGGCCTACATCAAGGTCGCGGCGGGAGGGCAGCCGATCCGCTACTGGGTGAATGAATGGAACGACATCGCCGCAAAGCACGGCGTCGATGTCGCGAAGGCGCGTGCGGCGGACAAAGACCAGAAAGCGGCTGCTTTCTTTTATCCGCGCATCCTGAGCCATTTCGAAGACATGCTCAAAAAACACCCGAAGCCCGCCTCGATCACCTTCTGCTGGATGCAGGGCGAGAACGACTCGAAAACTGGTCTTCACGCGCCTTATGCCGATGCCTTGAAGCAGCTCTTTGCCAATCTGCGCCGCGATTTGAAGCGCCCGGATATGAACTTCGTCATCGGCCGCATCAGCGATCATGAACGCATCAACCCGCCCGCATGGAAAGTTGTGCGCGAAGCCCAGGTCGAGGTCGCGAAAGGCGATGCGCATGGCGCATGGGTCGATTGCGATGATCTGAACGATAAGGAGGTCAAAGGCGTGATGACCAACGACCTCCACTACACCAAACCCGGTTACGAACTCCTCGGCCGACGTTTCGTGCGGCAGGCGAAGGCACTCATCGAAGGCAAAACGCCCGCCGAGAATGGTCGGCCTGAATGAATCGACTCATGAACTCCACCTCACGTCGCAATATCCTTCAGAGCTTTAGTGGAGCCGCGCTCGCCTCCATGCTGTATCGCGATGCCTCGGCATCGGCGAATCCGCTTTCGCCAAAAGGCGGGCATCATGCGGCGAAGGCGAAAGCTGTGATCCAAATCTTCTGTCCCGGTGGTCTCTCGCATGTCGATAGCTGGGACTACAAGCCGGAGTTGGTGAAGCGTCAGGGCAAACCCTTCGATCCAGATGGGAAGCTGCAGTTCTTCGCCTCGAAGCCCGGCAACTGCCAGCAGTCGTGGTGGCCGTTTCGTCAGCATGGCCAGTGCGGGCGCTGGATGAGCGATCTCTTCCCAAAACTCGCCGCGAAGGTCGATGACATGGCCTTCATCCACTCCATGCAGAGCAAAACGGCACTGCACGGCCCCGCGATGTTCATGGCGAACAGCGGCTTCATTCTTCCCGGCTTCCCGAGCATGGGCGCATGGGTCACGTATGGCCTCGGCAGCCTCAGCGATGACCTTCCCGCCTTCGTCGTGCTGCCTGATCCGCGCGGCCTACCGCCGGGTGGCGTTTTGAACTGGGGTGCGGGCTTTCTACCCGCGATTCATCAAGGCACCGTTCTCACCACCGATGCCGAGAAGCCGCCCATAGCCGACCTTTTTCCGCCGAAGGGCTACATCGAAGGTTCCGAGCAAAAGAGCCGCGAATTCCTCCAAGTGCTGAATCGCACGCACGCTGCGGAAAGACGCGAAAACAGCGAATTGGAGGCCCGCATCGCCGCTTACGAGCTCGCGGCACGATTGCAGCTCAGCGCCCCCGAAGCCACGAATGTGAACGGCGAGACCGAGGCGACGAAAAAGCTCTACCAACTTGATCACGAGGACATCGGACCCTTTGGACGGCAATGCTTGCTCGCACGGCGACTCGTGGAGCGTGGCACGCGTTTCGTGCAGATCTTTTGTGGTGCCGAAAACACCACCGCGAAAAAGATCCGCCCCAACTGGGACAGCCACGAAGACCTCGTGCGCGATCACGGTTACTGGGGCCCCATTCTCGATGCCGGAGCCGCCGCGCTGCTCACGGATCTGAAATCACGCGGCCTGCTGGAGAGCACGCTCGTCATCTGCACCACCGAGTTTGGTCGCCAGCCCGCCGCGCAAGGTGCAGGCAAAGGCCGCGACCACAATCCCGGAGCCTTCACCGCCTGGATGGCCGGCGGCGGCATTGCAGGCGGCACCGCTTACGGCACCACCGACGACCTCGGCTTCAAAGCAGCTGAAAATCCGACTTACAGCTATGATTTGCATGCGACCGCGCTGCATCTGCTGGGACTCGACCACGAAAAGCTCAGCTACTACCACAATGGCATCCAGCGTCGGCTGACGGATGTGCATGGGCATGTCATTCGCGAGATCGTCGTGTAAAAATGATCACACCAGCATCTGCTTGATCACATGCCCTTCGACGTTCGTGAGGCGACGTTGGAAGCCGTTGTGCTCGAAAGTGAGGCGTTCGTGGTCGAGGCCGAGGAGATGGAGGATCGTTGCGTTGAAGTCGTAGAGAGGGTGGATGTCCTTCACGGCTTTCTGGCCGAGTTCATCGGTTTCGCCAATGCTGACACCGGGTTTGACGCCTGCGCCGGTCATCCAGCAGGTGAAGCCGTCAGGATTGTGATCGCGACCCTTCGCGCCTTTTTGGAAGAAGGGCATGCGGCCAAACTCGGTACACCAGACGACGAGCGTGTCTTGAAGCAGGCCGCGTTGTTTGAGGTCGCGGATCAGTGCGGCTGCGGGCTGGTCGAGGATGTTCGCATGCACGTCATACTGCGACTTGAGATCGCTGTGGCCGTCCCAGTTGAGTTTGCCGCCGCTGGCATAAGCACCGTTGAAAAGCTGCACGAAACGCACACCGCGCTCGATGAGGCGACGCGCGAGGATGCAGTTCTTCGCAAAGGCGGCTTTGTCGGCGTTCTGCGTATCGTCAGCACCGTAGAGTTTCAGGATGTGAGCGGGTTCGGTGCTGAGGTCGTTGATCTCGGGCACACTGAGCTGCATGCGCGCGGCGAGTTCATAGCTGGCGATGCGCGCAGCTAGCTTTTGATCACCTGGATTGGCCTCCAGATGGCGGGCATTCATCTTTTGCAAAAGGGAGCGCGCGGCTTGATCGGCACTGGCAGAGACTCCGGGCGCGGAGAGATGACGCACGGGATTTTTAGAGCTCATCGTGGTGCCTTGGAAGGCAGCGGGAAGGAATCCTGGGCCCCAGTTGTTCGCGCCATTTTGCGGCACGCCACGCGGATCAGGAATGGCGACGTAGGAGGGTAGATCCTCATTCTCGCTGCCCAGCGCATAAGTCGTCCAAGCGCCGAGACTCGGGAAGCCATCGAGTACAGAGCCGGTGGAGAGGAAATTTTCCGCGGGGCCATGCGTGTTGGATTTGCTCGTGAGCGAATGCACGAAGGCGAGGTCATCCGTCAGCTCCGCGAGATGTGGGATCATGTCACTGACCCACTTGCCGGTTTGGCCGCGCGGTCGGAAGGCATACTGCGGTCGCGCGAGATTGCCCGCCGGGCCTTGGAAAGTCACCGCCGGGCCGCCGGGCAAGGGTTTGTCGTCCCATTTGATGAGTTCGGGTTTGTAATCCCACGTTTCAAGCTGGCTCACCGCGCCGGCGCAGAAAATGACGACGACGTTCTTGGCCTTGGCGGGGAAATGTGGCTGTCGCGGCGCATAAGGCCGACCTGGATCAATGATCGGGCCATTAGCGGCGAGCAGGCCATCCAGTCCGAGCAAGTTCGTCAAGGCGATGGAGCCGAGTGCCGTGGCGCTGCTCGAAAGGAAGCGCCGACGATCCATAAGATGGCGTCCTGCGAGGGAGAGGTGTTCGGTTTGATTTAGCATGGGCTTTCTAGCCTGTGATGGGTTGCGGTGTGGGCACGGGCTAGAAAGCTCATGCTACGGGATGAAGAGAAACTCATTCGAGTTGAAGAGCGCGCGGCAAAGCGTGGCGATGCCGTGCTGGCGAATGATGGGCTCGGTTTCGCGCAGCTCATCCGCCGTCGGAGAACGGCTGAGTGCTAGAAGATAAGCGCGGGTGATTTGTTTGGGCAGATCATCAACTGCTTCCATTTTCACGCGTGATGCGAAAGCTTCGGCCTGGGCGAGGGTGAAGCGACTGTTGAAGAGGTTGAGAGCTTGGATCGGCGTGGTGCTGGCACGACGGATGGCGGTGCTTTGGCCGGCGTCGGGGCAGTCGAAGGCACCGAATACGGTCTCGGGTTCGCGGCGGACTTTGTGGGCGTAAATCATACGGCGCTGGTTATCGGACGTGAAGGTCTCGATGGGATCAAAGCCGCTGAGGCCGCCGCGTTGATCGAAGAGATTGAAGCCGCGGCCATGCATCTTCAGATTGAGCTGGCCGCTGACGGCGAGCATCGAGTCGCGGATGGATTCGGCTTCGAGGCGGCGAGACGGGAAGCGCCAGAGGAGGC
>CAYMHJ010000274.1:0-8564 GCA_964390165.1 uncultured Prosthecobacter sp. | reverse complement strand
AGACCGTCGTGCGCCGCAGCGGTGCCTCCGGCGACGCGAGATGCACATGCAGTTGTGCTTTGGTGATCTTCTTCCCGCGCAGCGGTGCCGGATCAAAGTCGATCAGGAAGAACTCCTGGATGCCCTTCAGCTTCAACCGGTGCGATCCACCATTGTTTCCCTCCACCTCCTTCGAGTAAGCCGATATCCACAAATCCCGCGAAACCTCCACACGCTGCTGCGCATGCGAAGTGACGGCGACGAGAAGGAAGAGAGCGAGACGTTTCATACGGCGGTTGGGTCGGAAGTAACGCCGATGATGCGGGCATCATGTCATCCGAGACATCAGCAAGCGGCTGATAAAGAGTCACGCTGAAGAAATGGGTGAACGAATGTCGCGGAAGCGTCTTGGAGTGCTCCAGACCTCTGGAGCTTTTCGAAGGCCGGGAGACGCTCGAAAGCGCCGAAGGCCCGGCGCACTCCAGGACGCTGCCGCGAGGTTTCACGCGAGTCGTATCAGCGATGACAAACTCACTCGCTGACGACCCTGCTCATCGAAATTCGACGGCCTGAGCCATTGCTCGAAGGCTTCGCGGAGCGCGGGCCACTCTTTATCGATGGCGGCATACCACGCGGTGTCGCGATTGCGGCCTTTACGGACCGTCGCCTGGCGGAAGATGCCTTCAAAAGACAAACCGAGGCGCAGCGCGGCCTTGCGTGAGGCTTCGTTGAGCGAATCGCACTTCCACTCGTAGCGGCGATAGCCGAGCTCGAAGGCGTGGCGCATCATGAGAAACATCGCCTCGGTGGCGGCGGGTTTGCGTTGGAGTTTGGGCGAGAAATGCAGATGACCGACCTCAATGCTGCCGCAGGACGGCGAGATGCGCAGATAGCTCGCCACGCCGATGGCTTCGCCGCTCGCAGGATCGACGATGGCAAAGAAAAGCGGATCACGTGTGCTGCTTTGCTGCTCCAGCCACGCGCGGAAGTCTTCAAACACCTCAAACGGGCCGTAAGGCAGGTAAGTCCAGCCGGAGCCATGCGGATCGAGCGCATAGGCATCGAAAAGCGACCTCACATGCTTCGCGGCATCGAGCGGCTCCAGGCGGCAAAAACGGCCGTGCATCACCTCGCGGGCCGGAAACGGTGGCTCGCGCCAGTTGGCGACGATTTCGCCGAGCGGCTGATTCAGAGGTTGGGCGGGAGTTGGCATGAGCGAGGAGGTGACGCATCACTCCGCCTGCTCACGCCTTGCCTCAAGCACTTCCCGGGTTGTTGCAGAGTTTGACCGGCGGCGAGACGGTGGCAACATCGGCGCATGAGGATCCGAACGCTCGACACCGTAAGCCCCGCGCAGCTTGCGCTGGCGGAGGCAAGCAGCGGTGAGTTTTTGCTACGGGGCATCGGCGACATTGCATGCATCGTGCCGGTGGTGCGCCGCATGGAGTCGAAGTTCAGGAAGCCCGCGCACGGAGATCTTACCTCCACCGCATCTGCACCGGAGGGTATCGAGGGCCTGTGCTCCGAATTGGAGGCGAAGGGGCGTGTGCTGGTCACCATCCAAGTCGAGTTCCACGACGAAGCCGGAGCCCACACACTCTCTGCTGCGGTGGAGTGGTTCATCGTCCGCGCAGGCGGAGAAATGAGGCATCGACGGCACGTTTGAATGCCGCATGAAACTCGCTCTCGCTGTTCTTTTTGTCCCATCTGTCCTTCTCGCCGCGCAAACACCCGCGCCGAAGCCCGTGTTTCAATACGAGTCGGGCGAGATCAAGGTGAGCCTCCCGTCGGCGGAGGAGCCACGTGTGGCGCAGTTCGGTGCGGAGTCGGTGAAGGCGGCGGCGAAGTATCTCGAAGACGGTGCGACCTCCTGGGTGCGGGAGAAGTCCTGCGTGAACTGCCACACGACGGGGCCTTACCTCAGCGAACGACCTGCTTTGATACCGCTGCTTGGCAAGGCGAACGAGGAGATCGTGGCTGACTTCATCGACTTCGTGCCGAAGGAGGTCAAAGAGGTGAAGGAGACAGCGACGAAGAGCGGCTACAAGCACATGCCGGGCGCTTTCAGCGCGGTGTGGCGCTCACTGGGTCTCGCGGAGTGGGACAAGCATGTGATGGGCAAAACTTCCGAGCACACCGAGCGCTCGATTCACGACATGTTTGAGCGTCAGGCGGCCAGTGGGGCTTTCGTGAGTCACGGCGAGGTCGAGATCCCGCACATCACGACGGACTTTGAACTCTCGCTGCAAGCGGTGCGTGCCATCACGGCGGCACCTGGATGGCTGGCGGGGCTGAAGGATGAAAAGCTGGCCGCTAAAGTCGGGAAGCTGAAAGCTTGGCTTCGCGACGCCGAGCCGAAAAATGACTGGGATCGCGTCCTCAGTCTCCAACTGGCTTTTTACATGCCGGAGCTCGTTTCCGCCGAAAAACGGAATGTGGCGCTGAAACTTCTTTCCTCGAAACAACACGCCGACGGCGGCTGGAGCACGCGGGACTTCTCCGCGCTGAACGACTGGCACTTTGAGGTGAGCGAAACAGTGGCCAAGCTAATCACCAGCCTGCCGGATGCCGCGAAGCCGGAGAGCGATGCCTACATGACCGCTTTCGCCATCGTGCTGATGCGTCAGAGCGGTGTGCCGGCGAAGGACGAGCGCATTCAGAAAGCTGTGACATGGCTGAAGAAGGAGCAGCGGGTGTCCGGCCGCTGGTGGATGCACTCGTTGTATCGCGGGAACTACCACTACATCACCTATATCGCGACGTGTCAGGCGCTGAAGGCGCTGGCGCTGTGTGATGAGCTGCCTGTGAAGTAGAACGCGTTGGAAACTCGGCGGCGGGTTGTCGCCATGAGCCTTGCGCTCGCGGCTTTCCCGCCTATCTGGCGCGCCCTTCGTATGCACAGCTTCCATTACTCTCAGGGTCAGCTCTTCTGTGAAAACGTCAGCCTTCAGGGTCTGGCGCAGAAACACGGCACGCCACTTTATGTCTATTCCAAAGGCACGATCGCCAGCCACTTCACGCGTCTCGATGCCGCGCTCGGCGAGCTGGATCACCTGATCTGCTACGCGGTGAAGGCGAACTCGAACCTCTCCGTGCTCAGCACCATCGCGAAGCTCGGCGGCGGCTTCGACATCGTTTCCGCAGGCGAGCTTTACCGCGTGATCAAAGCAGGTGGCCAGGCGGGCAAATGCACCTTTGCAGGCGTGGGCAAGACTCGCGACGAGATCGTCTATGCGCTGGAGCAGGGCGTGTATTGCATCAATGCGGAGTCCGAAGCCGAGCTGCGCTACATCAATCAAGTGGCGGGCGAGATCGGCAAGAAAGCTCCCGTGGCCGTGCGCGTGAACCCGAACGTGGATGCGAAGACGCACGCGAAGATCACCACCGGCAAGAGCGAGAACAAATTCGGCATCGACTTCGACCGCATCGGCGAGGTGTATGCACGCATCGCCAGCGAGATGCCGAACCTTGAAATTCGCGGCCTGCAAATGCACATCGGCTCCCAGCTCACCAGCGTGGACCCGTATGTCGAAGCCGTGAAGAAAGTGACCCCGCTCGTGGAAGAAATGAAGGCCAAGTATGACCTCCAGTTCTTCAGCATCGGTGGCGGCATCGGCATCAATTACCGGCAGTCGCTCGACTCCGGCAGCGCCGACTGGTGGCAGGAAAATGGCGAGCTGCATCCGCTGACCATTGAGGTCTATGCGAACGCCGTGGTGCCTCTGTTGAAGCCCCTCGGCCTCCGCATTCTTTGCGAGCCCGGACGCTTTATGGTCGGCAATGCAGGCGTGCTATTGACCCAGGTGCTCTATGAAAAGCGCGGTGGTGCGAAGATCTTCAAGATCGTCGATGCCGGCATGAACGACCTCATCCGCCCGACGCTGTATGAAGGCTGGCACCAGATCGTGCCGCTGAAGCAGCCCACCACGGCGGAAACCGAAGTCGTGGATGTAGTCGGCCCCATCTGCGAGACGGGTGACTACCTGGCCCAGAACCGCGAGATCCCGCTCGTGAAGGAAGGCGACTACATCGCAGCCATGAGCGCCGGAGCCTACGGCTTCACCATGGCCTCGAACTACAACACCCGCCCCATGCCCGCCGAGATCCTCGTCGATGGCGACGCCGCCCACATCGTGCGCGAGCGCCAGACGCTGGATGACGTGCTCAAGGGTGAGCATGTGGTGTAGTGGGTCATGGGTGGCGGCGGTTTCCAGCCCTGCTTCATCAATTCTCCCAACGACTGCGCTGGCATCCCTCCGGGATGCTCAACGGGTGAGCTTGATGTCGTCGCGAGCTTTTTTGAAGCTGGTGAGGGCACCTTCGCTGAGGGGGATGTTCGTGAGGTTGAGGGTTTTCAGCGTCTTCATTTTCTCGAAGTGCGGGAGGCTGAGGTCGCTGAGTTTGGTGTCGTGGATGATGATGTTGTTGATCAGCCGGTGCCGGGTGATGTGAGGGACGTGGACATCGGTGACACGGGTGGACCAAAGATCGATCAGGGTGAGCTTTGGGAAGTAGAGGTTGAGGTCGGCGAAGGTGTCTTCATCGAACTCGGTGCTGCTGGCGTAGGTGAGTTTGGTGAGGGCGGGCCAGGCTTTGCCGATGGTCTGCATGTGGGCGGCGGTGATGCGGCCGGGAGCGGCGGAAAAGCGGATCAATTTGGGGAAGTAGCCGGAGATGGTGGGCATCTCGGCGAGGTATTCGGGGAGGTTGGCCTTCCTCCCGTAGCCGAAGCCGAGGATGGGGCAGCGATTGAGCTGCTTTAATCCAGAGGCGGTGACGTCGGTCTCGAGGACGTCGAAGGACTCCAGCGCGGAGAGTCCGCTGAGGGCTTCGAGGCCGGCGTTGGTGACTTTGGTGAAGCGGAGGCCAAGGTTACGGAGCTTTTTCCACCGGCCGATGGCGGTGAGGGTGGCGTCTGTGGTAGCGGTGCCTCGGAGTTGGAGCTCGACGAGGTCATCACCCTGGAGCTTGGCGAGGCCGCTGGCGTCTTGACTGATGGAGCTGAGGGCGTTGAGAAAGGTGAGCCGGTGGCGGGTGAGGTATTGCAGCCAGGTGCCGGTGAGTTTGTTGACGTTGTCGAGCTGCACTCGCTGAAGCTTCGGGTAGGTGGCTAGGAAGCTGAGCTGGTCGTCGGAGGCAAAGAAGCCGCCGGAGGCGCGGAAAGACAGCAGACTGGTGAGGCCGGGGAGTGAGGCGATTTCAGCGGGGGAGAGGAGTTGATCCCGGCCATTGAGAAAGGCGATGCTTTCGATTTCGAAGCGGCGGCTTTTGGGGAGTTCTTCGGCGGTTTTGATGAGGGTGGGGATGCCTTTGAGCCGGAGCTCGCCTTTGTATTTTAAAACAATCTCGGCGGCGGCGCGGTCATCGCCCTGGACTTCGGGGGTGGGGGCGGCGGTGGTGAGAGTGGGGCCGGTGGCGGGAGCAGATGTGGCGGCCACGACAGCCGGGGCAGGGGTGGGGGTTCCGGTGAGGCTTTCGCGGTAGGTTTTGACCTCTTTGGCTTCGTCGATGCGGCTGGCTTTGGTGAGGGTGACTTCGAGCTGTTGGAGGCGGGCGGTGTAGGCGGGGAGGAGGGCGATTTGGGAGGCATCGCGGGCGTCTGCGAGCTTTTTGAGCTGCTCGCGGTAGATGGCGCGGAGTGGCTTGAGGGCGGCGGGGGTCTGGTCGTCGTCATCGGGGATGGGGAGGCGCTCGCTGAGGCGTTTTTGGTCTTCTTGGAGGGCGAGAACGGCATCGAGATTTCCCGCTGTTTTGGCGGGTGGGATGGCGGCGGCGAACTTGGTGTTGAGTTCGCCGAGCGCGGCCTCAAAAGGGGCTGTGGCACGCTGGGAGATGGCGTCAGCGTAGGCTTTCTGGAGGGTTTGCAGCTCGGAGTCCTGTTTTTGGACGATGGCGGCAGGCATCGCAGGTGGCGGAGCAGCGGCGGGGGGAGAAACGGGGGCCGGGGGCGGCATCGGGATCGCTGCGGGAGCTTGGACTGCGGGGCTGGGTTTCTCGGCGGGCTTTGCGGCCAATTCTGGTGCTGGGGATGGGGCGGGCTTGATGGTGGTGTCGGGCTCGGGACCGCTGCCGAGATGCTGCCAGCGCATCTCACGGAAGGTGATGTTGCGGCCATCGAAGAGGACTTTGCCGTTGGGTCGGGTGGTGGGGGCCTGGCTGACGAGAGTGCCGAGGTGTTTGGTTCCGGCCCAGAGGCTGTAGGTGCTGCCTTGCGCGGCGAAGGTGAGCTCGGCTCCGTAGCGGTTGTAGAATTCGGTGCTCGTCTTCGGGAAGCTGCGCAGCACGGATTCGCGCATGATTCCGGTGTCGTCGAAGGTCTCGCTGACAATGTCGATGCGGTCCGGGCGGATGGTGGCGCGGACGCAGGGTTTGTTTTGCTCATTGCGCAGGCTGATGATGCCGATGCCGCCCTGGGGAAGGCTGATGCGTGCGCGCACGGCGATGTCCTGGGAAGGCCACTGCGCACGGAGGCGCTTTCCGAAGCCGCCCTCCAGAGTGATGGCTCCGCCGACGCCGAGGGTGATTCCCTGGTCGATCTTGGCGAACTCATCGGGATATTTGAAAGTGCGCCAGCGATCGGAGGCGAGCGGGATGGGCTTGGGAGCAGTGTCTGAGGGAGCCTTTGTCACGGTGGGAGCCGTGATGGGTGCAGGCGCGGGGCTGGGAGTCTGCACCGTCTGGATGACGGGTGAGGGTTCTGTGGATGGGATGAGGAACCAGCCAGTGCCACCGCAGACGAGGACGGCGGCAGCGCTGATCGCGAACCAAGGCGGGCGTTTTTCAATGATGACGCGTGGCGGCGGCTCGGCGGGTTTGGGTCTGGGAGCAGGGGCTGGGCGGTAGCCGGGTTTTGCGGGTGCGGAGGGGTGCTGGGTAGGTGCCTGCGGAGATGCTGGGGCCTGCTGTGCAGGAGCGCTTGAGGGGCGTGTCGAGACGATGATGCGCAGTTCGTGCGCGAGTTCGGCGGCGGTCTGATGACGCTCCTCGGGCCGACGGCGCAGGGCACGGAGGAGGAGGGCATCAACACGAGGGTCCAGCCCTGGAAGGCGGCGGCTGGGGAGGTCAAAGAAGCCGCGCGGGACCTCGCCGAGCAGCATGTGGTAAAGCATGACGCCGATGGCGTAGAGGTCGGAACGGGCATCTGCCACACCTCCAGGAAGCATGACCTCAGGGGCGACATAGTCGGGCGTGCCCATGACGAGGTTGGCGCTGGTGATCTTTTTGGCGAGGGCTGGGTCGGCCTGCCTGGCAAGGCCGAAATCAGCCACCTTCACCACGCCCTCGGTGGTGAGCATGATGTTGGCGGGCTTGATGTCCCGATGGATGACGCCGTGAGTGTGGGCGTAGGTCAGGGCATCCGCGACGCAGAGGGCGATGGGCAGTGCCTGCCCGGGTGGGAGCGTCTTTTTGGCGAGGAGCATCTGGGCCACGTCCGAGCCTTCGACAAACTCCATGACGAGATAGAGCTGGCCCTGGGCGGTGGCTCCGAAGTCGTGGACGTGGACGATGCCGGGGTGGTTCAGCCGGGCCATGGTGCGGGCTTCGTTCTGAAAGCGCTCGGAGTAGTGGCTCTCGGGGTCCGCGCTGTCCGCCTCAGGAGGCAGGACTTTGATGGCGACGCTGCGGTCCAGCGAGGTCTGGCGGGCGCGATAAACGGCACCCATGCCGCCGTGACCGATGATGGACTCGATCTCGTAGCCGGGAAGCATGGCCTGAAGATCCTGGATGCTGGGCGGCACCCAGGTAACGCTTCCACCGGCGGTGCGCTGAAAACCTGCGGCACTAGGGCCGGGAGAGGAGGGCGTAGCACTCATAAAAGAGAGGGTAGCAGAGTTGATGCCTATAATTACTGAGGAGCGCTGAGCCGAGCCGACGGGGCCAAGCGAAGAACTCATCAGGGGATACCGGATTTCCTGTGCAGTGTTACGAGAAAACAAGCGCTTGCTCATCAGACAGCCCCGGACAGCGTTTCTAGATGCAGATTCCCCCCGAGATACGGCAAAGCGAAGCCTCTGGCACCTGGCCCGAGACGCGCTGGGATCGAGTGCTGGCGCTGCGTGACCCGGCTGCGAAGGAAGAGGCTTTAAGAGAGATTTGTGAATCGTATCGTGGAGTCATCCTGACGCGGTGCCGGGCTTGGAGCCCACAGGATGGGGAGGATCTGGCCCAGGCGTTTCTCTTTTGGCTGATCCAGGAACGGAGGCTGGAACAGGCAGACCCGGCGCGCGGAAGGTTCCGCAGCTATCTGAGCACGATGCTGGGCAATTTTTTGCGCAAAGACTACCGGGCCGGGCAGGCGCAGAAACGTGGCGGCGACGCGGAACATGTGGACTGGGTGGAGGAGTCTCCCTGGGTCGATGCCACGCCGGATGCCGTTTTTGACCGGACTTGGGCACAGGCGGTGATGGGGCGTGTGGTGACGGCTCTGCGGCTGGAGGCGGAGGCTTCGGGGATCAATGAGATGGTGCTGCGAGCGGTCCTGCCTGCTCTGCTTGCCGAGGATGAAGCGGACGGAGATACCTGGGCGGCGGTGGCGGCCAGGATCGGTGTGGCGTCGGGCACGCTGCGCTGTCAGGCATCCCGGC
>CAYMHJ010000273.1:0-8573 GCA_964390165.1 uncultured Prosthecobacter sp. | reverse complement strand
CGTGACCACGGCAACCGCACCGAGCGAAAAAACGCCCGTCTCAAATACACCGTCCAGACCATGGGCCTCGACGGCTTCCGCGCCGAAGTCGTCCGTCGCCTCCCCGGCATCGAGACCTTCCCGCCAAAGGAACTCAGCTTCGACACCGTCGAGGACAACCTCGGCTGGCATGAACAGGGTGACGGCAAGCTCTACTGTGCCGTCTTTGTCAGCATGGGACGCATCGTGGACCGCGAAGGCGGCCCGCAATACCGCGCCTGCTTCCGTGAGATCGCCGAGACGGTGAAATGCCCGATCATCGTGACCCCAAACACGAATCTCATCCTCGCCGACATCGAACCTGCCGACAAAGCCCAGGTCGATGCCATCCTCGCCAAGCACGGCGTCGTCCATTCCGATGGCATGACCCGCGCCCGCAAGGTCGCCCACGCCTGCGTCGCCCTGCCGACCTGCGGCCTGGCTCTCAGCGAGTCCGAGCGCGTCCTCCCTGGTTTCATGGACAAGATCGACGCCACGCTCCGCGAGCTCGGTCTCGAAGACGAACCCATCCTCTTCCGCATGACCGGTTGCCCGAACGGCTGTGGCCGCCCTTACAACGCCGACTTCGGCTTCGTCGGTCGCTCACCCAATAAGTACGCCATGTTTGTTGGCGGCAGCATCCGTGGAAACCGCCTCGCCGGCCTCGAATACAAGAGCGTCCTCGGTGAAGAGGTCCCCGTGAAAGTCCGCGAGCTGCTCGAAGCCTTCAAAGCCGAGCGCAAAGAAGGTGAAATCTTCGCCGACTGGTTCGCCCGCGCCCGCACTCTTGGTGAGGCACCACAGCCCGAGCAGTTCCACATCGAACTCGCCGAACGCGCCGCCAAGCTCGCCGGTGAAAAGGTGAGTGCTGCGGAATAACCGACCTTGCTTTCAGCCTGAAATCGCCGTTAAGAACTGACGACGATTTCAGGCGGCACCTCGCTGGATAAGCTCCGTCGTTGCCCTGCCAACGGGCTCAGTCTGGCCCAACGAAAATGCCACAGTGTTCCGACCTTCGTCAGGCCGCTGACGGTCGAGAGCAGTAGCAGCGGCCAGCCTGTGCGCAGGCCCATCGCCATGGCAAAGACGACCGTCGAGATGTCTTTGAGCAGGAAGAACTGATGCATGCGGATCGACACCGCGCCCGTGCGCCCTGAACGCCGGATCAGCAGGATTTGGTGCGTGTAGCCCTGGGCCAGAATGACCGTCGCCACCACGATCAGCGCTTGGGAAAGACTGCGACACCACACCACGGCTTCAGCGTTGATCATGAGCAGCCCTGGCAGCCCAAAAAATACCGCCGAGCACAGCGTGAAGTTCATCGTCGAAAGTCGATCACGTCTGGCCCGCATGATCTCCCAAAGCACGGCCAGCGAGAGCAGTGACGCAGCCAATCTCGTCCATACAAGATAGTGATTGAACCGCTCCAGGCAGGCACCGTAGAGAAAGAAGGAAAAGAAAGCCAGGTAGCTGCTGACGAACTGGTTCAGCGAAAGCACCGCCGTCGTCCCATCCTGCAACCGGCCATCTTGCTTCTGCTGTTTGCGATCCCAAACGACCCGCAACTGCTCCCACAGCCCTCCCAGCGTCAGCAGGAAGATGATGGAATTGATGAAGCCGGTGATGTGGTAGCTCATGCGTGTAACTTGCTTTTCATGAGTCGCCACCAAGCCACTAAAACGACGATGCAAAGCGCCGTGCCCATCGCCCACGGACGCCAGTCATGCGATTTCTCCGGCTCCTGAAACACTGACTCGACCGCATAGCCTGTGTCATAGAGATAATCCGGCTCGCTCAGACTGAAGGGCACCTGAGTGCGCAGTTCGTCTTGTTCATACGTCGCCTCGATTGTCCCAAGCGGTCCGGTTTGCTCCCAAAGATTAAAGCCCAGCCATAGGTCCGCCAGCACGGGTGAAACCTGCTGCACAAAGGTGATGTCCACATACCGCACCGGATAATCCGCCTCCGCCACCCGCATCAAACCCTCAGTGGATGGCCAGACACACTCCAGTGGCTTCGCTGTGCCGAGCGTGGCCTTCTGACCATTCACCTCCACCTGTACCTTCTGCCCGAGAAAGGCCAGCACCTTGGGTGTCGCGGCATCCAGTTCCGTCTTGTCGATTTGCCGGTCTGCATTCTTGTCCAAGCTGCCTACGAAACGAGTCATCATCACCAGGTTAAAGGTGAACCGCATCTCCACCCGCTGCCTCTCCAGTTTCACGCGCAGATAGCTGATGTCGGACGGATGCGCCCAACCCGTTGAGGTCATCAGCAGCAGGAGGCAACTGAGTCTGGAGAGCCCGCGCATAACTTAAAACGCAAAGCCGACCGTGATATGCAACATGCCGCTGCCCTCGCCTTCTTTGGCAGACAAGTTGTGCCCGTAGTCGATGCGGATCGGGCCAAAGGGCAGGTGATAGCGAAGCCCGGCGCCGACGGCGGTGAGGAAGTCGCCACTATAGCTGAAGGCACTGCTGTTGTTATCGCGACCCAAACTGCCGATGTCCGTGAAGACGGCGAATTCGAGGTTGTTGTAGATCTCGTAGCTGAACTCAGCGCTCGTGATCAAAGCCGACGTGCCTCCGAGAGGAGTTCCGCCTTGCGTGAGCGGGCCGAGTTCGCGTTCGGCGAAGGCACGCACGCTGTTCGGACCGCCATTGAAGACACGCGAGTCGATGGGGATGTCTTCGGCGGCAGCGCCTTGGATATTGAGCAAAGCGGCACCGGCGGCGAAGCGGAATTTTTTCGTGATCGGCTGATACCACGCGCCGCGCAGATCCGTGCGCAGGTAGCTCACGCCGGAGCCCATGGCATCCAGCGTGGTCTCGATGCGCGCATTGAGAAACCAACCCTTCTTTGGCAGCACCGTGCTGTCGCGATGATCGAGCATGAAGTTCATGCCGACGAAGGCCAGCGTGTAGAGGTCCGGGCCGAGTTCTTCTTCCGTGAGTGCCGTGGTATCGACCGTGTTGATCGAGAGGCCACCGAAGAAGCCATAACTAAAGGTGCGGCTCACGCGGCGGGCGAGTTCCAGGTTCAGGCTCGTGCCGTAGCGCGCATACTCGAAAAGATCAAAACTCTCCACCGCCAGCCTCGCCGTGGCGGCGTAGGTGGAGTTCATGAAAGCCGGATCTTTGATGCTCACGGAGCCGAGCGGCCCCGCTGTGCTCCAGCTCAGATCCGCCGCCAGCGTGTTGCCGGTGTCGTAGAGATTGGTGTTCTTCCATGTCACGCCAAACTGCGGCCCCAGGAAGGTATCGAAACCGAGTTCAAAGCCGAGCGTCTTCGGCTTCGTCTCCTCACCCGCGATGTGCAGATCAGCGACGGGTGCGTTCGCTTCATCGGCCCCACGTTTGATGTTCACCGGCAGCGGCCTGGCAAAAGGCACCTTCACCGGGTCCACATCGAGCCGCGCAAACATGCTCGTGTCCAAAGCACGACGGAAGACGAGATCGAGATTGTCCGCCGAGTAGTAGTGATTTTCCAGCTCACGGAAGCCCGCCTTGATCACGCGCTGCGAGCCTTTGCTGAAGCCCGCATTCGGCACTACCTGCCCCACGCGATAGCGCGCGCCGGGTTTCAAAACGAGATCCACATCCACCGTTCCGCCCTTCGTGCCGAGGTCATACTTCGAGATCGTCTCCGCATCCAGCCAGCCGGCCTCATGCGCGAGACTCGTGAGCTGCGTCTCGATCTGCTGCACGCGCGCTTCATTAAAAGGTCCCCCATTCACCGCCGCGATGATCTCATGCGCGCGCTTCATCAACTCCGGCGGCGCGCCGCTGAAGCTCACCAGCCCGAACTCGAATTGAGGACCCGCTTTGACCTCCAGCGTCAGATCACGTCGCCCCTCGGGATCGAGCCCGGCGGCAGGCAGCAGCGTCGTCTCGGCATTCAAATAACCTTCCGCGCGCAGACGGCGCTGAACGAGACTTGCGCCCGTGTTCAGATCGCCGCCAACCCACACCGGGTTCTGTTTATCCGCGCCGTCTTTCTCGATGCTCGGGCGCAGCAGGAACTTCCGCATCTCTTCCTGCGGCAGGATGGCGGTGTCGCCCTTCCATGTCACGCTGCCCACTCGCGTCTGCGGCCCGCTTTGCACCGTGAGCACGATGACACCGCTCTTGATCTCCCAGCGCACCTCCGCCTCCGGCCAGCCCTCGCGGATGTAATGCTGCCGCGTGAAGAAGGCCAGGTCATCCGCCAGCGGTTCCGTGACAGCGCTCGTGCTAGAGAGTGTGAGCTGGTCCTTCAGCATTACCTTCAATGTCTCCCACTGAGTGGCATCCGCACCATTCACGCTGACCGCGAGCGCACCTTCGCGAACATGGAGCGCCGACGAGTCGTCGGCCGCTTGGGACATCACCAGCATCACCAAAACCAAGGCACCTGCGAAGGCGCGCCAGCGTCTTGGAGTGCGGCGGCTGTGACGCCGTTTTCCGATGTCTCCCGTCGTTCGTAAACTCACACCGCCGTCGAAAGCGGTGTCGGCGCCCCTCCGGGGTTCTGCCATCGTACTCCAGGATGCTACCGCGACGACGGCACTCCGATTACTGCGGAGGCAGCGGCGGGGGTATTTGCGGCGTGACATTCCCCGCCGTCTCGCCTTTGAAGCAGCCTTTGTCAATCTGGCCGAGCATGTCGATGAAAGCATCTTCGAGACGGCGCTCTTCGCGGTGGAAATCCGTGACGAGCAGGCCGTCGATGATCATGCGCTTCAACGTGCCGGCGAGCACGGATTCATCGGTGGACTCGATGCGGAGTCGGGCACCGCGTTTGGTTTCATCGACGACCTTCACGAGCGGTGCTGTGAGCGCCCATTCGATGAGCTTGGCGGGCTCGCCAGAGATCTGCACATTCACCAGAGTTTCGGGCGTGGCGCTGGTGCGGGTCATACTCTCGGCATCGCCGTGATGCACGATGCGGCCTTTGTCGATGAAGAGCAGCGTGTCGCACATCTCGCCGAGTTCGCTGAGGATGTGGGAGCTGATGAGGATCGTTTTCCCCTCATCGGCGAGGATGCGGATGAGGCTTTTCAATTCCACACGCGCCTTCGGATCGAGACCCGCGGCGGGTTCGTCCATGATCAAAATCTGCGGATCATGCAGCAGCGCGCGGCCTAGGCAGAGACGCTGCGTCTGGCCCTTGGACATCTTGTTGCTCAGGCGATCCGCCAGCGGCGTGAGGTCGGTGAAGTCCATCACCTCCTGGATGCGCTGCACACGCTCCGCGCCTTTGTAGCCGAGCGCACGTGCGTAGAAGTCGAGATACTCCAGCACGGTCATGTGCTCGTAAGTGCCGAAACTGTCCGGCATCCAGCCGAGCAGTCGGCGCACCTTCGCAGGATAATGCACCACGTTGTGCCCGCCCACTTTCGCGATGCCGCCGCTCGGATGATCCAGCGTGGCGAGGATGCGCATCGTGGTCGTCTTGCCTGCACCATTCGCGCCGACAAAACCGACGACGCTGCCGTGATTGATGCTGAAGGAGACACCATCCACTGCCTTCAGCGCACCAAAGCTGCGCCGCAGATCCTCCACGACGATGGCAGGCTGGGAGGTGTCGAGTTCGGCGGATGAAGACATCAGTGAAAAGAGATCAAGGTTGCGCCAGCGAGCCAAACACGACCACACGATCCTGCTGCCAGCGGATGGATGGCAGCGTGTCGATGGCAAAGCCGGGCGCGGCTTTGGCGATGGCGAAGAAGGTGTTCCGGGCTGGCGCGCCATTGATCAGGCCCATCAAGCGGCTGCGCGTGTGACCGCCGGAGAGTTTGATCGGATCTTCGAGCACACTGCGGAGCGTGCTGCTGTCCGTTCGGTTGAGCTTCACCTGTTGGCCTGTGGCGAGGGTGCCCTTCGCACGCCAGACACCGCCGTTGGCATTCACATAAAAGAGATCATCAATGGTGAAACCGAGCGCGGAGATGACTTCGGGAGCAGCATCAGCAGTGAGTCCCGTTTTCATCTCAAGTCGAGCACGCGAGGACACCACAGCGCGCAGGATTTGACCCTGCTCGGCGCGGCTTTGGAAGTAATTGCCTCCACGCAGACTGCCTTCCTGGGAGAGCTGCGCGGGCTGGGAGTTGTTGTTGTTTTTCAGCTTCACCCAGGGCGTGTCTGGCAGCGCGAGAGGCTCGATCAAAGCAGGCTGCTTCACCTCGAATCCACCGCCGAGCAGCACACCAGTGCGGCTGGATTGCTCCTGTGTGACGTAGGCCGCTGCTTCGCTCGGTTGGAGATCGATGGCGATGAATCGCGCGCCGATGCCGCCCGTGCCGTCCTGAGTCAAAATGATGCCTACCATGAGCAAACTCGCACCGACTGACAGCAGCGGCGTGGTGATGAACAAACGATGCCGTCGCCCCGATGGCGCGAGCACGAAGAGATTCACCGGCCCGACGAGGATGCCGAAGACGACGAGGAACACCACGACCTGCCAGGAGGCAAAGTTGCGCTCGCCGAGGGCATTCAGCAGACTCCACATGGGGTTGCCGGGAGCGCTGCCGGTTGTCTTTCCTGCGTAGCTGCCGGTGAGGTCCTGCTCGCGTGTCTTCACGCCGTAGTAGCGACCGACGGTGACTCCGGCATCCAGCGACGTGCCAACCCATCGAATGAGTTTGATCACACCGAGTGAGACTTCCTTTTGATCCGACTCGAAGCCCGCTGGCAAACCGAGTCCTGCGGGCGTGATGCCAGCCGCAGTGTAGATGTGGAGTTCACCATAAAAGCGCACCCACTGCATTACTGCGAGCTGCTGGCCGGGCTTCAGCGACTGCCATTCGCTGCTCGTGATCATGAGGAAATCAAAGCCGCTGAGGCCACGCCAGTCTTCTGGGAGATCGGCTGGTGCGAAGGCGCTGCCAAAGAAGTTTCTGCCACTGCTCCTCGATCCCGATTTGGAACGCCTCTCGACTTCATCTTTGAGCTTCGAGTGATTCCCATCCGCCAGCCCTTTGCTGATGGCGATGGCGGGGATGTCGTCGGCTCGTTCGCTGTAATCGTGGAAGTCCTTCGTGCTCAGTCCGGTCCCGTCGAGCGTGATGTGGAACTGATGACTGTTGTTCCCGTAGCCACGGCTGCTAGCGGCATAATTCACCGCGAGCGGCGCGAGGAAGGTGACCGACTGCGTGTTGTGCGCAGGCAGCGTGAGCGCAAGACGACTGCGATGCTCATTCTCCCGACGAAACTCCTGCGTCTTCGAGAGCATGGAAAAATCCCAGCGCATGTCGCCATCAGTCCCATTCGTCGCCACGATGCGCAGCGGCGCGTAACCCGAAGGCGGCATCGGATCAAACACGCTGCGGATCTCCAGCGCGCGTGCACCATCACTGGTGAGATTGCCATTCGTGATGGTCTTCTGGGCCAGTCCCGATGAAGCCAGCAGGCCGAGGAGAAGTGTTAGTCGAGAGCTTCGCAGGATCATGGCGTCTCCTTCAAGGTCTTCGGTGTCACCAGATTCTGCACCGGCACTTCAGCCAGGATCGCACGCACCACACTCGCGCTCGTGCGGCCATCCATGCGGGCCGTGTAGTCGAGCAGCACACGGTGATTCAGCACGGGCTGCGCCAGCGCCTGCACATCTTCAAAGCTCGCATTCGGCCTGCCATGCATCAGCGCTCGCGCTTTCGCCGCCGAGGCCAGACTCAGCGCCGCACGCGGACTCGCGCCGTAGCGCACGCCTTCGGATGCCTTCGACTGACCGGGATGTGTGGCATCGACGATGCGGGCGATGTAATCCGCGACGATCTCCGGCAGATACACGTGCCGTGCCACCGCCTGGATATGCGCAAACTCCTCGCGCGTCGTGATCGCAGGCACCTGCGGCTCCACGCCGAGTTCACGATGCGTGACGATCTTCGCCAGCGTCGCCGCGCTGTTGCGCAGCACCTCCAGTTTGAAGAGAAAGCGGTCCACCTGCGCCTCGGGCAGCGGGTAGGTGCCTTCCAGCTCGATGGGGTTCTGCGTGGCCAGCACGAAGAACGGATCAGGCAGCGTGTGCGTCTGCCCGAGCACCGTCACGCGGCGCTCCTGCATGGCTTCGAGCAGCGCCGACTGCGTCTTCGGCGAGGCGCGATTGATTTCATCCGCGAGCAGCAGATTCGTAAAGATCGGCCCCGGCTGGAAGACGAACTCGCGCCGCCCATCCACCTCCTGAAGCACCGGATTTCCCGTGATGTCACCCGGCAGCAAATCCGGCGTGAACTGCACGCGTCGAGTCGTCAAGTTCAGAGCCTTCGCCAGTCCTTTGACCAGCTCCGTCTTGCCCAGTCCCGGCAGACCTTCCAGCAGCACATGGCCGCGTGCGATCACGCCGCACAGCGTCAGATCGATGAGTTCATTCTGCCCAAACAGCACCTCATTCAAAGCCTGCCGCAGCGCAGCAATGGGTTTCGAGGCGGAGACAAGCTCAGATTCAGTGGCAAACGCGTCAGCGGACATCGGCGCGGAGTTAAGCAGCGACAGGGCAGGGGAGTCGAGAGGAAAAGCAGAATGTCCGCAGAGAACGCGCGACAGCGTCCTGGAGTGCTCGAACGAATCGTCATCGTCGGCAGC
>CAYMHJ010000272.1:0-8576 GCA_964390165.1 uncultured Prosthecobacter sp. | reverse complement strand
TATGTCTGCGACATCGGCAATCACGTCATCCGCCGGATCGATATGAAGACGGGCAACATCAGCACCTTTGCCGGCACCGGCAAACCCGGCCCGACGCCGGATGGCGCAGCCATCGAGGGCACACCGCTGAAAGGGCCGCGCTCCCTGGATTTTGACAAGTCGGGAAACCTCTGGCTCTGCACCCGCGAGGGAAATCAGGTCTTCAAGTTCGACCTGGCAGCTGGGAAGATCCAGCACATTGCAGGCAATGGGAAAAAGGGACTCGAAGGCAATGGCGGCCCTGCCAAAGACGCCACGCTAAGCGGGCCGAAAGGCATCACCATCGATGCTGAAGGGAATGCCTGGCTGGCCGACTGCGAGAGCCATACCATCCGCATGGTCGAGGCAAAGACGGGCCTCATCCATCTCATCGCAGGCAATGGTCAGAAGGGGAACGGTGGTGACGGTGATCCGCTGAAGTGTGAGATGGCCCGGCCCCATGGCGTCTATGCCGATGCCGATGGTGGCATCTACATCGGCGACAGCGAGGCACACAAGGTGCGTGTGCTGAGGAAGTGATCGGATGCTACTTTGTTTGCGACACCTGTTTCCACAGCTCCTCGAAGAGTTCAGGATCGACCCTGGCCTTCGAGAACATGCCCTGGAATAGAGTTTTGATTTCTGGCATTGGCTGCCTGAGCCGGAGCTTCCAGACGCCGACGACATTCATCATCGGCAGGATGGCCCGCTCGGGATTCTGGATGTGCTCTGGATTCAGCAGCACGAGCGGCAGTGCCTGTTCGGCAGTGAGTCTGGCTTTGCCGAGTTCGCCCGCCGTGAAGTAAGTGTTCATCATCAGGATCATGATGTTCCCGCGCTCGATCACGGCATGGTCGGGGTAGAGGTTGAGCGCCTTTTCATAATAGGAGAGCGCTTTGTCATGCTTCTTTTTCTTGCTCAGGCTCTCGGCCATCATCAGCGCAGCCTCGCGCTGCTCCTCAGCCGGCCAGGAGCCGAAGGTCTCCATCTCCTGGGTCACCTGGGTGAAGTGGTGCTCGGCTTCATCGCTCTTCCCTGCGGACTGGAGGCCGTAGGCCAGATGCATCCGATAGCGTGTGGTCTGGGGGTGTTTGGCACCGAAATGCCGCTCGGAGATCTGGAGCGCCCGGTGGAACAAGGGCTCGGCCTCGGCATGACGTTCCAGATTTTGCAGAACGATGCCATAGCGCATGGATGTGGCGGCGACGTTGGGGTGCTCCGCACCGTACCCAGTCTCAAAATGCCGGATCAACTTCTGGTAGTATCCCTCCGCCTCAAGCACTCGACTTTGCAGGAATGAATTCATGACTTTGTCACCCATCGCCTGCTCCTCGGTAACCGCTTCCACTTGCCTGGAGGCTTTTCCAAGATGGCGTGCGAGATTCAATAAATGCGTGTGTGTGAGTGGATGATCTGCACCAAAGGTTTGTTCGGTATCCTTCACGTTGTTCCTCATCAGCACTTCCCCACTCGCGGCTTTAGCCAGGGCTCCTGCTCCCTGGCTGACCAACTGCAGCGCCGCCAGGACAGCGCGCGCACGGTAGTAAGCGGGCTTTTTGCTGGCCTTCTGTTCCAGGAGAGTGACTGCACGCTGCACAGATTGCTCGGACTTTTCCAGACCACTTTCGTGATCACTGAGTGCATGGAAGACAAGAGCCATCCCAAATTCTTCGGGATTTGAGTCTGCCAGTGGCTCGAGTTTGCCGACGCCTAGTTTGAGGCTGGGCAGGGCTTCGTGGGAGAGGCCTTGAAAGGTGAGCACTCTTCCAAGTGCAGTATGACAGCGGCCGAGATCAATCGGTGGTGCCTCCGGAGACGTGCGCTCGATGGCGGCACGATAAAACTTCACGGTGCGGTCCAGGTGGCTGTTGAGCTGGCTTTCGTCATGCTTGGCAAAGGCGGCGATGGCGGCCGTCTCCAGCCCTTCGGCGGTAAGTGTTTTTTCATGCACCAGTCCGAGATCGATCGCCGCCTGGTAACGGCGGGCCGCCAACTGAGCGGCAATGCGGTCATCCATGGTGAGCTGGGATTCCCAGTCGCGTGACAGGGCCTGCTCAAGGGCACGGGTGACATCGGCTGGAGGCATCTGAAGGCTGGTGGGTAGCGTGCTGCGGACCCAGTGGTCCAGATAATGGTTCGGCACGTCCAGGGTGTCACGCTGCCAGTCGCGGAAGCTGGCGGTGTAGCCCTGAAGGGCGCGGCGGACGATGTTTAAATCCAGTGCTGCTGCGGTTTGTTCGGCAGGTTCGCCTGACTTCCCGGCCACGATTTTCAGCGCACCCAGGCCGACGATGATCAAGCCGATGACGATGACGGCCACGGCGGCCAGCGGCATTCCGCCCACGGTTTCAGGCTTTGGCGCAGCGGACTTGGCGGCGGATTTCGCGGACTGAATGACCGGCGTTCTGGAGATGGTAGGTCGTGCGGCTAATAGGCTCCCGAGAATGGCGGTCCACTCGGAGGCATCAGCTGGCAAGGCGCGTGCATTGCCTGCGGCGCGCAGGCTTTCGCGATGGCTCTGCTGCAGCTGACGGAGTTCATCGGTTTCAGGCTTTAATCCTTCGGGCGCCGGTGCGTCATCGGCAGTCAGAAAGACGTGCAGGTTTGAATGAAGCTCCGTGGCGATGCCGTGCTCCATCTGGGCGATGCTGAGGCGCGGCTTGCCGGAGGGCACGGTGGCGGCATCTGGGATGCGCCCGCAGCGGGAACCGGCGATGTGGATAACGAGATCACAACTCGCGATGAGATCGCGCGCCCGCCTGTCCACGGTGCGCCAGTATGTCGGGCAACTGGCGAGGTCGATGACCTGGCAGTCGAGCTCCGCGAGGGCGGCGCGGAGGCCTTCGACTTCAGCGGGGAACTCGCTGACGTTGGCAGAGAGGAAGATGCGGCGGGGAGGATTCATCAGAGTGAATGGGATCAGGGCTTGAACTCGACCGGTCTTTGGATCGTCGTGCTCGGCACGAGGGTTCCTGGATCGATGGCGGGGCCACCGATCACATTGATCGGTGCATTGGCGGAGGGCTTCGTCTGAACGGCTGTGCCTGTGAAGCTGGGCGGCTGATTGATCGTCGCCGGTGCAGAGTTCTGAATCGGTTGTGGTGCCTGCGGCGTGGATCGGGCGCTGCGGAGCTGCTGGATCTGATCCAGCACCTGCTTCATGCCCTGAATGAAGGCTGGGTTCAGATCGGTCCGGTCCCTCACAGCCAGATAGCTGGCCTCGACCAGCTCTCCGGCCTCAGCCAGCTTGCCCATCTGCCCGAGGCAAAGCCCCAGGTTGAAGCGTGCCTCCTCGATCTTCGGGTCATTTTTCGGCAGCATCCGAGCCCTGTTTTCCAGGACCGTCCTCATGGACTTTTCCCCTTCGGCAAGCATGCCTAGTGCAATCTGGGTCTGGCCGATTTTTTCGAGTATATCCACGGTCCCCCGTTCATCTGGTCCGAGCGTGCGCAGACAACCGGCGTAGACCGCCTGATATTCTTCGAGTGATTCCCTGGCCTCGCCCAGTCTGGCGATGAATCCTGCAAGACTGCTGCGCAGGTTCAGGGACTCGATGCTGTCTGGGGCAAGCTTGCGCTGCGCTTTCGCCATGGTTTCACGTTGTTCAGCGATGAGGATTTTCTTCCCACCTTCAAGTTTGGAGAACTCATCGGCAGTCTTGTTGACGGCGGCGAGTCTGGGATCATCAGAGCTGACCAGGCGCTCATAGGTGAGGGCGGCGATGCGTATCTCCGTCAATGCGTCCCTGAATTTTCCCTGGCGGAGAAGGGCGATGCCGAGCTGGTGGCGTGTGTCGATGGTGGCGAGGTCGTCCGGTGGTAGCACGCGCCGCCGGACCTCCAGCGCCTGGCTGAGTGACTTTTCAGCTTCCGGGAAGCGCTCGAGAGAATTCAAACAGGTGCCGAGAGAGTGCTGAACACGCAGGGTGTCCACATGCTCCAGTCCGAGCACGCGGATGCAGTCCGCCTCCAGCGCTTGAAGCATTTTAAGCGACTCTTCATGCCGGCCCTGCTGCTGGATGGCAAGTGCGAGGCTGGTGCGACCGTCCAAAGTGGTGACGGCATCGGCACCATTGGCCCGCTCGCCATGCTGCACCAGGATGCGCGCCTCGGTTTCGGCCTCGGCATATTTTTTCTGATCGGAGAGATTCTTCACGAGCTGCTCGCGGCTGCGCAGAGTGCTGGCCGAGCCACCACCATGCACCTCCATCTGCACGGCCAGCACCTCCCGCCGCAGTGCCTCGGCTTCGGCATGGCGTCCGAGCACCTCCATGACTCGTGCCAGATTCTTCCGCACGACCTGGGTCTGATCATGCTTCTCCCCGTAAAGCTGGAGTGTGGCTTTCAAAACAGCGCGCGTCTCACGCTCTGCTTCCACATCATGCCCATGCTGGTAGAGTGTGCCCGCAAGCGCACTGTGATGACGAATGGTTTCGGCATGGCGTGCGCCGAGGAGGCGTTCGTGCTCAGTGTAGATGTGGCGCAGTGTCTGCTCTTCATTTTTGAGCATCTTCAGTCCGGCATAGGCACGCGCGGTGGCGGTTTGGAGCTGCGTCCAGGTCGGCAGATCACGGTCTGAGCTGGTCTCTCCGAGAGCCACACCGAGAATCCGTATCCCCTCCTCATGCTGACCCATTTCCATGGCGGCAAAGGCCGCCAGGCGCAGAGCGCTGATCACCTGCGCGGGCTGCCTTGGCTCGGCGCGGTGCGCTGCATCACCCGCCTCCAGCGCCAGTGTTTTTGCTTCTGCAAAAAAAGCTCCGATGAAGTGGGCGCAGGCGCGGTCCATCTTTATGGCTTTCTTGTCTTCGCGCAGCTTTTCGGCGAGCGGCGGCAGATTCCTGGCCACGGCATCCGGCGTCATTTTGAACTTCGAGGCGAGCAGGCTATGCGTGCGGCTCACCCGTTCGGCAGGGGTTTCCTGCGGGCTGAATCCCGTTTCCAGTGTGTAGAGGGAGGGGAAATCCCGCAGGCATGATTCCGCAGGTTCCTGCGCGGCCAGCATCGTCGCCATGACGGTCAGGCAGAGAAAAAAAGTACGGAAGACGTGGCGCATGGTTTCGGAGCTCAGCATGGGCATGAGTGTCCCGCCGTCAAGACAGGCCGCCGCTCCCGCTTGATTGCTTCCGAGATCGTCCCATACTCCGCGCCCCTATGAGCCAAGCCTCCGCCATTTCCCCAACCCGTGAAAAAGACTTCCCCGAGTGGTATCAGCAGGTCGTCCGCGCCGCTGATCTCGCTGAAAACTCCGAAGTGCGTGGCTGCATGGTCATCAAGCCATGGGGCTACGGCCTGTGGGAAAACATCCAGAAACAGCTCGATGTGAAATTCAAGGAAACCGGGCATGTGAACGCCTACTTCCCGCTCCTGATTCCACTGAGCTACCTGGAAAAGGAAGCCGAGCACGCCGAAGGATTCGCCACCGAGTGCGCCGTGGTCACGCATCATCGTCTCGAAGCACAGAAGCAGCCCGATGGCAGCACGAAGCTCATCCCCACTGGCAAGCTGGAAGAGCCCTTCGTCATCCGCCCGACCTCTGAGACCATCATCGGCGCCGCCTTTGCCCGCTGGGTGCAGAGCTACCGCGACCTGCCCCTGCTCATCAATCAATGGGCCAATGTCATGCGCTGGGAGATGCGCCCTCGTCTCTTCCTTCGCACGGCGGAGTTCCTCTGGCAGGAAGGCCACACCGCTCATGAGACCGCTGAGGAGGCCATCGCAGAAACCAAGCTCATGCATAAAGTGTACGCCGACTTCCTCCGCCACCACCTCGCCATTCCGGTGATCCCCGGCGTGAAGACGGAGAATGAGCGCTTCCCCGGAGCGGTGGATACCTACACGGTGGAGGCCATGGTGCAGGACAAGAAGGCCATCCAGGCCGGCACGAGCCACTACCTTGGGCAAAACTTCGCCAAAGCTGCGGGCATCCAGTTCCTCGGTCGTGACAACACCCGCCAGCACGCGCATACCACGAGCTGGGGCATGAGCACCCGACTGATTGGCACGCTCATCATGGCGCATGGCGACGATGACGGTGTCATCCTGCCACCACGCATGAGTCCCCACCAGATCGTCATCCTGCCGATCACCCCGAAAGAGGACACGCGTCAGGAAGTCATCGACTCCTGCGAGGCGCTCGCTGCCACCCTGCGCACCCAGACCTTCCATGGTGAAACTCTCCGCGTTCATGTCGATAAACGCGACCTCCAGGGCGGTGCGAAAAACTGGGAGTGGATCAAAAAAGGCGTCCCGCTCCGCCTCGAAATGGGCCCGCGTGACATTGCGAGTCGAACGGTGGCTGTCTGCCGCCGCGACCAGGGACCGAAGGCGAAAGAGTTCATCCCCAAAGAAGACCTCATCCGCGACATCACCGAGCGACTTCAAGACATTCAGGACAGCCTTCTCAAGCGCGCCACGGAGATGCGTGACGCGAATATGAAGAAGATGGACACCATGGAAGAGTTCCAGGCCTTCTTTGCTGAAAGTGGCCCCGGCGGCTTTGCCCTCATGCACTGGGCTGGCAGCAATGAAGAGGAGGACAAGATCGCCAAAGACATGAAAATCACCATCCGCTGCATCCCGCTGAGTGACGAGTTCGCCGAAGAGGGAAAATGCTTCCTCACCGGCAAGCCCAGCTCGAAGCGCGTGGTGTTCGCGCGGAGTTATTGAAGCTCGGCCTTCGGGCTGCTCATGACACAGTGGTCATCTGATATTGCCAGCAAGCCAGATGGCTGCCCCGCGTTGACCTGGGATGATACTTCCCAGGTGCATCCCCATTCTCCTTACCGCCTTTTCAGCAGCGTTGGCGCAGCTGCCTCCCGTCGTCGATCTTTCACAAGACACGCAGCGTCACGTCATCATTTCCCAGGGCACGGAGAAGGTTTATCAAGGCCATCCGACGACGCTGCTCATGCCGGATGGGAAGACGATGTTCTGCGTGTGGACGCATGGCCACGGCGGCACGGCCGGTCCGCTGAAGCGCAGCGATGATGGCGGCAAGACGTGGAGCGAGGATCTGCCGGTGCCGGAGAACTGGTGGAAGGTGAAAAACTGCCCGGCGATCTACCGCCTCACCGATCCGCAGGGCGTGGCGCGGCTCATCGTTTATGCCGGACAAGGGCCGGATGGCACGATGCAGCAGTCCGTTTCCAACGATGAGGGCAAGACGTGGTCGCCGATGCAGAGCAATGGCCTGAAGTGCGTGATGCCCTTCTGCACGATCATGCCGGTGGAGGGCGGGAAGAAGCTCATCGGCCTCTCAAACATCCGCCGTCCTGGCGAGACGAAAGACCCGCGCTCGAATGTCGTCACGCAGAGCGAATCGACTGACGGAGGTCTGACCTGGAGTCCGTGGCGCATCCTCGTCGATCTCGGCACCCTCGTACCCTGCGAACCGGAGGTCGTGCGTTCACCGGATGGCAAACATCTGCTCTGCCTCATGCGCGAAAACATCCGCAGCGAGCCCGCGCACTTCATCACGAGCGATGACGAGGGCAAGACGTGGTCGGAGGTGAAGGCGCTGCCGCCGGGCCTGCACGGCGACCGGCACAAGCACGTCTATCTGCCCGATGGCAGGCTCGTCATCGCCTTCCGCGACATGGGCAAGGACAGCCCCACGCGCGCGCATTTCGTCGCGTGGGTCGGTCGATATGAGGACATCGTCAGCGGCAAGGATGGCGAATACAAAATCAAGCTGTTGCACAGCCACAAAGGCAGCGACTGCGGCTATCCCGGTCTCGAACTGCTGCCGGATGGCACCGTCGTCGCGACGACTTACATCAAGTATCGCCCCGGTGCGGAGCAGAACTCGGTGGTGAGCACGCGCTTCACGCTAGCAGAGACAGACAAGGCCGAAAAATCTGCCGCTACGACTGCGGAACGCAAAACGGCAGGCATTGTGCTTGATGACGACGCCGCGAAATACACCGGCGCATGGAAGATGAGCGATAAACACACACCACTCGTTGGCGCAGTGTATCGGCACGATGATCGCACGAAGAAGTCTGACGCGGTGACGAAGTTCACGCCGGAGATTCCTGCGGATGGCAAATACGAGGTGCGTCTGCTTTATGTCGAGGCCTCGAATCGAGCGCAAAAAGCGCAGATCACCATTCGAAGTGCCGATGGCGAAAAAGTCGTCACGCAAAACCAGCGCGAGGCTTGTCTTGAGGATGGCATTCCACGTTCACTCGGCGTGTTTGCCTTCGCAAAAGGCAAATCGGGCAGCATCGAGATCTCAAACGCAGGCGCGGATGGCTATGTCGTCGTCGATGGCCTGCAACTCGTGACGGAGGCCGAGGCCATCGCGGAGCGCAACACACGAGCCGATGCTGGTTTTCCCATCAAGACGAGCGCCGCGCCTGTGCCGGTGAAAATCCCGCCGCCGATGCTTTTGCAGAGCGCCGCGAAACCGCAGGACGTGGATGGCAGGTCGTATGACCTCGTCGTCATCGGCGGCACGCCGGGCGGCATTGCCTGTGCGGTGCGTGCGGCACGCGAGGGCTTGAGCGTGCTGCTGGTGAATCACACGCAGCACCTCGGCGGCTTCGTCACCAGTGG
>CAYMHJ010000271.1:0-8583 GCA_964390165.1 uncultured Prosthecobacter sp. | reverse complement strand
CCGCGAAATCCATGCGACCAGCACACCACGCCTTTTTCAATCAAACGTGCTGCACGACCGACCTGCTCACGCAAGTCGGGCCGCAGCCATAAAGTCTCGGCGTGTAGGTCAGCGTGCCGGTGCTGCTGACGATGCTCGGCGCGGTGGTGAAGATGCCTGGGTTGCTGTTGCTGCTGATGTTGAAAGTGAGGCCCTGCGTCACCGTGCTGTCACCGTCATTGATCGCCGTGGCCCAGCCGGCGGCAGTCTGCGCGCTGCTGGTGTTGAAAGGCAGGAGCTGGTCCAGGCCCTTCACGAAGCTCGGCATCTCGTTCACGTTCGTCACCGTCACGCTGATGGCCTGGGTGTCGGTGAGATTGCCTGCACCACTGTCCGTCACGGTGACCTCCAATTCATAGACGTTGTCGTCATTGGCATCCGTCCGAGTCTCGAAGTCGGGGGCGGCCTGGAAAGTCAGCACGCCCGTGCCTGATGCGATGCTGAACTTCAGTTGGTCCGCGCCGCCTGTGATGCTGTAGGTCAGTGTCTGCGCGGGCATGTCTGAATCCGCGGCAGTCACCGTCGTCACCACGGTGCTGTTTTCAGCCACGTTGACCGCCGCTGTCGAGCCGCCGCCGTTGCTGGAGATCACTGGCGCAGTGTTGGTCACATAAATGTAGGTCTCACCACCATCGAAGGGGGTGTTACTGATGGCGTTGCCTGCCAGATCAAAGGTCTGCGGCCCCGTGCCGATGCCCTGCACGGCGAAGTTGAAGGGGGTCTTGCCGGTCTCATTCGTGCTGAAGCTCACCGTGCCGGAGCGCGGCCCGGCGGCGGCAGGGTTAAAGCGGATGATGAAGCTCGTCGTGCCGCCACTTGCGGCCACGCTGCTGCTAGGCTGCGACTGCACGGAGAAATCTCCCGTGGTCGTGACAGTGCCGAGAGTCAGCTCGGCCGTGCCATTGTTGGTGATGTTGAAGGTGCGGTCCACCGTGACACCCGCCACGGGCGCGCTGCCGAAGTCCGTACCGTTGGTGCTGCTGGTCGTCACCGCATTGTACTCCACGGCATTACCGCCAAAGCTGACCGCGATCTGAGGCGTGGGTGCCGCATTGGTGGCGAAGCTGATGTTGCTCCCATACGCCGTGCCTGCGGTGTTGATGGCGTAGGCGCGCACGTGGACGGTGGAGCTCGGTGGCAGGCCGGTCACGAGCTGGCTGAAGACTCCCGTACCCGTGCCGATCTGCACCTTGTTATTACCCGTCGTCGGGTCCGCGCTCGTGCCCCAGACGATGCCGCGGTCCGTCACGCTCGCACCGCCGTCTGCCGTGACGTTGCCGCCCAGCGTGGCGCTGTTGTGTGTCACCCCGCTCTGGGTGGCGGTGGAAACGGTGGGCATGGAGGCACCCGCACTGGTGGTGAACTCCCACTCCGTGTTGAAGATGCCGCGCACCGGTGTGGAGCCTTCGCGGAAACCGTCATGGGGCAGCACCACGTAATACTTGGTGCTGGCCGCCAGGGTGGCGGTGGGATTGATGGTGATGGCATTCGTGCCGCCGCCAGTGACACGCCCGTCCCCCACGGGGATGCTCTCAAGCGTGGTGAAGGTGTTTGCCGCGATGATCTGGATGCTGCCGCTGTTTACCGCAACCGCCGAGGGGAATGTAATGACCAGATTATCCGCAGCGCCGACGCCCGTGGCGTTGTCCGCCGGGCTGACGGTGGCATGGGAGACGACAGCGTTACCTTCCAAGGCCCACACATGCGCGCTGCCACCGGTGAAGGCATTGTCCAATGCACTGGCATACACGCGCCCATCCGGTCCCACATGCAGGCCGTTGGACTGGGAGGTGGCCGTGCTGGTCCACAGTCCGTCACTATCCCAGGTGGTGTCGGCGGTGCCGTTCGCGTTGCGGCGGAGAATGGCGGTATTGAAGGAGGAATTGCTGCCGCTGAGGACGATGCGCCCATCCCCCTGCACGTCCATCTTCGAAGGGGTGCCCGCCACGCCGGTGTTGATGATGCCGTTGCCGCCGAAGCTGGTATCCAGCGCACCGTTGCTGCGGTTCAGCCTAGCCAGGAAGAAGACCGAGTTAAAGGAAGCAGTCTCCGCCTGGATGGCCAGGAGGATCCCGCCATCGGGGGCCAGCTTTACATCCCACACCTGGTCGATTTCATTGTGCGCCCCGCCTTCGTTCAAATTGGCGTCAAACAGGACCAACCCGTCAGTGTCAAAGGTCGTGTCCAGAGCACCCGACGTTGTGAGCCGCGCCACCACGCATTGGAAGTCGAAGCCGCTCACCACCCTGCCTCCAGCAGCCACAATCTTCCCGTCCGGCTGGATTTCCAGGCCGGTGAAATTCGTGCTCTCCGTGGTTGTGGCCTGCACAGCGACCACGCCGTTGCCGCCAAAGCCCGTGTCCAGGCTGCCATCGGCATTGAAGCGGACCACCAGCCCGTCATTCTTGTTGCTGGTATTCCGGCGCACTTGCCCTCCAACAACGATCTTTCCATCCGTTTGCACCGCCACATCGGATGGAATCGCCTGTGCACTGGAGCCCGTCAGCGAGTACTCCAGATTCGCTGCGTTGACATTCACCACCCCATCAGTGTCAAAAGACGTGTCCGGGCTGCCATCGGCCAGAAAACGCGCCACCACCGCGTGGCGGCTGCCATCGGCAAAAGTAGAGTGGCCTGTGACCACTACTTTGCCGTCATTTTGCAGGGTGATGCCCGTCACCGCGTCGGAAGTGGACGCGGACACGCTCAGGTCCACCCGCCCGTCGCCGCTGAAGGTGGGGTCCAAAGCACCGGTCACGGTGTATCGCAACACAGAAGCCCGCTGCGCAGTCCCGCGGTTCACCAGGAGCAGCACCTTGCCATCTGGCTGGGTGATGAGCGCTGCGGCGTTTTCCGTTTCTCCCAGGTCCGTGCTGACGCGCCCATCTGTGTCGAAGGAGGTCAGCGGCGTGGCCGGGGCGGCGGCAAGTGGTGCGGAGAGAGCCAAAAGAGAGCCGATGAACAGTCTGATCAGTCCTGTTGAATACGCGAGGATCGAGTTCTTCATAAATGCGGAGAAGTAAAAGGTGAGTGCGAGAGGAGGTCGTGTTTTCGAAGAAAGGCTCAATCAATGACGCGCAGCCGGAACTCCCCGGTCCCGCCGGTGAGGTTCACGGTCACGTCCCGTGTGTCTCCACCGCCACTCACGCCGGTCACCGTGCCGACGATGTTGCTGCCGTTCAGCGGCACCACTTGGAAGCGCGCGGTCTCCGGCGCATTCAGCGCCACCGGCTCGCTGTAGGTCACGCGGAAGGTCACCGTCGTGAGGTTCGTCTGCTGGCCTGTCGGGGTCAGTCGCGTGACGGAAACCACCGTCGGTGGTGTTTTGTCGATGGTATAAGTCTCGCCAGCAAAGGGCAGCGAAGTGGAAATCGCGGCAGAAAGGCCGGTGGAGTTTGCCAAGGTCAGGGTGAGCGCGCCGTCCGTCGCTCCCGTGTTGACCGGTATGTTCCAAGTGAGACCACCGTTGCCCGTGCTCGGCGTACCGACCGAAAGTCCGGCAGCAGCTGCACCAGTAAGCGCGAAATTGCTGGCAGTCACGCCGGTGACCGCGCTGCCAAACGTGAGCGTCCAGTTCACCGTCCCGGCGTTCGTCGGCGTGGCGTTCACGCGGTTCAGAGAGCTGACGGCCACCGGGGCCGGATTGGTGGTGAAGCTGATGCCGCTGCCGTAGGCTGTGTCTGCGCTGTTAATGGCGTAGGCACGGACGTGGATGGTGGTGCTGGGGGGCAGGCCGGTGACGAGCTGGCTGAAGACGCCCGTGCCAGTGCCGATCTGAACTTTGTTATTGGCGGTGGTCGGATTGGCGCTCGTGCCCCAGACGATGCCGCGCTCCGTCACACTCGCGCCGCCATCAGCGGTGACATTGCCGCCCAGAGTGGCGCTGTTGTGCGTCACACCGCTCTGCGTGGCTGTCGTCACGGTGGGGGCGCTAGCTGGCGCTGTCGCTGTGGCTCCATAGAGTCGGCTACTAGAACCACCCGCGACGATGCGGGAGTTGTCCGGACTGCCCCAGATGGTATTGAGGGGGTTCCCAGCCGTGGTTTCCTGACTCCAAGTCGTGCCATTCCAGTGGTAAAGGTTGGCGACGGAGTCGCCGAGGCAGACATAGAGATCGTTCGAGCTGCTGCCCGTGATGCCATTCACCAAGATACCGACCGGCAAGCCTGTGGTGGGAAAGGGGCTCCAGGTGCTGCCGTTCCACTTGATGATCGTGCTGACTTGAGCCGCGATGTTGTATTGACCCACGGCATAGACTTCGTTGGCGCTCAGCCCCCAGACAGCTACCAGGGTCTCGATGGTACCCGAGGTCATAGGACTGAGCGTGGAACCATCCCAGCGGGAGATCTTGCCACCTAATCCGACGAAGAACACAGAGTTCGCCCCGCTGCCCCAAATGCCCCGGATTTCATCGGCGCCAAAGGCCGTGGTAACCGTCGTCCAGGTGCTGCCGTTGTAGCGCAGAAGAACGGATTGGCTGATCGCTGAGTTGCGGCCGCCCGCCCAGATATCGGTGTTGCTCGCGCCCCACATGGCGGTCATTCGATCATCAGCAGCGATGCCAGAGTTTACCATGTTCCAGGTGGCCCCCGCATCCGTGCTGCGGCGCATGGCCCCGCCCAAACCGCCAACCCAGAGTTCCTGCGTGCCAAAGCCGAAGATCGAGCGCGCCGGCGAGGTATCAAACGTGGTCCCGCCCACGCCCGTCCAAGCGCTGCCCTGCCAGCGATACACCCTGCCCACGCCCCCGACGACATTGTTCCCCAGCGCCGCATAGATGTTCGTGGCACTGCTACCCCAAATGCTGCGCACATTGACACCGCTAGGAGCACCCGCAGGTGTGTCATTGCTCCACGTCAAAGCCTGGGCGCTAGCGGCAGCAAAGAGGGCGATGCCAAGGATGGCGTGTCGGATCAGAGAGCGAAGGGGATTTTGCATGAGTTGGATTTGAGGAAAACTTGATGGAAGAGGGGCAGGAAAACAGGCCTATGAAACAGCAGACAGGAAAATGACAGAAGCCAGTCAGCCTCACATCCGCGGCGGAAACACCCCCTGCATCGTGATGCAGAAGTTTGCGGTGAAAGTGCGGGTCAGAATCCTGAAAGCGCTCGCATTCGGCACCGCCGTGACTGGAGAGAGGGTGGGATGAGTGGTGACTTGGGACATATTTTGAGGAGGAGTCAGGTTCAGCATGCCATTTCAGGTGAAGCGATAACCTGTCCTTAAGTGCGCAAAGGGCAGTCAAAGACTAGAAGCTAAATTATGATTTTTATATGACGAATAGGTCATCATGGAAAGAGAATATCTCGTCACATAAACAAAAGATCGACATCTCGGCAGCTTCCCGATAAAACGCTCCTAATTCCGCTCAAACAACCCTGAACGGATGGGCTTTTGATGAGACTTCTTCATCTATACCCCTTACGAGCAGGCAGTTCTGTCGCTCGACTGCCAGCTCCATGGCAACTCACGCCACCCGAGGTCGAACCGCTTCCAGCCCCGGCTTCCCGGCTGGCGATTACGACATCCGCCGAAGCTCATGCAGCGCCACGGCTGGCATCTACGGCTGGTATCTACGGCGGACGAAAGCGGCGGCTTGCCGCTTTCAGGCATGGATTCGACCTGATCTTCCTCACGGTTGCCGCAGCCAAGCTCTGACTCGCCTTGTCTTGCGAATATGATGCCAGCACTCTGAGTCAGGATGCCGCGTGGTAAAAGGACTTTCAAAGTCGTCAACTGGTGCCCTGCGTTTTTTAACTTTGGGGCGGAGGGCGGGATGCAATCTCACGGCACCAGCTTTCGAGTTACAAACTCTTTTTGCGTTACGCCAACTCCTTGATCAGCTTCCCGTGGATGCCATCGAAGCCACCGTTGCTGAAGATGATGATGACATCGTCTGGCTTCGTTTCGGACTTCAGGCGGGAGATGATGGCATCGGTGTTCTCTTCATGGAAGCATGGGTGACCGCTGGCGCTGACGGCGGCGGCGACGGCGCTGACGTCCAACCTTTCCTCAGCAGCGACCTTCTCGGGGTTCGCCACGGCGGCGACGATGCTGCCATCAGCTTCCTTCAGGGCGGCGATGAGTTCGTTTTGCAGCACGTTCCGGCGGCTGGTGTTCGAGCGAGGCTCAAAGACCGCCCAGAGGCGACGGGCGGGATACTTTTGGCGGAAGCCACGCAGGGTTTCGCGGATGGCCGTGGGGTGGTGGCCGAAGTCGTCGATGATGGTGATGCCGTTCACCTCGCCACGCACGGTCTGGCGGCGGCGGATGCCCCGGAAGCTCTCCATCCCAGCGCGAATCTCGTCGTCGGTCAGTCCGGCATGACGGGCGGCGCAGACGCACATGGCGGCGTTGCGGGCGTTGAATTCGCCGATCATCGGCACGGTGAAGGGGACGCCGTTGAGGGTGAAGGTGGTGGTGTCGGGCGCGGCTTCGGTGATGACGATGCGCTCGCTGCAAGTCTCGCCAGTGCCCACGGTTTTCACCGGTGCGTAGCTCTTTAAAGAGAGGCAGTTCGCGTCATCGCCATTCAGCAGGACGAGGCCGTTGCGCGGCACGCTGTTGAGCAGGCGCTGGAAGGTGAGCTTGATGTCGGCCAGCGTGGGGAAGATGTCGGCATGATCGAACTCGAGGTTGTTCACGATGGCGCACTCGGGCAGGTAATGGAGGAACTTGCTGCGCTTGTCGAAGTAGGCGGTGTCGTATTCGTCGCCCTCGATCACGAAGAGATCGCTGTGGTTGAAGCGGGCTCCGCTGGCGAGGTTCTCCGGTACTCCGCCGATCATGTAACCGGGATCGCGGCCGGCGTTTTCAAAGATCCATGCGAGCATGGTGGTCGTGGTCGTCTTCCCATGGGTGCCGCTGACGACGAAGCTGCGCTTTCCCTGGATGACCTCACGCCGCAGCATCTCCGCCATGCTCGTGTAGGGCAGGCGGCGCTCCAGCATGCTCTCCAGTTCCTCATTCCCACGGCTGATGGCATTGCCGACGACGAAGACATCTGTGTTGGCCGGTAGGTTCGCGGCTTTGTAACCTTCCGTCACCGTGATGCCAGCCTCCCGCAGCACGTCGGACATCGGCGGATAGACCTTTTCATCGGAACCTGAAACCGTGTACCCGAGCTGACGCATGGCGACAGCCGTGGAACCCATGGCGGTGCCGCAGATGCCGATGAAGTGGAGGTGTTTGGACATGGAAAGGAGGTCAGGAAAAGCTAAACGCAGGGCGTAAAGCAGTCAGGGCGACCGTCAAGCAGTTAAGGTGGATGAAGGGCAGGATTCGTGATGCTCCTTGACCAGAGATCCCAGTGCGCTGGTGTGTATTTAGAGCATCTCCTCCGCACTTTCCGCTTCCCCTGCCCCGCATCCCGCGCATTCTCCGTGCGCTCGAGAATCGAGCAATCATGGAAGCTGTCAATATTCAGTTCGCCCCCAAGACTGGCACCGAGGAAGAGTGGAACGAGGCGTATGCGCGCCTCGCGGATTATTTTCGCTCCTACCAACTTCACAACCGCATCCGCCGCACGCAGCTCATTCTGGAGACACTGCGGCGGGCGGCTGAAGCACACAAGGTCGATCCCACGCGCACGCCCACGGCCCACAGCATCGACCAGGCGCGGCGGATGCTGCGGGAATGGCTGGCAGCAATCTACAGTGACATGAACCTGAACGAATCCCAGCTCGAGGCCGCCGGGCGGCTCGGCTTTCACCTCAGCGGCGGCCCCGCCCGCTGGCCGAACTTCTTTTTGGACAAAGACAATCTGCCTGCGGACATGAAGGAGGCCATGCTCTCCGCCGTGAGAAACTCCGGCCCCGGCATGCAGGTGAGCAAGATGACGCCACGTGACATGGACCTTGGCATCGTCTCTGAAGTGGCGGAGGACACCTTCGACCGCCTGGGCCGTCACCCATTGCTGCGTTATTCGCTCCTCATCGGCATTGTCGGCGGTGTGCTGGGCTACCTCTACTTCCTCCTCGCATGAGTGTCATCGGCTCGAACACCGCGAACATTAACGCCACGGCCGGGATGCCGCCGCCACAGATCGCCCGGATGCGGCGTGCGACGTTCTTTTCCTTTGTGGGACTGGGCACCACGGTGGGTGCGTGGCTGATGTACACCTACCTCGCTGAGCAGGGCATGAGGAAGGCGGAGTGGCTGCTGCTGGCCACCTTCATCCCTCTTTATTACCAGCTGAACGTGGGCTTTTGGACCGCCATCTTTGGCATGTGGCTGATGAACCGTCCAAAGCCGGACCCGCTGAATCTCTGGCGGACGCTGAAGCAGGAGGATCACGATGCTGAGATCACCGCGAGTACGGCCATTATCATGCCGGTCTTTAATGAGGACGTGACGCGCGTGTTTGAAGGTCTGCGGGCCATCTATCTTTCCCTGGAGCAGACGGGACACTCGAAGAACTTCGATATCTTCATCCTCAGCGACTCGAATCAAACGAGCCAGTGGATCGAGGAGGAAACCGCCTGGCTGGAGCTATGCCGCCAGCTCAACGCCTTTGGCCGAATCTTCTACCGCAAGCGCCGCAAG
>CAYMHJ010000270.1:0-8739 GCA_964390165.1 uncultured Prosthecobacter sp. | reverse complement strand
AACCATGCCCGTGCGCACGGCGTCGGATGTCCTCGATGGGCACATATTGATACGAAGGCCCGAGCAAACCGTCCTGCGGCACGTGCTCGCGGATCACAGCGATCACCGCCCGCAGCCGCTTCTCCTTCTTTCCGCGCACGACCTGCATCATGCGCATCAAATGCGGGTCCGGCTGGTAGTTGAGGCGCTTCGCTTCCTTCAAGACGAGTTCCCGCTTCTCCGCTGCGACCTTCGGCGCTCCACGCAGCACCCGCGACACGGTCATGATCGACACGCCCGTGGCGCGGGCGATGTCTTTGAGGGTCGGGGTGGAAGTCGTGGGCATGTTTCAGAAGGTGGCGTCAGCGTCGCACGAGGAGGCTGGCTGGTCCAACTGTGCCACCGGGCACGAATTCGGCGGGAGTGAGAGTTTGCGTGAAGTCGGCTTTGCCGCGGCTGACGTTGGCGGCCCAGCTCACGATGCGGCGGACGACGGGGCGGGAGTCCCACCGGATGCAGGCGACGGGGGGATCGCAGCGGGAGAGCGCGACGTCGTCGTCGGTGCTGATGATGGAGACGTCGTCGGGGACGCTGAGGTGGTGTTTCAGCAAGAACTGCATGGTGGCGATGAAGTAGGTGGCTTCATCGACGATGAGCGCGGTGGGCGGTGTGGCTTTAAATAGGGAGCGCAGACACTCGTGGAAGCCCGCATTGGTTTCCTCCCAGTCGGGCAGGTTGAAGTCGCTGGGCTGGAGGCCGTGCTGCTGCAGGGTTTCGAGGTAGGTGGAGATGCCTGCGGCGGGGTTTGGGATGCGAACGGCTCTCCGGGTGAGCAGCGTGATGCGCCGATGACCGAGCGAGATGAGGTGTCGCGTGGCCTCGGCCATGATGGGGGCTTTGGAAGGGCCGACGGAGGGGATTTTCAGACCCACCCGGTTGCCAAAGAGGGCAAAGGCGGGCACCGGCTGGCTGGCGAACCATTCGAGGACGGCGCGTGAGCCCGCGCCGATGATCCAGGCATCTGCCTTGGTCTGGCGCACGAGTGCGGCGACGCGTGTGGGATCAAAACGCAGGTCGGTGAGTGAATGCGGGAGCGAGACGATGGTGTGGCCGGCTTCTTCGAGGGCATGCCGGTAGTCGAGGTAGAACTTGTCTCGCTCGTCCACCGACTTGTCGTTCACCAGAAGGGCGATGCGCAGGCTCCGTGTGTGCCTGCGATGACCCTGCGGCAGGTGGATGAGGCGGCAGCGCCCGGCCCCCTGAGGCAGCAGCAGGCCGCTTTGCTCGAGCTGGCGCATCGCGGCCTCGATGGTCTTGTTGTTCACACCCAGTTCGGCGGCGAGCAGGTGTTTGCCCGGCAGAGCGCCACTCCAGCGTCCGCGCAGGATTTCATTGCGGAGATGCCCGGTGACCTGATCGGTGATGGAGATGAATGACGGGGTGCTCACGGGGTGGGATAGTGGACTTTTGGTGCCCGATTACCAAACGAAACTCGGCTCTGACTTGGATGATTGACGCTCTAGATGAGGTGCCGTATCCTCTGAGCCATGAACGCGACTCTGCATCCACTGATCGAACTGCCCAACGAGCTTTCTGAGAAGGCTCGGGCGGTGCCCGGACTGCAGGATCGGTTGCTTCGCTTCATCAAGATGGAGGTGGCGATGAACGAACGGCGCCAGCAGCGCTACAGCCCGGAGGCGCTGGCGCTGGTGAAACGGGCACGGGCGCTGGCCGAGAAGCGCAAGGCGGACGGCATCGACCGCGCTGAAGGCATGAAGGCATTTGAGCGGAACTTCACAGAAATCACCGAAGCCCTGTAGCCGTCCATCATGCTGCGTGCCGTTCTGGATACCAATGTGGTGCTGGCTGCTAAGCGGTCGGTGCATCCGCAGAGTCCGAACGCGGAAATCATCACGCGATGGATGGCTGGCGAGTTTGTCTGGCTGGTGAGCGATGATGTGGTGACGGAATACGCGCACAAGCTGCTGGAGAAGGGCATTGATCCTTTGAAGGTGGAACAGTTTGTGGCCGACCTGCTGCAATACGGTGAGGAAGTGCCCATTCGGTTCTTTCACTTTCAGCACTATCCCGTGGACATGGATGACGTGGCTTTCCTGCTCGTGGCCATCAATGGCTCCTCGACCCATCTGATCACCTACGACGAACATTTGAAGGACGTGGGAGTCTTTTATCCCGAGTTCCTCACCTGTGAACCGGTGGTATTCCTGTCGGATTTGCGCCGCATGATGGCCCCCTGAAGATCCATCGATCCCGGACGATTCAGAGCAAGTTGGCAGCATAAAAGTCAGGCGTCCTACTGGATGCTATGTGGCCAGGTGGCCAGGGCCAAAAAGATTGAGCTGAGACTGCCCAAACCTCATTATTGAGTCAAAATCCAGCCATGAGCCATCCTTCCTCATTCACCTTTCAGAGAACCTTGCGGCTTCTCGCGTGCCTTGTCCTGGGCGCTTCATCGACGGCGCAGGCCGCGACGCTGACGTGGAGTGGCGCGGGGGCGGATGATAATTGGTCCACTTCGGCGAACTGGGGCGGCTCGGCTCCCGTGGCGGGGGATGTGCTGACGTTTGGCGGCATGACGCGGCTTTCGCCGGTGAATGATCTGGCGGCGGGCACGGAGGTGAGCGGCATTCTTTTTCCAAACAACTACGCGGTGGGGGCGACGGGAGCGTTTTCGATCTCGGGGGCGAGTTTCGTTTTGGGTGGAAACATCACCTCCACGGCGACGGCGGTGACGGGTGGGCCATTCACGATTCTGGACACGATCTCCAATGACATCACGCTCAATGCCACGCGCACCATCACCACGGCCACGGCTGGCTCCAATGCCACGCTGATGTCGCACCATCTGACGATCAGCGGCGTGATCAGCGAGTCGGGTGGTTCGTTTGGGCTGGTCAAGGGAGGAGCGGGCAGCTTGACGCTCAGCGGGCTGAATACCTTCACGGGAGCCGTGCAGGTCACCAACGCGAACAGCACGCTGGTGGCGAACACGCTGGCTCCCAGTGGCAGCCCCAGCAGCATCGGCGCGGGCTCGCTGGTGAATCTCTCGGCGAACAACGCGACGCTGAGCTATACCGGCAGCGCGAATGTGGCCTTCAACCGCCAGATCACGCTCACGCCAGGTGCTTCGGGCGGCACCTTTGCAAACAATGGCAGCGGGGTGATCACCTACACCGGCACGTTTGGTGCGGCGGCGAACAGCACGACGAGCAAGACCTTAACACTGAGCGGATCGAACACCGGAGCGAATGATTTTCAGTCCGTGATCGCGAATGCGCCGAGTGGATCGGCAACGAATGTGGCATTCACCAAGGCTGGCGATGGGGCGTGGACACTCAGCGGCCTGAATACCTACACCGGCAGCACCATCCTGAATCGCGGCTCGCTGAACGTGAGCGTGCTGGCGGCCAATGGATCGCCCAGCAACATCGGCGCGGGCACCACGATCGCGTTTCAGAACACCTCAGCGGTGCTGAACTACACCGGCAGCGCGGATGTGACGCTGAATCGCAACATCAACCTGAATACGGGCACGGGCGGCATTTTGGCCAACCTTGGCACTGGCGTGATCACCTGCACCGGCGTGTTCACGAATGTGGAGACGGCGAGTAACAAGAGCTTCACTCTCCGCGGCACGAACACCGGCGAGAACACCTTCCAGTCGGTCATTGCGGACAACGCGAGCGGCACGGGCAATTTCACCACGCGATTCACGAAAACCGGCGTGGGCACTTGGATCCTCACCGGGCTGAATACTTACACCGGCACCACCACGATCGAAATGGGGCGGCTGCAAGTCGGCGTGGCTGGAGTCGGCACCACGGGCACCGGCGCGGTCACTTTGGAAACAGGGGCCACGCTGAATGGCACCGGCATCGTGAAAGGGAGTGCCTTCACCGCTCAGACCGGCACGACGATCTACGCAGGTGACGGCACGGCCGCAGGCACGCTCGGCACGCTGTCGTTTGATTCCGCCTCGGGCACCGGGAGCTTCAATTTCCAATCCGGCAGCATGGTGCAGCTCGATCTCACCGCCAGCGGCACTTCGGACATGCTCAGCTTCACTGGCACGGGCGGCCAGACCTTGCTCTTCAATGGCAATCTCACTGTCGCACCCGCGACGCTGACACCCACCGCCACGCGGGTGTATCAGCTCCTGAGCTGGAGCGGCCTCGCCAGCACCGCCTTTGCCAGTCGTTTCAGTTTCACCGGCTATCTCGATGGCAATGGCGATGAACCCGCCGGTCTCGATCTGCCGGATGTCTCCGCGAGCATCTACACCTGGGACATCAGCCATCTCGAAAACGATGGCAGCATCGCGCTCATCGTGCGGCCGGCCCCGGCGGTGAACAGCATCACGCACGCCACCGCCGCACCTGCGGTGAATGGTTTCGACATCGCCAATCTCGTGCCCCGCAACGGCACCGACAAATGGTGGGCGGAGACGGGCACGGAGGCTGGCAAGGCCAAGGGCCAGACCTTCCGCACCGGCAGCGCTCCGGTGTGGCTGCGAGCCATCACCTACCGCATCGCCCCCGGCACGGAGGCGGACCCCACGAAAACCTATGCCGTCCGCGTCGGCACCGTCGCCAGCACCACCTTCACACCGTTTCACACCGAGACCTTCACGCAGACCGTGACATTGACCGGCCAGCGCTACGTCACCTGGCGTTTTGCGAATCCCGTGCTGCTCACGGGCGATGCCACCTACGGCATCGACATCGGCCTGCGGAGCACCACCGTCCCCTACACCACCGGCATTCCCTACCTCGAATACAGCGACGCCAATTACGACAACGGCGAGTATTACAACTCCGGCGGCACCACCGGATCCGGGGTGGGAAACAACACGCTCGAGTATTTCCCCACCCGCGACCGCGTCTTCCACCTCGACATCGAGGCGCCGAACGGAGCCACGCTCGCCTTCATCGCCGGCAATCCCGCGGACAACAGCACCAACAACCTCATCCGCACGCATGTGATCGGCGCCTTCAATCAAAACCTCACCAAAGGCACCAGCGGCAACATCCGCATCCGCGACATCACCAACACTGCCGCCATCACCACCGTCGATGTGCCCATCACCGATCCGCGCATCACCATCCAGGCCAACAATCTCTACATCGCCACCGCCGGACTCATCGACTGGAACAAAAAATACGCCATCCAGGTGCAGAGCGGCGCACTCCTCGGCACCGGCGGCACGCCTTTTGGCGGCTGGACGAATGACACCACGTGGAACTTTAACACCGCCGCCAGCGATCCTTTGCTCACCGCCATCGCCGCGTTGAAAAATCACCTCAATGGCACCGCCGTGCTCACCACCGCGCAGATCACCACCCACAGCCAGACTTTGGCGGGCAACTATCCACGCTTCAACGAGAGCGCCACCGTCATCACCGCCCTCTTTGACCTCATCACCACGCATGAGGTCGAGGTCGGCCCGCTCTTCTCCGTCGGTGGCACCACGCTCGACCGCAGCCTCGAGACCAATGACATCCCGTGGACCATCTACCGCACCATGGAGGCCATCATGGACCGCATTTACACCCCCGCGATGCTCGCCCAGCATGAGTCCTTGTTGAATGGATACAAATTCGCCACCTCCTCGCGCTTCCCCGGTGCCTGCGCCGTCCCACCTGCGGGCCAGACCAATACCGTCTCCATCAACGCCAGCTTCCCCGACACCTTTGGCCGCGCCACGCAGATGTGGACCAATCCCGCCCGCAAGGCCACCGGCAGCTACCTCGCCCCCGGCACCATCGCCACCGTCACCGTGCCCAGTTCACTCGTGAACAAAGGCTACCAGGTGCGTGTCGGCTGCCATTCCTTGGACAACTCCAACCGCGATCTCGTCCGACGCATCGACCGCTGCACGCTCGCCTACGACATCACCTCCACCGTCACCAAGATCGCCAGCCCGCTCGGCGGCGGCATCTACATCGACGTTCCCCTCAATGCCAATGCCGGCGTCGTCTCCATCACCATCGTCGGAGCCGCACGCTCGCCCTTCTTTTCCGCCCTGCCGCATCGCATGACCACGCTCTCGCAGTGGCAGACCACCGAGCGCACCCTGCCCGGCCCCTGGGCGGATTTTCAAACTGAAAAAGTCCTCATCCAGGTCCCGCGCAGTTGGATCTACGCCTACGCCGATCCCGTCACGAACATGGCCAACTGGGACAAGTCCATCGACGCCATGAACGACCTCATGGGCTTCCCGCACATCCGGGGCAAAGAGACCCTCTATGAGCAGGTGGACCTCCAGTTCGACACCTCCGTCTATTCCCCCGGCTACCCCACCGTCAACGTCACCTACAATCCCGCCACCACCTACAACGGCAATCACAGTCACTTCCTCCTCACCGGCCCGCGCAACGCCGCCTCGTATCAGTTTCACGAGCCCGGCCACGCCTATTTCTTCCCCAAGCACGACGGCGAAGTCGAGTCCTCCGTGAACCTCCCGCATGTCGCCGTCATGACGCAAAAGTTCGGCGTCTCCTTCGATACCGCCCTCGCCGAATCCATCAGCTTCAACTCCTTCTGCACCCTGCCAAACACCGCCGTCATCTGGATGACCAGCTTCAACTTCTCCCCGCGCAAGAACCCCATGGCCGACTATGAGAAAGCCTACCAGCCGCAGGGCCATGCCAAGTTCTGCGACCTCGCACGGCTCTTCGGCTGGCAGGGCGTGAACGACTTCTACTATTACTACAACGAACGCGAAGACCGCGGCCTCACCAGCCCCGAGGACGACGACAGCCTCACCCTCCAGCTCTGCAAATCCTTCGGCAAAGACATCCGCCCCATGTTTCACTTCTGGGGCCTCCATCCCGTCAACGCCACCACCCTGGGCAACAACATCGCCGCCCTGAAACTCAAACGCCCCGTCGAGATCTACGACCGCATCATCGAATACAAAGCCCGCATCCCCGCCAACAACGCCACCTTCCGCACCTTCATGACCAGTTGGTATGGCGGCCAGCCCAGCCTCAGCGGCTTCACCGTCGAACGCGAGCACGCCGAGCAATGGAGCACCGCCCAAGGCACCGAATACAACGAAACCGTCGCCACCCGGATCCACGCCCGCGTGCAGGAAATCCTCAACCTCTACTACCCCGCCGGCCGTCCCACCGACTACCAGGCCTGGGATGCCAACTTCCCCGGCATCGACCTCCCAGCCACCGCCGATGCCGATGGCGACGGCCTGAGCAACGACACCGAGCGCCTCTTCGGCCTCGATCCCACCCACAGTTCATCAAACCCTGTCAACGCGGCCGACGCGCTCAAAACCGCCGGCACCTTCACCTACACCCGCCGCACCCCCAGCCTCAGCGGAGCCACCTACACCATCTGGACCAGCACCGACCTCACCACCTGGATCCAAGACACCGGCGCCACCCAAACCATCACCACCACCGCCGACAACGTGCAAACCATCACCGTGACCCTCAGCCCCGCGCTGCTCAGCAGCGGCAGAAGATTCGTCCGTGTGCAGGCCGCGGTGCCGTAGCGTGACTACATCAGCCTGGCTGCTTTCCCCTGCGCCATCGCAGATAGCCGAGAGCCAATAAAACCGCTGTCAGCAGCACCCAGCCCGCCAGCCCGCTCAGGTTCATGTTTTGCTGATGCGCCTCGGGAGCCTCCACAGGCTTCGTCACCTCTCTGGCAGGCTCCTCATTGCGAACCGGCTCTTCCACATAGCCAGTCACATACGTGTGCGCCGGCTTTTGAAGGCCGAACGGCACCTCCAACACCCGACCATCCTGTTCGTAATGTCCGCTGATCGTGTGCAACCGCCCCACCTGCTCGAAAATCTCGAACCGAATGCTAAAAGCCTCCAAAAGCGCCTTCTGCGGCAAAACGAACGTCACATCCAGATTTCGCCCCGCATGCTCCTCCTCACCCAATGGCGGCGTCGCCGCGAATCTCGGCCACAAATAGTGAAACTCGGCCTGCCCTCCCCATGACGCCGACTTTTGATTCACCTCCAGCTTGATGTGCTCGTTCAGATACCGCGTGAAAGCCGGCTCCGCCGCCTTCAATTCGTCCACGCTGATCATTCCATCCCCATCCGCGTCCACCCGCACACATTTCGTCACCGTCAGCAGATTGAACGTAAACCTCACCTCCAGCGCATGCGGCGCAGGTTTGACCAGCATCGCACACTGATCCTCCGGATGCGCACAAGCCATTGCAGTCGCCAGCAACAACGTCTTGAACAGGATGATGCACTTGCGGTTCATACGGACTGCCGTGAATTCCCCGTCCAAAAGAAAGCCAATCCGCCCGGAAGCCCGAGGGCGAGCGATTGGCAGGACAGGATCATCATTCCCACTTAATCCACATCGGCGTTCCCCAGGCAAGCTCGAACCCGGGCTGCCAAAGTTTCCATGACAGCACGCGAGAGTCTGGTGTGAACTTGGTGTTAGCATACCACGCCACGACGGCATTCAAGACGCGAAATACCTCCTCAATGCCCGTTTTCTCGAATCATGTCTCTTCGATCCCTTTCCTGCTTTCTCGCGATCTCGTGCAGCGCCTTCATTCATGCGGCGGACGTGCCCACCTTTGCCGGGCCCACGCCGGCCACCTTGCGCACGATTTCCATCCCGACCGTGGACATTTCTGCCGATGCGGCGCGGCATGTCGTCATCGCCCGTGGCACGGAAAAGGAGTATCAGGGCCATTGCGACACGGTGCTCATGGCGGATGGCCGGACGATGTTCACCGCTTGGTGCA
>CAYMHJ010000269.1:0-8758 GCA_964390165.1 uncultured Prosthecobacter sp. | reverse complement strand
TCACGATATTGTTTCCGAGCAGATGACGACGGCGGCTGTGGATTGGGCAAAGAGCAGCGCTCTCAGGCAGAGATGCCTGACAAAGAACTCGACCAAACCCAATACCATCATCCTTATGAAACAGCATCCACGCTGGCTCGAAATCGCCATGAGCTCCGCTCTCATGGTCTCCCCGGCCCTCCAGGCCGGAACCAACACCTGGTTCACTCCGCTGACCCAGTCCGCCCCCGTTGTCGCCCCCAATGCTCTTGAAGAAACAAGTGCTCCATGGGTTACTCCAGTCGGTATTACCCAGAACAACTGGGTCAGCCTGCGCGAAGTGGAGGACCAGATCCTCAGCCCAGGTCAGTCTGTCGGTCGTGCTGCTGGACAGGGTACCAGCGCCGCCATGTTTGACATGCTGGCCTATCACCCCTCCGGCAGTCACCTCTTCATCCCACACGAATCACCCATCGGAGCCGGTGTTACACGTTATGATATTGCAGCCAACAAGGCTGAACTCATCTTCGTTGGCGATCTACAAGGACAGCAAGGCTCCACTGTTGGCTGGACCAACGACTACGGTGCCTTCGACCCCTGCCGCTGGACTCCGAACAAGACCCTCTTCCTCGCCGAAGAATGGTCTGGCCTTGGCCGAGTGGTTGAAATCCTCAACCCGATGGCTCCAGTCGGTCAGATTCAGTCCCGCGTGCTGGAAAGCATCGCCAACGTATCTCACGAAGGCATCAACTTCAGCAACAAGTACAAGAACACCATTTACTTCATCGACGAATGGAACTCTGGTTCCATCTACAAGTTCGAGACTAGGAAGACCGGTGACTACACCGTGGGTCAGACCTTTGTGCTGAGCGTGGACGCCTTTGCCGCTTCCGGTGGCAATGCCGCCCTGAACTACAACCAGGGTGCCAACGCCACGGCCACCCGCTTTGGAGCAGCTACCTGGGTTCCCCTCACAAACCTCTATGGCGTGCCACTTCCTGGCGTCCCAGATCCCTTCCTAGATGCTCCTGCAGGCAGCCCTACTTTGGGTGGCCGTGCTGCGGCTGACTTTGTCGGCGGCACTCCTTACGGTCGTCCTGAGGACATGATTGTCAGCCGTCTGGCAAATGGTAACGAAGTGCTCTACATCGCCACCACTTCCGAGCAGAGCGTTATCTCCGTCGAGATCACCAACCCCGGCAAGCCTGGTCGCTTCAACGGCACGGCCATCGTCCGCAGCTTCATTTCCGAAAGCGGCACTCCAAAGAACGACGGATTCGCCGCCACTACCGGTACACTTAGCTCCCCGGACAATCTCGCCCTGGATGCTGCTGGTAACATTTACGTCATCGAAGATGCTCCGAATGGTTCTTCCACTGGTGGAGACATCTGGTTCGTCCGTGACACCAACAATGATGGCGTCGGCGAGTCCCTTGATCACTTCATGAGCATCCGGGTTAGCGGTTCGGAAGCCACCGGGATGATCTTCAATCCAAGCATGCCGACCGAGTTTGCCGTTTGCGTGCAGCATCCTAATAGCACCAACCTGGGCTCCGTGCCAAACGGCCTTGGCGACGCTGTCTGGTCCTTCAACCTGAGTGGCATCCCGAACACCGACTTCGTCCGCGCCCTGAACAAAGGTGCCTTCCGTTTCATCACCAACCAGTGATCTGCGGTTCTGCCATCCGATGAGCCCTTCTGCTCACTCGTGACCCTTGAAGGGGCGGCTCCAGAGCGGGCCGCCCCTTCCTTTCTTGTCATTCAGAATTCACCACCAACTCAGCGCCCATCCTTTTCCCATCCCATGATGCGTCATCTCTCCGTCTCCGCAGTGCTTCTGGCCTCGCCGCTGCCCCTGCTTTCCGCCGCAGAAGCCCAGGAACCAACGCCCGTCTATCAGCAGATTCTTGATGCTCTGCGTAGTCTGGACGACGTCCTGCCACCAGTCCCGGACACGCATCCCGTCAACACGGTCTTCAATCGCGAGGCCGTCGTGCCCTCCCAGTGCTACACTCGCACCGATGCCCGCTCCAATCCCTGCTACGTCTGCCATCAGGACCCCATCGAAAGCCGCGAAAATGTCATGAGCGATGCCGATCTCCAGGAAGCTTACAGCTTCAGCGATGAAGGCATGGTTAATCATTGGCAGAACCTCTTCGAAGACCGCACCAAGCGCGCCTCAGCCATCAGCGACGAGGAAATCATCCGCTACGTTTCCGAAAACAACTACTCCGAGCTAGCCAGCCGTCTAAAGGAGAAAGAGTTCAAAGGCTGGATTCCTGATTTAAAGGATCTCCACCTCGGTGCCGAAGCCTTCGACGAGCACGGCTTTGCCAAGGACGGTAGCCATTGGGTGGCCTTCAGCTACAAGCCCTTCCCCAGCACCTTCTGGCCCACGAACGGCTCCACCGACGATGTCATGATCCGTCTGCCAGCAGCCTACCGCACGCGCAAGGATGGCAGCTATTCCAAGGACGTTTATCGGGCGAACCTCGCCATCCTCGAAGCCGCCATCAAAGGCGCGAACCGCACCGGCACCCTGCCGGTCGATGAAAAGGAAATCGGCAAGGATCTCGATGGCGACGGCAAGCTCGGGACCATCCGTGATATTCAGAAAGTCTCCTCCTGGGTCGGAGCGGCGGAGCCTCAGTTTTTCGACACCCACCTTTATCCGGAGGGCACGGAGTTTCTCCACACCGTGCGCTACATCAGCGTCTCCCCCGATGGCACCATCGGCGTCTCCACGCGCATGAAGGAAGTGCGCTACATGCGCAAAGCCAAGGCCTACATCAAAGGCATGTACTCACGCAAATACGACCTTGAAGCCATGGAGAAAGAAAGGGGCAATCTGCCTGCCTATGTGAGCATCGGTCAGCACGGTCTGGACAACGGCAATGGCTGGGCCATCCAAGGCTTTATCGAAGACCGCCGGGGCCGTCTTCGCGGCCTCACTCATGAAGAGAACTTCTCCTGCATGGGCTGTCACAACTCCGTCGGTTCCACCATCGACAAAACCTTCAGCTTCGCGCGCAAGATGGATGGTGCAGCAGGCTGGGGTTACATCCGCCTGAAGGACATGCCAGATGCGCCGAGCAAAGGCGAAACCAAGGGTGAAATCGAAACCTATTTCTCCCGCGTCGAGGGCGGCAGTGAATTCCGCAACAACGACGAGATGAAGGCCCGATGGTTCAAAGCCGATGGCACGCCCGATACCGAAAAGCTGGCCAAGGCACGCGATGTCTATGATCTCATCACCCCCTCGCCGGAGCGCGCGCTGGCCCTGAACAAGGCCTACCGCACCATCGTCGAGGACCAGGACTACATCTTCGGCAAGGACACAGTCCTGGCTCCTCCGGTGAATGTCTATGACAAGATCGACAACAAGACCGCTCCCACCCTGCCGAAGGAGCGGATCTACAAATACAACATCGTCCTCGACTGGCCCCAGACTGCTCCGTCTCCTGCTGCCGAGACCAGCAAAAAATAGAGTGTGGGCATCATGCCCATTCGCATGATTAATCGCCACGACGCCGTTGCCAGCCGACGAACGCGGCCTAGCCTCGCGGCGCTTTGATTTCTCTCGACGACTCTTCCGCCAACTGGAACCGCCGGTTCTGGGCACTGCTAGCCGGTGTTTTCATCTTCCGCGTGCTCTTCACGCTCTTCTTCTGCGCCCACGCCGATCTCGCCGGGGATGAAGCCTACTACTGGGACTGGGGCCGCCAGCCGGACTGGGGCTACTACAGCAAGCCGCCGATGATCGGCTGGCTCATGGGCATCGTGGGCTGGATGACCGGAGCCTGTGACATCGGCATCCGCCTCTGCGCGCTGACGCTTGGCACCCTGACGATGGCCGTGGTCTTTCTGCTGATGCGTCGTCTCTACGATGCACGCACGGGCTTCATCACCGCGCTCGTGGTGCTGCTGACTCCGGCGAACACGGGGCTGAATCTCTTCCTCACCATCGATGCACCGTTGCTGCTCTGCTGGTCCCTGGCACTGCTGTTGTTCTGGCTGGCTGTGGAGAAGCCCGCCTGCTGGACACGCTGGCTGGCGCTCGCCGTGGTGATCGGCATCGGCACGCTGAGCAAGCAGATGATGCTCGTCTTTCCTGTGCTCATGGTGGCCTTCGCCATCATCTCCAAAGATGACCGCGCCCTGCTGCGCAATCCACGCCTGTGGATCGCCATCGTCATCGGTGCCGCCTTCCTGACACCGGTGATCTGGTGGCAGCAGCAGCACCACTGGATCACGCTGGAGCATACCGCCCATCATTTTAACACCGAGGAACTCGGCCTCGGCAAATGGCTCACCCGCACGCTGGAGTGGCCGGGCATTCAGGCGCTGGTGTATTCACCAGTCACTCTGGTAGCCATGTTGATGGTTCTTTGGTTCGGCATGACCCGCTGGAAAACGATGGGGCGGCGTGAGCGCTACCTGCTGCTCTGTTCGGCACCTGCGCTGATCGTCTTCACCCTGTTGGCACTGCGGCAGCGCATCAATCCAAACTGGCCCGCCGTCTTCTGGCTGCCTGCGTTGCTCCTCGTCTCGGCATGGTTCAGCGGACACCTGCCGCTGGCCGGGATGCAGGCATGGCGGAAGTGGTCGCTTCGTGTCGCTGGTCTCGTGGTCCTGCTGGCGCACGTCATCATCCCCGTGGTCTTTTTGACCAGTTTAAAAGGGCACAAGAAACTCGCCGAACTGCGCGGCTGGCGTGAGACGGGCGAGCAGGCGGGCAAGTTCCTCGACAAGGTGCCGCGGCCTGACCACACCTTCGTCATGGCGCTGGGGCATCGCTACAATGCTGCGCAGATGGCCTTCAGCATCCCGCAGAACCCGCGCGTGTATCGCTGGGAGCCCTCGGGACATCCGATGTCTCAGTATGAAATCTGGCCCGGCGTGGAAACCCGCCTCGGCGATGATGGGCTCATCTTCAGCTCGGGCGCAGTGAATCCGAAGGTGGCTGAATGCTTCGAGAGCATCGAGAAAGTGGGCCTCGTGGAAGTGCCGCTCGGGGACAAGACCCGCGTGTTTCAAGTCTCCCTCGGCAGGAACCTCAAGAGCTGGACGCCCGTCCCTGCACCTCCGCCAGCCAAGCCATGATTTCCTGGGATCTCACCCTCCTGCATCTCATCAACCGCGACTGGGCGCATCCCGTGCTCGACTGGCTCATGCCCGCCGTGTCAGCCGTGGAGGCCTGGTATCCTCTCATGGCGCTGGCCGTGCTGCTCGTCCTCTGGCGGGGCCGCGCACGCGGCGTGCTGCTCTGCCTCTGCGTCGGTGTGTCGCTTGGTATCGCGGACGGTGTCATCTCCAACACGTTGAAGGATGCCATCGGTCGCGTGCGTCCCCGCAGCGCCATCACAGGTGTGACCGTGCGTGATCTGGGCGATGCCAAACCTGCCTCCATGCGCCTCTTCGTGCCGCCCACGCAGCGCCCCAGTCACCCGCGCGGTCTGAAGACAGGCAATTCATTCCCCAGCAGCCACACCATGAACATGTTCGCGCTCGCCACCGTGATCGCGATGTTTCATCGCCGCTGGGGCATCGCCATCTATGGGCTCGCAGCGCTGGTGGCCTACTCCCGCATCTACTGCGGAGCCCACTGGCCAAGCGACATCGCCCCCTCCATGGCCATGGGCGTACTCGTGGGCTGGGGCGTGACTCGACTGATGCTGCTCGCCGCCCGACGTCTCGGCTTCGGGCAGAAATAGAGACAGCGTGGCGAAACATGGATCTGGACTGAAAAGCCATGTCTGGCCCCGCGATTTCCATTTCTACCCACAGGAGATCCATGTCTGACCCGTGAGTATTCTTTGATTCAGGCACCAAAGCTGTTTCTTGCCCCTGAATATCCATTGCTAGCCTCTGGATAGACATGTCTATCGCCTGGATAGATCTGTATATCGTCACGATATACAGACTCTTTGGGCTCATATTTGTTACTTAGACGCCAATTTTGTAACTACTGGAACTTGGAGCCTCTCAAAAGTGAGATTTGCCCAAAACGGTGGCGTGGTCGAAAAACTGCCCAGAATCAGCCTGTCAATCGCGCCCCAGAGCTTGAATGCCGCCGTGATTCCCAAGGTCGAGTTCCCCGCCGAGCATTCATCGGGTGGCCTTGTTGGTGGTTCGTAGAAGTGGCCTTCCACGCTTGCACTCCGGCCATTCCCCCCGAATATCCGCGCCCCTTTCCGCCACCCGCCATGATCCCGAACGACTACCGCTCCCTCCACTGCAACGCCATCCGCGCCGAACACATCGGCCAAAACGTGACGCTCAGCGGCTGGGTCAATTCCGCCCGTGACCACGGTGGTGTGATCTTCGTGGACCTTCGCGACCGCGAGGGCCTGACGCAGGTCGTCTTCCGCCCGGAAGAAAACGCCGACCTCGCTGCCCAAAGCCACGAGCTGCGTGATGAAGATGTCATCCAGGTCACCGGCCGTGTGGAAAAGCGTCTCGAAGGCACCGAAAACACGAAGCTCGGCACCGGCGAAGTCGAAGTCGTCTGCACCGTGCTCAAAGTGCTGAACAAGTCCGACGTGCTGCCCTTCCATCTGGACCGTGAGCTTTCCAATGAGGACATGCGGATGAAATACCGCTACCTCGACCTGCGCCGCGAGCGCATGAACAAGAACATCCGCCAGCGTCACAAGATCACCACAGCGGCCCGCAATTACCTCGATGGCAACGGCTTCATCGAAGTCGAGACGCCGATCCTCAGCAACCCGACTCCCGAAGGTGCGCGCGACTTCCTCGTGCCCGCACGCTTGAGCCCCAGCAAGTTCTTTGCCCTCCCGCAGGCTCCGCAGCAGTACAAGCAATTGCTGATGGTCGCGGGTCTGGAGCGCTACTTCCAAATCGCCCGCTGCTTCCGTGACGAAGATCTTCGCGCGGACCGCCAGCCTGAGTTCACGCAGATCGACATTGAGGCCAGCTTCATCCAGCAAAACGACATCATCAATCTGGTGGAAGGTCTCCTCGCCAGCATGTTCAAAGCCGGACAAGGCGTGGACATCCCGCTGCCTTTCCTGTGCATGACCTATCAAGAGGCGATGGACCGCTACGGCGTGGACAAGCCCGACACGCGCTATGGCAATGAGATCGTCGATATGGCGGATGTCTTCGCCAACAGCGGCTTCAAAATCTTCCGCAGCACGCTGGAAAACGGCGGCGTGGTCCGCGCCATCAACGCCAAAGGTTTCGCCGGGATCACCACCGGTCAGATGATCCGCCTGAACGAGCTGGCCATCCAGGCTGGCATGAAGGTGAAGCAGCTCGCCTTCATCAAGGTGGAGCGCAATGAAGCCGGCGTGCTCGAATACAAGAGCCCGCTGTGGAAGTTCTTTGGCGAAGAAGAGCAGGCGGCACTCATCGCGAAGCTCGGCGTCGAAGAAAACGACATCGTCTTCTTCTATGCTGGCACCTGGGATGACGCCTGCAACATCCTCGGCAAGGTCCGCACCGAGATCGCCACGATGATGGATCTGACGAAGGACAGCACCGCGCTGAACTTCCTCTGGGTCGTGGACTTCCCATTGCTGGCCTACAGCCCTGAAGATCAGAGCTGGGTGGCCGTGCATCATCCCTTCACCCGCCCGAAAGCCGAAGACGTGCCGCTGCTGGATGCCGGGGAATACGGCAAGGTCCGCGCTGAAGCCTACGACGTCGTTTTGAACGGCTACGAACTCGGCGGCGGCAGCATCCGAATCCACGAAAGCGATCTCCAGGCGAAGATGTTCAGCGTCCTCGGCGTCACGCCCGAGGAGCAGCAGATCAAGTTCCGCCACATCCTCGAAGCCTTCAAATTCGGTGCGCCTCCACACGGGGGTCTCGCTCTCGGTCTGGACCGCATCGCCATGCTGGTGGCCGGCGAAAACAGCATCCGCGAGGTGATCGCCTTCCCGAAAAACAACAAGGCCTGCGATCTCATGACCGACAGCCCGACGAACGTGGACTTCAAGCAGCTCCGCGAGCTTTACGTCCAGAGCACCTGGAAGGAAAAGAAGAAGGAAGACGCCCCTGCGGCGGCGGAGTAACCCTCCGGCAATCCCTCGGAATCTGCGGAGGAAAGGGCGGGCTGTGTTCGTTCATGGAAGCACCCATGAAAACACTGCTTTCCCTCCTGCTCGCCACCACACTCGCCGCCAGCGCCGCTGAGGATGGCTTCGCGCCACTCTTCAATGGCAAGGACCTCACCCACTGGACCCTGCCCGAAGGCGACAACGGCCACTGGAAGGTGGTCGATGGAGTCATCGACTACGACTCATGCAGCGAGGCACCGGGAAAAGACAAGAACCTCTGGACGGCCAAAGAGTATGGCGACTTCACCCTCAAGATCGACTGGCGGCTGAAACAGACCACAGGCCTCTATCCCATGCCCATCGTGCTGCCAGACGGCACGCACAAACTCGATGAGCAGGGCAATGAAATCAAAATCCCCACCGCCAATGCCGACTCCGGCATCTACCTGCGCGGCGTGCGCGAATCCCAGATTAACATCTGGTGCTGGCCCATCGGCTCCGGCGAAGTTTATGGTTACCGCATGGACAAAACGATGCCGCCGGAAGTGCGCGCGGGTGTGACGCCAAAGGTGAAGGCCGACAAGCCGGTCGGCGAGTGGAACACCTTTGAAATCACGATGAAGGGAGACCGCCTCACCGTCGTGCTCAACGGCCAGACCGTGATCGAAAACGCCCAGCTCCCAGGCATCCCCGCCAGCGGCAGGCTCGGCCTCCAGCATCACGGCGGCAAGAACCCCAAGACCGGCGAGCTCTCC
>CAYMHJ010000268.1:1851-8897 GCA_964390165.1 uncultured Prosthecobacter sp. | reverse complement strand
ATGGCGATCATCGGAAGCAAGGGCTTCGTGGCCTTGCCCGTGCCCCAGTAGTCGTGCATGCGACCGCCATTCGTGAGGATGAAGTTGCATCCCTTCGCCGTGTCCATGCTGCTGCCGCCGCCGAGACCGATGATGAAGTCGATCTTGAACTCCTTGGCCACGGCCACGCAGCGGTCCACATCCTCGGTGCTCGGGTTCTCCCGCACTTCGCCAAAGGCACGCGCCTCGACCCCGGCACCGATGAGGATGCTGATGGCACGGGTGACGTAGCCCGCTTTGACAATGCCAGGATCACTGACGATCAGCGCACGCTTGCCGCCGAGATCACGCACAAGCTCACCGAGACGGGAAAGCGTGCCGTTGCCAAAGATGAGCCGCGTGCGCGGCTGATGGTCGAAGGAAATGAGCGACATCTCAGGCGGCGGAACGGTCGATGCTGCGGCGTTTGTAGAGGAACTCGAACATGTTGCCCTCGTGCGGCTGATCCCAGCTGATGCTCATAGTGCTGAGTGGTCCAAGGTTCAGGCGGTCGATGTCGGAACATTCGAGGAGCTGCTCGGTGAACACTGGATCGGAGGTGATGGCGGTGACGATCAGGGAGTAGCCGATCTTGCTCAGCACCTCGCTCTGCTTCACTTCGACGACGCTGGCGTAGGGGCAAAGGAATTCGCGGTTGGCGAGCGAGTGCTCCCAGGAGTCGCAGCGGATGATCGTTGGGCGGAGATAGACACCGCCCTGGAACTCGACCTTGCGGGGGCCGTTGCGATACTTGGCGGTGACGTCTTCCGCGCCGGGTGTTTTGAGGTCGGCGTCGATGGTGCTGTCGATGTAGTCGGCCATCTTGGTGTTCGCGAAGCCGGAGAGGCGGGCGTTTTCGTCGTCGGCTGGCAGAGGCTGCACGGGGCCAAGCTGCTGGGCGATGGCGTCGGCGATCTCTTTGCCATACTTCGGCACGATGACGGCGCTGGCGTTGATGCAGGAGCGTCCGCCGTTGTCGCTGATGGATTTGACGATGACGTCGATGTAGTCCTTCCAGTTCTCGATCTTGTCCTCGCCGATGATGATCTTGCTCCAGCCGGGGCCGTGGACCTGCACGCGTGGGTTGCCTTCATACATCTTCGCCATGGCGACATCGCCGAAGACGAGGTTGCGACCACTGAGCTTCACGACTTCGCCACTGCCTTCGTGGTCGGTGGGGTAGAAACCGAAGGCTTCAGGAGGTGCGCCAGCGGCGATGAAGGCCTGGATCAGTCGGAAGGGCGTCCAGGGCTCCTCGCGGCCCGGTTTGATGACCACCGGAATCTTTAGCGCGATGGCCGGGAGCCAGAGGGAATTCACCGCAGGCGAGTTGCTCGGCATGACGAGGCCGAGGGAGTTCGTCGTGGGGAAATACGAGACGGGACAGCCTGCCTGGGTGCCGAAGCCCTTATCGATGACACTCATGTCGAGGCCACGGGAGAGGCCGTTGAGGATCATCTCCATGTGGGTCAGCGCAAAGTGCAGCTTGGCCATGTTCCGCTTCACCATGATGTGCGGCAGGCCGCTGGTGCGGGAGAGGGTGGCGATGTATTCCTGCGGGCTCTGCGTGTGGCCTTTGTCACCGAGTGGCAGGGTGCCATTGAGGAAAAGTTCGCCCGCCTTGGCGGTGATCTCGATGAGTTGGGCGACGGTGAACTTCTTCAAAGCCGCGCGCGCCTCGCTGATGCGGCCCAGGTCCTTGCGGACGATGCCGGCATTCACCTGGCTGACTTCGGCGCAGACTTCGCCGGTTTTGTGATCTTTGACCTGAACTTTATCGAGTGACTCGTAGGGGCGGCCTTTGCGGAGAGCGGGGAGGTGAGGGACGGACATGAGGAATGACGAAATCAGAGGAACGAAGGGCGAGGGGAATGCATTAAACAACCATTTCTTTACGCAACTATCAGCGCAATGGATGACGGAGATCAATGAACTGAAAAAGTGAAGTGGCAGCCTGTTCAGTGGAACTGCAAGTCCGGCGTTTCGGACGGATGTCTGATGAATTGCTCTGTTGAGCTTACTGGTGTCGTTCTCCCTTTGGTTTTGACAATGGCAGAGTGAAAAAGCTAGCCTCGCATTTGTACCTTAAATTAGCTTCCCACCTCTTCATGGAATCCAACCCCTACAACTCGCCCTCTGCCAATCTCTTCGGCTCCAGCAACCAGACCACCACGCAGGCTGTGCCTTCAGAGGCCATCACCCAGCTTCAGCGCACCAAGCCCTGGGTTCGGTTTGTCGGGGTCATGATGTGGATTGCCACGGGACTCATGCTTCTCGGCGGCATCGCCGTCGGCATCGGCGCGGTCGCGGGACTTGCCTCGGCCGATACCGGCATGGCGGAAAAGGGCATGCTGATCGGCATGGCAGCGGCCTATGTGGTGTTTGGCTTCCTCTATCTTTATCCATCCATGAAAATCTGGGCTTATGGCACTGCTATCCGCAAGCTTGCCGAAAGCCGTAGCGCTGAAGACCTCGTTAATGCACTCGATCAGCAACGCGCTTTTTGGAAGTTCATCGGCGTCATGATGATCATCATGTTCGTCATCTACTTTGTGGCCTTCGTCGTCATGATTGCCGTCGGTGCCAGTGGTGCTCTGAGTAACCTCGCCGTGCCGAAGTGATACAAGCCACGTCCTGACCATGACCTCTCGCACCTTTCTTTCTCTTGTCGCCGCGTTCGCGCTCGCGGGCTGTGGCAAGTCCACGCCTGAGGCCAAACCAGCACGCGGCATCATCGCCGCCTCGCTGCTGACTTTGCAGAATCCCTTCTTCAAAGTCATCGGCGACAACATCACCGCCGAGGCCCAGAAGCAGGGCTACGAAACCCTCATCATCAGCGCCGACAACGACGTCGCGCGCCAGAGCAATCAGGTGAAGGACTTCATCGTCAAAAAGGCCGCGGCCATCATCCTCAGTCCTGCTGACTCCAAGGCCATCGTCCCCGTCATCCAGGAGGCCAATGCGGCGGGCATCCCGGTCTTCACCGTCGATGTCCCGTGTCAGGAGCCCGGCGTCAAAATCATCACCCAGGTCGCCACCGATAACTTCGATGGCGGCAGACAGGCCGCCCGCGCCATGATCGAAGCGCTGGCAGGGAAGGGGGGCAAGATCGGCGTGCTCGATCTTAAGCAGGTGGAGTCCTGTATCCTCCGCGTCAAAGGTTTCAAGGAAGTCCTCGCCGAGCACAATGCGAGTTCACCGGCCAAGATCGAGATCGTCAGCGAACTCGACGGAGGCGGAGCCAAGGACAAAGGTTACAAAGCCGCCGAAGACATGCTGCAGGCTCACCCCGACATGGTCGGCATCTTCGCCATTAATGATCCCTCCGCCCTCGGCGCACGCGGTGCTTTGGAGAAAGCCGGGCGCGCTGATCAGGTCGTCATCATCGGCTTCGATGGTCAGCCCGAAGGCAAACAAGCCATCCGCGATGGCAAGATCTACGCCGACCCCATCCAGTTCCCCGACAAGATGGGCGTCGAAGTCGTGCGTGCCTTCATCCAGCACCTGAAAGGCCAGGACGTGCCCCCGCAGATGCTCATCCCTACCGAGTTGTATCGGAAGGCCGATGGTGAAAAGGACAGCTCTTTGAAGTGATGACAGCGAACTGGCCCCTGATCAAAGCCATCGCTCTCCTGACGGCTTCCAATGTCTTCATGACCTTCGCGTGGTATGCGCATCTGAAGGACATGAAGGCCAGGCCCTGGTTCATCGCCGCGCTGTTCAGTTGGGGCATCGCCTTCTTTGAATACATGCTGCAAGTCCCTGCGAACCGCATCGGCAGCACCACGCTCACCCTTCCGCAGTTAAAGATCTTCCAGGAAGTCATCACACTCACCGTCTTCGTGCCCTTCCTGATCTTTTATATGAAGCAGCAGTTCAAATGGGACTTCGTCTGGGCCGGCCTCTGTCTCTGCGGAGCCGTTTACTTCATCTTCAGAAAATAGGGCTCCCTCGCCAGCCATCGGCCCGGCATTCGCAGATCGGGCTTGTGTTCTCCCGGCGGCAACTTATCCGCCTGGGGAAGTCCCCTCTCTCCCAGTCTCCTCTTCTCAACGTCTTCCGCCACATGGCCCGCGAATACAAGCTGCACACCTCCGCCCCCACGACTCCGCGCATTGATTACAAAGCGGAGCTCAATGAGCAGCAGCACGCCGCCGTCACCGCACCGCCAGGGCAGACGCTGGTCATCGCGGGGGCTGGATCGGGCAAGACACGGACCCTGACCTACCGCGTAGCCTGGCTGCTGGACAATGGCGTGCTGCCGGAGCAGATCCTCCTGCTGACCTTCACCAACACGGCCGCCCGCGAGATGCTGGAGCGCGTGACCACGCTGGTGCCGGTGGACACGAAGCGGCTCTGGAGCGGCACTTTCCATAGCATCGGGAACAAATTCCTCCGCTGGAACTCCGAGCGCCTCGGCTATCGCAAAGGCTTTTCCATCATGGATCGCGAGGATCAAAAAGACCTCCTGGAAACCGTCGTCGCCAATAGCGGCATCGACACCGAGGGCATCCGCTTTCCGAAGGCCGAGGTACTGGGAGACATCTTCTCCATGGCCGACAACACCTGCGAGAGCATCGAGGAGATCGTCGCCACCCGTTACCCCTACTTTGACCACATCATCCCGGACATCACCACCCTGCGGAAGCTTTACCAGAAGAGGAAGGTGGAGACGAACTGCATGGACTTCGACGATCTGCTCACCCAGTGCGTGCGACTGCTGAAGGAGAATGAAGACCTGCGCGAGCGCTACCAGCGGCAGTTCGAGTTCGTGCTCGTCGATGAGTATCAGGACACGAATCGCCTTCAGACCGAGTTCATCGAGATGATCACCGGCAAGGACGGCAATCTCATGGTCGTGGGTGATGACGCGCAGTCGATTTACTCCTGGCGCGGTGCGGACGTGACGAACATCCTGAACTTCCACGAGCAATGGCCGAGGGCCAGAGTCTTCAAGATCGAGGTCAACTACCGCAGCGTGCCCGAGGTGCTGGATCTGGCGAATGACAGCATCGCGAACAACCGCGCCCAGATCCGCAAGAACCTCCAGCCCGCGCGGGAAGGGAAGGGGACTCTGCCCGCACTCGTCCCGCTGGACAGCGGCAGCGCGCAGGCATCGTTCGTGTGCCAGCGCATTTTGGAGCAGCAGGACGAGGGCGTGGAACTGAACGAGATCGCCATCCTCTATCGGGCGCATTTTCACAGCATGGAACTGCAAATGGAGCTCACCAGCCGAGGCATTCCTTTTAAAATCACCAGTGGACTCCGCTTCTTCGAGCAGGCGCATGTGAAGGACGTGGCCTGCTTCATCAAGTTCGCCATCAACCGGCGGGATGAAGTCAGCTTCATGCGCATGGTGAAGCTCATCCCCGGCATCGGCGGAGCCAGCGCCACCAAGGTCTGGAACGCCTGGCTGCAAACCGAAGCCGCCAGTGCCGAGGTCATGACGGGTAAATTCAGCGACCTGCTCATCCCGATGACCGTGCCGAAGAAGGCGCGTGAGACCTGGAATCAGTTCGCCTACACGCTGGATGAACTCATCACCGATGGCAAATCGGCCACGCCACCCGAGATGATCCGCAGTATCTACGACGGCGTCTATGAGGACTACATGCGGGCCAAATTCAAGAACGCCGAGCAGCGCCAGCAGGACCTGGAGCAGCTCAGCAACTACTCCAGCCGCTTCACCGATCCGCTGGAGTTTCTCAGCAACCTCAGCCTGCTCAGCGGAGTCGATACCGATAACAAACCCGATCAGCAGGAAGAGCGCGACGCCGTGACCCTGACCACCGCGCATCAGGCCAAAGGCCTGGAGTGGCACACCGTCTTCGCCATCTGGATGGCCGACGGCATGTTCCCGCACGCCCGAGCCGTGGAGGAAAGCGACCTCGGCATCGAGGAGGAGCGCCGCCTTTTCTACGTCACCGTCACCCGCGCGAAGGATGAACTCTACCTCACCTATCCCGTCCTGAATCATCAGGCGAGAGACGGTGACATCCTCATGAAGCCCAGCCGCTTCATCACCGAGCTTAACCCCGAACTCATGGAGAAGTGGAACGTGCGCAGCGGTTGGTGATGCGGCTGCTCCAAAATGGAGATGAAGATCACCGTGTGGCTCCAACTCTCTCAATCCACATCAATCCACGGTCATGTCGCACCATATCGTTTTGTGCGAAAGTACACAGTCGTCTCGAAAATAGTTCAGGAATCTTGACTTTTGGAGGCTTGCCTTGTCCATTCACCTGAACAAGTCCACTCGCTGGCAGGTTTTCTAGGTTTCCATCTTTCGCTGATGCGCCTAAAGAGTTCCTCCCGCCTGACTTCACCTTATTTGACCTCTCCACATCTACGATCATGGCAGACTACGTTGGCATCGACCTCGGCACCACGCTTTCAGGCTTGGCTTATCTCAAATCAGACGGCAACCCGGAGATTGTCCCCAATGCCGATGGCGAGCGTCTGACGCCCTCCGTCGTCTTCTTTGACAATCACGAAGACGTGAAGCTCGTCGGTAGCGCCGCTCGTGATGGCGGCGAGCCGGATCGGACCATCTTCCAGATCAAACGTCACATGGATGATCCCGAGTATCTGGTGACCATTGATGGCAAAAAATGGACTCCGGCTGAGATCTCCGCACTCATCCTTTCCAAGCTCAAGCGCGAGTGCTCCCGGATCATTGGCGACATCAACGAAGTCGTCATCACCGTGCCGGCGAACTTCAACGAACTTGCGCGCAAAAGCACCATCGCCGCCGCTGAAATGGCCGGCATGAAGGTGAAGCGCCTCGTCAATGAACCCACCGCCGCCGCCGTCTATTATGCGCACAATCAGGGCGTGCAGGGCCGCATCCTCGTTTATGACCTTGGGGGCGGCACGCTGGACACGACCATCCTCGAAGTGCAGGGGGACAACATCCGAATCCTGACCAGTGAAGGTGCCCGCCATCTGGGTGGCAGCAACTTTGACGAAATGCTGCTCGACTCGTATGCCGAGCAATACGCCAAGCAGACCGGAGCCAAGCTTTTCTC
>CAYMHJ010000268.1:0-1841 GCA_964390165.1 uncultured Prosthecobacter sp. | reverse complement strand
CACGGTCTCCAACGACAAAAATGATGGCATCGCCCGTATCGATCTGACGCGCGAAGGCTTTGAGAAGATCGTGCGCCACATGCTCACACGCACCGTCATGCTCGTCGAGCAGGCGCTGGATTCCGCGAAGCTGAAGCCTGCCGACATTGATCATGTGGTCCTTGTCGGTGGCTCCACTCGCATCCCGAAAGTGAAGCAGGTGCTGGAAAAGATGTTCGGCAAGACGCCTAAATCCTGCGGCAACGTCGATGAATGCGTGGCTCTCGGCGCTGCCCTCTTCGCCAAAAAATCGGCGCGCATTCAGGAAGTCTGCAATGCCAGCTATGGGACTCTGGCCATGATTTACAATGCCAAAACAGGCGAGGAGAAGCTCATGAACTCCATCGTCATCCCGAAGAACACGCCCATCCCCTGCTCCCGCACGCAAGTTTATCAGACCAGCGAGGATAACGAGCGCGTCATTGAGGTGGAGATCACCCAGGGCGAGGACGAAGATCCGCGCTATGTCGATATCATCGGGCGTATCACCCTCGAAGTGCCGGCGAACCGGCCCAAGGGCTGTGAAGTGGCAGTCACCTTTAGCTATGACGAAAATCAACGCGTTCGCGCGCTCGTCGTGGACAAGCAGTCCGGTCGCAGCCGTGAAGTCGCCGTCAGTTATAAAGGCGCGGGGGTCCTTTCCGAAGAAGACCTCAAGAAGAAGAGTGTCAGTCTGCGTCAGATGCGGATCGAATAGTCTTAGAGCCACCCTCGAACCCTAGCCCTTCACCGTCATGTTCAAGAAAATCCTACAGTCCCTCTCCAAATCTCAGCAGGCCAAGACTCAGGCACCGGCCAAGGCAACCGCTCCGGCTCCAGCGCCCGCAGGCCGCTCCGGTGTGCTGGACCGCGTCGTGAGACCAGGGGCTCCAGCAGGTGCTGCTGCTCCACAGACTCCTGAAGATCTCTGTGAGGTGAATCCCAAGATGCCGAAGGATCAGATCCAGGCACGCCTGAAGCTGCTCTATCGTCGCTTCAATCGCAGCGCTTCCAGCCTCGATCCCAAAATCAGATCGGAGGCGGACCAGATGCTCAATGCAATCGTCCTCGTTCGTGAAAAGTATTTTGGCGAACTTTGAGTCTGAGCTAATCAACTGCTGGTTTGGTGCAATCTAGTTATGACGGCCTGTTCGGGCAGCAATCGCGGATTGTTGGGCTTTGACCTTTATTTCGCCACATAATCGAGCACGCAGACTTTATCGAGGATCGGCTTCAGTTGACCGACAAACTCGCCGTGAGCCGGGTGTGGAAGATAGACATCGAGACCGGCTTTGTCGGCAAAGGTCACGAAGAAGCAATGGGTAAAGCCGTCGTTGAGGTTCTCCGGGCTGACGTTGGTACCCCATTCAAAACCTTTGACGGTGTCAATCTTCCTAGCGAGCTCGATGAAAGCTTTCTCGATGCCCTTTACCTGCTCGGCGGTGGCGCTGTCTTTGAACTTGAAGAAAACGACGTGGCGATAAGGAGCATCTGCTGCGGGTGAGGAGGTCATGAGAAGGAGGAAGGCAGTGAGGGTGAGAAAAAGTTTCATGATTGGGCACCGCACGCTTTGCGTGAGTTGCCCTGCTTGGCAATGCTTTTCCGTGGCGGCGCTTACGCACGCTGGAGATGTATGCCAGCTTCGAAAGCCCGATCCCGGCGAACAACAACACGAGGAAGCCGAAGAAGAAGTGACTTCGTTGACCTCAGTGACGGCATTGACACCAACAAGGACAAACCTGGCGAGTTCCCTTGCACTCCGGAAACGCTGAACAGCCCCATAAATCCCCATTCGCGGACTTCCGCCGCCGCATGGGCTTTTC
>CAYMHJ010000267.1:0-8922 GCA_964390165.1 uncultured Prosthecobacter sp. | reverse complement strand
CGGGCTGCGGGGCTGTTTTGAATCCGCCGCGAACTAGACCGTGTCAGACCATTGAAGCGCAGCCCTGAGTTCCGCCTATTCATCATAGGTCATCCCAAACACTGTGTCCGTAAGCCAGCCACGGAAGGACTCGTTGTCTTGGAATTGCTTGAAGAGTTGGGCGTCGTCTTTGAATAGCGCGGTGATGACTCGTCCCAGCGCTTTGTCGTGCTCGATCTTGGCGTTCTGCCGGTCGGAGTTCTTTTTGGCGTTTTGATACTTCACATCAGCCGCCACCTTCTGGGGGATTTCGCCAGTGATGCGTTGCTCCATCCGTTTTGGATCGGCGAAGAGGCCGCCGAACTGCTCGTTGAAGGCCTTCACGATATTCGAGAGCTTGTCCATCTCTGGCTCTGGCTTCCCACCTCCACCACCAATGCTCCACGGGTCGATCTCGGCTTCGGCATCTGGCAGGGCAATCGCCACCATGGCTTTCTTCTCGGCACGATAGCTGTCCATATCGATGGCTTCGAGGATGCCCTTGGCTAGGTCTTCTTCGATGGGGGCTGGCAGCTTGGGAATGAGGAAGTTCAGGAAGATCGAGAGCTTCTCCCAGTCCTTCACACCATACGGCAGGATGGTGGCGAGAAAGTCGTAGGTTCGGGTAAAAGCCTTGGCATTGCCTTTGAACGCCACCTGTCCGTCCTCGTCGAGGTCAGCAACATAGACGTCTCGGCAAGCATCGAGAATCGGATCCAGTTTGTCGCGGTCTGCCCCACCCAAATACAGCTCCACCAGCGCGTCGATCTGCTCCGGTGAATAGACCTGGTAGTTGTCGAGCTCGCCCTTGAGCGTGTGCAGTTTGTTCGGATCGGTCTCTTTGCTGAGGATCGTGGTGCGGTAGTAGTCGGAGAAAGCCTTCTCGATGGTCTCGAGGTCGTTCTGGAAATCGAGGACAAAGACATCGTGCTTCTTCGGATGTGCCCGATTGAGGCGGGAGAGTGTCTGCACGGCCTTGATCCCGCTCAGAGCCTTGTCCACATACATCGTGTGCAGCAGCGGCTCGTCGTAGCCGGTTTGAAACTTGTCCGCGCAGATGAGGAAACGATACGGGTCTTCCTGGATTTTGTCGGCGATCTCGCCGCTGGGGAAACCGTTCAGCTTCGACTCGCTGACCTTCTCGCCTTTGAACTCCGGCTCGCCGGAAAAGGCCACGATGGGCCGATACTGGCTTTTGATCTCGGTGAGGTAGGCGTTGAAGGCGTGGAAATACTCGATGGCCCGCTGAATGCTGCCGGTCACGACCATGGCCCGCGCCTGTCCGCCGATCTTGTTCTGGCCGACCACCTGTTCGAGGAAATGGTCCACCATGATCTCCGCCTTGTCGCGGATGGCCTTGCTGTGGCTCTCCACATAGACCCGCAGCTTCTTGCGGGCCTTCTTCACGTCATACTCGGGATCACCGTCCACCGTCTTGGCGAGACGGTAGTAGCTCGCCACCGGCGTGTAGTGTTTCAACACATCGAGGATGAATCCTTCCTGAATGGCCTGCTTCATTGTGTAGCCGTGGAAGGGGCGGTGCTTCACCTCGCCCGCTTCGGAGTAGGGCACGCCAAACATCTCCAGCGTCTTGTTCTTTGGCGTGGCGGTGAAGGCAAAGTAGCTCGCATTCTTCGCGAGCTTCTTCTTTTTGATCCGCTCTTCGAGGGCGTCATTGATCTCGTCTTCGCTGTCCGCCACGGCTTGAGCCACGGCAGCACCCATCCGGCCGCTCTGGCTGGAGTGCGCCTCGTCGATGATGATGGCAAACTTCCCGCTGCGATGCTCATCGCCGATGCTGTCGAGCACGAAGGGAAAGGTCTGCACCGTGGAGATGATCAGCTTCTTCCCGTCCTTGAGATATTTCGTGAGCTGCTCGGTCTTGGATGCTCCTGCACCTTCCTTGACCGCGCCGATCACACTGCTCACTTGGGCGAAGCCCTTGATCGTCTCGCGGATCTGTTTGTCGAGGATGCGGCGGTCGGTGATGACGATGATGGAGTCAAAGACCGCCTTTCCATCCTTCGTCAGGCTGATCAACTGATGCGCGAGCCACGCGATGCTGTTGGACTTCCCGCTGCCCGCGCTGTGTTGAATCAGGTACAGCCTGCCCGGCCCGTGTTCCATGACATCCGTCAGCAGCTTGCGCACCACGTCCAGTTGATGGTAGCGGGGGAAAATCTGCACCTGCTTTTTCTTGCCGGTCTTCGGGTGAATCTCCTCTACCACCTGCGCGTAGTTCTCCAGGATTTCGGTCAGCCGCTCCGGGGTGAGGATGCGCTTCCACAGGTAGTCCGTCTTGAGGCCTACCTTGTTCGGTGGATTGCCCGCGCCGTCGTTCCAGCCCTGATTGAAGGGCAGGAACCACGAGTCCTTCGCCATGCCGCCTTTGCCCTTCAAGGCGGTGCACATCGCCACCTCATGGTCATCCACGGCGAAGTGAACCACACAGCGGCCAAACTCAAACAGCGTCTCGCGCGGATCGCGGTCGCGTTTGTATTGCTCGATGGCGTCCTCCACTGTCTGCTTGGTCAGGCTGTTCTTCAGTTCAAAGGTGATCAGTGGCAGGCCATTGATGAAGGCACACAGGTCGAGCGAGCGCTTGTTCTCCCGGCTGAAGTGCAGTTGCCGGGTGATGCTGAAGCGGTTCTTCGCATGGCGCTCCACCGCCTTTGCATTCTCCGCCGAAGGCTTGCCGTAAAAAAGGTCAAAGTGCAGCGGCCCGTGTTTGATGCCGGTTCGCAGCACATCAATGGTCCCGCGCCGTGTGACCTCCCCTTGCAGCCGTGCTAGGAACTTCTGCCGCGCCATGCCTCCCTTGTCCTGGAAGTTGGCGATGCCCAGCTTCGCCCATTCCTCCGGCTGTGTGGCGATCAGAAAGGCAAAGAGTTGCTCCGTATCCACCGCGAACTCCCGGTCATAGGCCGCGTCACTGCCTGCGATCCAGCCGCTGCCCTTGGCGGACGCTTTTGGAGCCGCCACGGTCGTGCTGCTTCCGGAGGGTAAGCCATCCACCCCGGTCATGTGCCGCATGATCAGCGTTTCGAGGCCTTTTTCGGTGGTGTCAGTGGGCATGTCGGCTGATTTCGATTTCAGGTGAACTAACCTGCTTTCAGTAAAGGCGTCAAACCCCCAGCTTAGTGTGAATACAAGCTTGCCTCTGAACGCTAGACATGGAAGCATCGAACCTCTCCGCATGCCCCAGACCTCCAGCGACACCACGATGACAGGCTACCACGGCTGCGATTCAGCCAATGTGGCGAGCATCAAGGCCAACAACTTCAAGACCAGCACGGGCGAAGATCACTGGCTGGGTGAAGGGGCCTACTTTTTCGGGCCTGGAATTTCCGATCCTGCGGAAGATGCCAAGCAGTGGGCCATTGCGGCTGCCTGGGACAATGAGCGCTGGCAGAAGGTTTACCGTCAGTATTCGGTGCTGGAAGCCACGATCACTTCCCGAAATCTCTTCAACATGACCACGGATGAGGGGAAAGCGCAGGTCAATGCCGCGCGTAAGCTCGTCGCCCGCCGGGAGCCTTATGTCAGGGGGTGCAATGACAGCGTTCTGCTCCGATTTCTGGCAGGCGAGTATGATTTTGACGTATTGATCCAGGACTTCTATATTCAGTTCAGTGCTCAGAGACGCAAAGGTGCGTGGTCCAGAATGCCCAATGCCAGGGTGATCTGCGTCCGCCGCCCCGCCACATCCGTTGACAAGAGCACAATCCGTGTCATCTCCACCGGCCTCGTCCCTTAACCCCTTACAGCTATGACTCTTGAGGAATTCCAATCCGACTTCGAAGCCAGACTCGCCGCCATGTCTGATGAGGAGTTGCGTGCCAAGTTGGAAGCAGCCGGCTGCGTCTTTGATGACCCGTGGATGCACGCCAAGCTAAGCGGGGATCAGGTCATCTCCGTCATGGGAACCTCGCAAGTTGTCGGTTCCATCGCGAACTCCAACGAACTGGCCCTCGCCGCTTGAGGCCATGATCCAGTTTAGGCTCATTCATACCCTGGTGCGTAACCTGCACTGCCATGAGCTTCCTGCGGGTGAGTCCACTCAGGACACTCTGAATTATTCGCCGATCTTTGATCATAGCCGGCCACGGGAGTTTGCTGTATTGTTTGAACTCAAGGTGCCGCTGGCCTCTGCCTCACAGTTGGATCTGGATTTCCTGGCGATTTTTGAGACCCTTGAAGACATCACCGAGGAGTTCCGCCTGTCTCACTTCCCGCGCATCAATGCGCCAGCGGTGGCTTACCCTTATATCCGTGCCTTCGTGAGCCAGTTTGCGGTTCTCGCAGGTTTCAATCCCTGCACGCTGCCCATTCGCAATTTCACCTTGGGCAGCCCGCCTCCGATGGCCGCCCCAGCGCAGTTGACCGATAAGCCGTAACCTCGTGCAGCTTGGCGGCAGCTTCGCGCACGCCCAGCTCGCCCGTCAGGTTGATGCTTTCACTTCCTCATCGTGGGCGGCGATCTGCCCGGCCATGGATTCAGCAAAGCTCGCTGCCTCGTGCTCCCGCACGATTTCATGCGGAACGGGCGTCTTGTGCAGCACATTCAGGGCCTGCTCAAAGGCACGCTGGCTGGATTCATGATGGGGCTCGCCCACCAGATAGTAGAGGCGGAACTTCTCTTGCGCTGACTGGATGTTCGTCATGCGTCCCAGCCATGAATACGCTTTGTCCTTGATGCTCTGCGGTTGCATCAGGTCAAAGGACACCGTCTCCAGGCAGTGCCATTGATGGTTCTTCCAGGCATGGGAAAAGGCCACTTCATCGTCCGCCACCGCAATGGTCTTCGGGTGCAGGCGTGACAGCACTTTTTTCTCTTCAAACCCCTTCTTGAAGGTCCGCCAGACCACCTCGTCGCTCCGGCTTTCCACCTTCGTTTTCTCGCTGTAGCACTCCACCATCCGTTGATAGATGGTTTCGAGCGTTGCCGACAGGTCGGCAGACAGGCCACTGCCCATGGGCGACCATTGGAAGGCGCTGTCATCGGCGGCGATCACCCGATGCGCCAGTTCGAGCGCGGTGTCGGGCATCTCGCCCAGGTCCATTTCCTCACGGACACGGGTCGAGATCTCATCGAAACGCGCCTGCAGGTGCTTCACTACCCGGCGGAAGTGATCGCCGTCCATGCCGGGGAACATTTTGGACAGGCGTCCATGCGTCGGGCGCAGGATGGCATCCACGAAACGGCCGGAAGGTGATACCAGCACCACCCCGACGTTGGCAAACTCGCCCGTGCCGATGTCATGCACGTAGCGCAGCACGGTATAGGTGTAGGGTTGCTTGTTCATAGGAGGGATTGGAGTTGCAGCTTCATACGATCAAAGTGGGGGATACAATTCAGCAGATACTCGGCGATTTTGTCTGCGGTCACTGTCTCGCCATTCCACTCACCGGGAATGGCCTTCAGATAGTCCTGAAAACGGGCTTCGTCGAGCGCTTCAAGCGCCCCCTGAAGGCGGTCCAGTTCCAGCGCCTCTCCCCGCAGTTCCTGCCGGAAAATGTGCTCGTTCAGGCAGTTCATCCCGCCCGGCTCCCACGGCGGCTTGGGAATGATGTCCAGAAAGTGGGAAAAGGCTGACTCATGGTCATACAGCATCAGCTCATCGCCCAAAAACACGCAATTCGGATTCACGGCCCGCCGGTCTGGGTTTTGGATCAGCCCGTCAAAGGCAAAGATCTCCATCGCCACGGGTTTCAGCGTCTTCGGGATGAACCGGTCCTTCGGCCAGATGGCATGGCCAGCCGCCCAGCGGCCACTGGCAAAGTTCAGCCCTTCGCTTTTCTCCAGGTGTCCCCGCAGGGCCGGGTCCGGCACCGTTTGGGCGAATTCCTTCTCGATCTTCATCCGGTAAGGCGGAGGCACCGGCAAACCGAGGTCGGTAGCCAGCAGCGAGGCCATCGCCTCTGCCACCATGCCACCCGGCATGATTTGGGGATGCCCCCGGAGCTTCGCCACCACCTCCACCTCGTTGCCTTCCGCATCCTCACCCACCAGCAGGCAGGGCTGAGTCCGGCCAGATCCCATGACTTTCAGGAAGCGTGTGGCGGTGAGTTCGGGGATCATGAGATTGAGCGGTTTGAATAAAAGAATCTCAGCCATCAGGCATTCAAGCAGCCTCTTGAAAATCGCTCAGGTCGATGATGGCTCGTTCAGGATAAAACGAAAGCTTCTCGCGGACGGCCTCATTGTGATATTCCATTAGCCAGCGGTACTTGGTGCGGACGCTTGCTATTGAAGCGTTTTCATAAGCTCTGATCAATGCGGTCTTGTGCTGCACCATCGCGTTCATGGCGTGGCGGTTCCTGTATAGGCTGAAAAGATGATCTCTTTCTTCCGTGCTGTATTTGCCAGAGTGCATCTCTTCCTGTTGCGCCTTGTTGAAGCCGTAAGTGTCCGGGTTCGTGACCAGATTGAGATAGTCAAGATGGAAAAACGACTCTCCAGCCTCCTGCCGGGGGGAGGTGAAGGAACGCAAGTCATACTGCGACGGCTCGTAGTCGGCCGCAAAATTCTTGTAGCCCTTCTTCTTTCGGAGTTCTTCCACATCCTTGGCAGAGATGAGGATGATCGGATAGACGGCCTTCTTGCTTTCCAGTTCATACGCCCGAACCAGCGCAGGACTGAGCAAGGTTTTGTTTTCAAAATAGAATGGCCCGATGCTGATCCCTCCGCGAACAAAGATGCCATCAAGAGCACAATCTGCTTGGGCAAGGATGAGATCGCCTAGCAGACTGATGGCAAGATCATAATCAGTCACGATGCCTTTAGCTTTGGCTTTATCGTGGCTGGCAGTGATGATCAGCCCGTCCGACAAGGCGAAAACAGCGCGACCGTAGGATGCATGCCCCTCAAGAAGCTCATCTGGATCATCGCTAGCGGTTGGGTCTTCAAAAGCGTCTCGAACCTTCAAAAGTTTCCGATAGGCTTCCTGAAACCCTTCCTCGCCATCGGCCTCTGCCTTCAAAAGCTCCTCACGAAAGCCGAGAATATCGATCCATGCGACCACCCTTGTGTCAGGGGTGATGGATTTCTCCCACAGCTCCTTACGACGTTGCCTGCGCTCAGCGGCTTTTTCTTCCACCTTGCGTTCAATGTTCTCGAAAAAGTCCCGCGACAGTTTCATTCGTCAGACTCCTCCGTTTCGACTTCTTCGGGCTCTTCCACCATCTCCTCAGCGGCGGGTTCGGCGGGGGGCTCGGGCAGCTTGGCGGCGGCTTCGCGCACGTCCAGCTTGCCCGTCACCAGGTCGGCGGTCAGGCGCGTCCGGTATTCCTGCATCAGCGCGATTTCTCGCTCCGTGCGGGCGATGGCGGTGGTGAGGTCTTGGGTTTCAGTCTTCAGATACTCGACAATCGCGTCTTGTTCTTCGATTGGCGGGACAATGGTCCTCACTGCATAGAAGTTCTGATTCGAGAGGTTTTGAAGACCCACCGTCATCCCGTTCGAACGTCCCGCATAGATGGTGCGGTAGGGAGCCGTGTGATAGAGCAGCTCGTAATACTTGGTGTTCAACCGGCGCTGCGGTTGAAAGACTCCGTAGTGGAAGGAAACGATTCCGCGCAAACTTGAGGCGAAGAAGACGCCGAGGTGGGCTTTGAATCGATTCACGACCAAGTCTCCTGGTAACGTCAGCTTCCAATTGTCAAAGCTGGATGTCTGGAGAGAACGCTCCTGCATGTCTTCGGTGGCTATCAGCCCGTCACGTTGTGAAAGGGACAACTGGCGCTCAGGCTTGCCTTGATGTGGCCGAATGTTCTCCCTGAATACCTGTCGGTTTAACGGCGTGTCCCAATGCATCGGGATGTCGCCGAGCCAGGGGTTGCCGGAGGGCTTGAGGGGGACGTCGGGGTGGAGGCCGCAGGTGACGGCGCGGTGGATGATGGCCTGCTTCTGCTCGTTCAGAAGCCCAATCAGCTTCCGCTTGGCGCGGATGAAGCCGTCGATCTTCCGGTTCGCGTGGTCCAGAAACCGCACGATGGCCGCTTGTTCGTCGGGCGGAGGGAGCACCACCGGTATCCGAAAGAACGCCTCTGGATAAAGTCGGAGACGGGAACTGTTCACACCGGTGGACCGGCGCTGATATTCGTCGGCATAGAACGGCGTGCGCAGTAGCCGGTCAGCAAACGATGGCAGAAACTCATCGGTGTTGATGGGTCGGTAAACGCCATACGCCGGACTGACAATGCCCGTGTGCTTGGAGACGCCCAATGCAGCCATCCAAGCCCAAAGCGTGTTGATCACCAAGTCCTGCGGACGACAAACCTTGTGCCCGACATTCGATGCCGCCATGAACATGGTGACATTCTTCTGACTCCGGGGCGTGACACCGGTTTTGTGTGAAACGGAGAGCAATTCCTCTTTTCCCGACTTGGATCGCTCATCGACCTCGCGGAAGAGGAATTTCGCTCGGCGCAAGTCCCATGACGCAGGCAACCGTCCGAGCCACCGCTCTCCCGACTCCTTATATTCCGCATACGGCTTGAGTCCCTCGATCATGGTTTTGTTTCTTTGGCGATGGCTTTCACGATGCGAGCACGAGCTTGTGCCCGAATCGCGAGCAACTTCTCTTCTGCTGTCTGGCTGAGCCATTCCATGAACCTTTGCAGCCCATGGCGGGTATTGGCCTCGTCTCGGCAGTTGGTAATGAAGGCAAACTGGACTTTTTGAATGGGGTCCGCTACAAAGACACCGAATGGTCCAGTCACCAGAGTGGCATCAGGGAAGCCGAGAAGCTTGGCTGCCTGACCCTCGGTTGCCGTCTTGTGACAGGCGATGATGTGCAGCGGACCGCCACGCTTGCCAGTGAGAGTGGCCTCAAGCAGGTGGTCACGCAGGAACGGTTGACCCACAGATTCCTTGGCAGGCCCAACCGTTAACGCAGCTGG
>CAYMHJ010000266.1:0-8943 GCA_964390165.1 uncultured Prosthecobacter sp. | reverse complement strand
CCAGACCAAAACATAACCAAAGACCCGAAACACAAACTTTCGGACACGCCCGCGGTGAATCAGCCGGAGGCGGGGCTGCTGGACTATGGCACGGTTCGTCTGGACCTGCGGACGCCTGCGGTGGTGGCGGAAGCGCCTTTGGCCGTGCGGGCGTGATGTCAGGTCCGCGTGACTGCGACGCCCGGCGAGACATGCTTTTTCTCGCTTCCTGGCTGGAATCCTGTTAATCCTGAAAGCCTGTGAATTCCGCATCTCCCATGCTCACACCCTGGCGCATCGCCACCGACACCGGCGGCACGTTTACGGACTGCCACGCCCTCGATCCCGATGGGCGCGAGACCCGCTGCAAGGTGCTCTCCACGGGTTGCCTGCGCGCGGTGATCGAACATGGCACGAACTTCCAAGTTCGTGTCTCCGGCCTCCCGCCTCTCCCAGATGACTTCCTCACCGGCTTCCAAGTTCAATTCCTCAGCACCTCCGAATCTCGCCTGATCATCGCCTTCGACTCGGCAGCGAACGAACTCACCCTCGACACACCCGCCGACTGGCCTCCCGGCACTCTCCTCGAACTCACCACCGGTGAAGAAGCCCCCGTGCTCGGAGCCCGCATCCTCACGAACACTCCGCCGGGAAAAGCCTTCCCGCCGCTGCGACTCCGCATCGCCACGACACGAGCGACGAACGCGCTGCTGGAGCGCAAAGGTGGCCGCATCGCGCTCTTCATCACCAAAGGATTCGGCGATCTGCTGAGCATCGGCGATCAACGGCGCAGCGATCTCTTTGCCCTCAAACACGAACCACGGCCGATCTTCCACGAAGTCGTCTGCGAGGTGCCGGAGCGCCTCAGCGTGAGTGGTGAAGTTCTCGAAGCGCTCGACGAATCCGCCGTGCGCGTTTTCGCGCAGGATTGCCTAGCCAAAGGCATCTCCACCGCCGCCGTCTCACTGCTCCATGGTCACGCGCATCCGCAGCACGAGCTGCGAGTCGCTGATATCCTTCGGGAAGTCGGCTTCACGCACCTCACGCTTTCCCACCAGACGGCTGCTTTTGCGAAGCTCCTGCCACGCACGCAGAGCACGGTGGCAGATGCGTATCTGCACGCGCCGGTGCAGTCCTTTTTAAATGGCATCCGCCGTGTATCACCAGACATGCATGTCATGACCAGCGCGGGCGGACTGAAAACCGCTACCGACATCCGACCGAAGGACATGCTGCTCAGCGGTCCCGCAGGCGGAGCCATCGGTGCCGCGAACGCCGCGCGTCGGCTAGGCCACACGCGCATCATCACCTTCGACATGGGCGGCACGAGCACGGACGTGGCCCGCATCGACACACGCCCAGGCTATCGCTTCAGTCAGGAGGTCGCCGGCATGAAGCTGCTCGCGCCATGCATCGACATCGAAACCGTCGCTGCCGGTGGTGGCTCCATCTGTCGCATGACGCATCACGGCTTGGCCGTTGGGCCTGAAAGTGCTGGCTCAAACCCCGGCCCTGCCTGCTATGGCAAAGGTGGTCCGCTGACGATCACGGACGTCAATTTGCTCCTCGGCCGCTTCGATCCCACCCGCGCGCCGATCCCACTCGATCTCGAAGCTGCGCGCCTTCGCCTGCGTGAGCTTCAAGCACAAACCGACGGCATCTTGAGCGAGATTGAGCTGCTTCACGCATTGCTCCGACTCGCCATCGAGCACATGACCGATGCCATCCGCCGCATCAGCATCGGTGAAGGGTTTGATCCAGCGGATCATGCCCTGCTCGCGTTCGGTGGAGCAGGCCCGCAGCATGGCTGCGCCGTGGCGGAGAGTCTGGGCATGAAGACGATCCTCGTCCCCGAGCACGCGGGTATTTTGAGCGCGGTGGGTTTGCAGGAGGCGGTGCCGGAGGTGATCGAGGAAAAGGAAGTGCGGATGCCATTGCAGTCCTGGCTTGGTTCCTCGCCCCGCGAGTGCGGCTCGCTCGCCGAAGACACCTGTTGCGGGGCTAGCGAAGCGCCGCGAAGCGAAAGGCTAGGTGAGGGGACCACACACCCGCAAATCGACGCCGCCTCTGCCCCTCACCCCAGCCCTCTCCCCGGAAGTGAATCTGGCGAGTCTCAGTACGCACTGCCGGGGAGAGGGGGCCAGACCGTCCGCATCGCCGAGCTCCGGCTCAAAGGCCAGGACACGCCGCTCCAGGTCGAGTTCACTGATCCGCACGAGCTTCCGAATCTCTACCGCACCGCCTACCAGCGACTCTTCGGCTACCCACCACCCGCCAGTCGCGAGGTCGAGCTCGTCTCCATCCGCACCATCACGCGTAGCGGAAAACGTGAGATTTCCGAGGTTCGGCCCGAGGGAAGACTCACGTCTTCTTCGACACAAATCACACTCATCCAGGACGCCTTCTCCACACTCGTCGTCACCCCCGGCTGGAGCACCGAGCACCTCCCTGGCTTCGGCCACATCCTTCGCTTCGTTGGCCAGACTTCTGCCGCGCCTGTGATCGAGCGCGACCTCCTCCGCCATCGCTTCCACAGCATCGTCAGCGACATGGGCGCTCTGCTTTGCCGCACCGCCATCTCCACGAACATCCGTGAACGTCTCGACTTCTCCTGCGCCCTCCTAGATCCAAAAGGCCGACTGCTCTCCAGCGCGCCGCACATCCCTGTGCATCTCGGCGCGCTCGGCGTCTGCGTGCGTGAGGTTGCCGTCGCTGTCGCCATGCAGCCCGGCGATACCATCATCACGAATCATCCCGCCTTAGGCGGCTCGCACCTGCCGGATGTCACACTCATCACGCCTGTTTTTCAAAACGACACGCTGCTCGGCTACATCGCCAATCGCGCGCATCATGCCGAGATCGGCGGCATCACACCCGGCTCCATGCCCGCGAATGCCACGCGCTTGATCCAGGAAGGTGTCGTCATCGCGCCGCGACATCTCATTCGCGCTGGCGAGTCCTGCTTTGATGAAATCAGCACGCTGCTCACGACCGCGCTGCATCCGACTCGGAACCTCGCCGACAACCTCGCCGACCTTCACGCGCAGCTCGCCGCCAATCTCCACGGCGTCGAGCGCCTCCGCTCACTCGCCAGCGAAAGCCTGCCGCGTGTGATGTCCGAGATCCTCGATCACTCTGCCAAGGTCATGCGCCTGCAAATCCAGCGCCTTCCTGACTCCATCTCCGCCAGCGAAAAGCTCGACGATGGCAGCGTGATCGCCGTCTCCATGCGCAAAGTTGCGGACAAGCTCGTGCTCGACTTCACCGGCACCTCCGGCGTGCATCCGCGCAATCTGAATGCCACAAATGCCATCGTCCGCAGCGCCATTTTGTATGTCATGCGCCTCATGCTTCAGGAGGATCTGCCTTTGAATGAAGGCCTCATGGAGCCGCTGGAGATCATTTTGCCCACATCGCTGCTCAATCCCACCTTCACCGGCGATGCAGCACGCGATCCCGCCGTCGTCGGCGGCAATGTCGAGGTCTCGCAAAGGCTTGTCGATACCCTGATCAAGGCATTGAACCTCCAAGCCTGCTCGCAAGGCACGATGAATAACTTCCTCTTCGGCGGAGCAGGCTTCGGCTACTACGAAACCATCGCCGGAGGCAGCGGCGCGGGCGAGGGCTACCACGGTGCCCACGCCCTGCACACGCACATGACGAACACCGCGATCACCGATCCCGAGATCATCGAGCAGCGCTACCCCGTCCGCCTCCGCCAGTTCGCCATCCGCCACGGCAGCGGCGGGGCAGGCGAGTGGCACGGCGGGGATGGCGTCGTTCGTGAGTTTGAATTCCTGGAGCCGCTGACCGTGAGCCTGCTCACGCAGCATCGGGTGGAGCAGCCTTTCGGTTTAAACGGAGGTCTGCCCGGACAAAAAGGATGGCAACGACTGCGGCGGGATGGAATCGAGACCATGCTCGAAGGCTGCACGAGCTTTGATTTGCTAGCTGGAGACCGGGTCATCGTTGAGACGCCGGGTGGTGGTGGTGCCATGCGTTCGGTTCTGCCAAGCGAAGTTGGACACTGAAAGAGGCCTTTCTGCGCCCCCGTTAGCCTAAGCCCCGCATGAGAATCCCCCTTTTGATCGCCTGTCTTTTTTCCCCCACCATGATGCGCGGGGCGGTGTCTGATCAGGCGGAGCAGCAGGAATTTTTTGAAAAGCGCATCCGCCCGCTGCTCATCGAGCACTGCATCGACTGCCACGGCCCGGACAAGCAGAAGGGCAGCCTGCGCCTCGATCATCTGGCAGGCTGGAAAACTGGTGGCGACTCCGGCCCCACACTGATCCCCGGCAAGGCCGAAGAAAGCCTGCTCTGGAAGGCCGTGAGCTATGAGGACCGCGACCTCAAGATGCCGCCGAAAAAGAAGCTCTCCGAGTCCGAGCTGAGCGATCTGAAGACCTGGATCAGCAGAGGGGCACATGACCCACGCACCGAGGTGCCCGGTGGGACCAAGCATGGCTCACAGCCCAAGGCCGACGGCAGCTTCTGGTCCTTTCAGGTGCCTCAGAAGCCAGCCCCGCCAGCCGTGAAGGAGGCGGACTGGCCCACGAATGACATCGACCGCTTCATTCTGGCAAAGCTGGAAGCCAATGGCCTGCAACCCGCACCCGATGCTGATGAGGCCACGTTCCTCCGCCGCTTGTCCTTTGATCTGATCGGGCTTCCACCTGAGAAGACTGAGATCAAGGATCTCAAGGCCGAGATCGAGCGCCAGTTCGCCACGCCCGCCTTCGCTGAGCGCTGGGCCTCGCACTTTATGGACCTTTCGCGCTTCGCCGAATCTTCGGGCGGTGGTCGCTCGTTGCCGTTCAAGGATGCGTGGCGCTTCCGCGACTACCTCATCGAGTCGATCCGTGATGACGTGCCGCTCGACCGCATGATCACGGAAATGATCGCGGGAGACATTCTTCCGGCAAAGAATGCTGCCGAGCGTCGCCGTCAGCTCACCGCCACCGGTTTCCTCACCCTCGGCCCAACGAACTATGAGGAGCAGGATAAAGGCATGCTTCGCATGGACATCGTGGACGAGCAGCTCGACACCATCGGCAAATCCTTTCTCGGCATGACCATCGGCTGCGCACGCTGCCATGATCACAAGTTTGATCCTGTGCCGACGCGCGACTACTACGCGCTCGCGGGCATCTTCCGAAGCACGAAGACGCTCAAAAATTACACCGACAACGTCGCGCACTGGATCGACACGCCGCTGCCCTTCGATGGCGAGCAGGAGGCGCAGCTCGTGAAATTTGAAGGCGTGCTCGGAAAGCTCGAAAAAGAGGCCGCTTTGCTCAAAGATCAGCTCCGCGATGCCGGCAGCGTTGCTCTGCGGAAAAAGAAAAGCCTCAGCGCGAGTGATCTGCCTGGCGTCGTCGTCGATGACAGCGAGGCGCAGAAGGTTGGCGAATGGAAGCTCTCCAGCATGTATCCTCCCTTCATTGGCGGTGGTTACACGCATGACTTGAACGTAGGCCGCGGAGAAAAGACCATCACCTTCACGCCGAAACTGCCTGTCGCCGGACGCTACGAAGTCCGCGTGGCCTACAGCGGGGGCCCTGGTCGTGCGGAGCGCATCCCGGCCACCGTGCTTCATGCCGATGGCGAGGATCTCGTGTATTTTAAACAAGCCACCACCGAACTGAAGGGCCTGCAATTCATCAGCATCGGCACCTGGCGCTTCGAGGCCACAGGGCAGAACTTTGTCATGATCTCCAATGCTGGCGCTGAAGGTTATGTGACCGTCGATGCCGTGCAATTCCTGCCAGCCGAGGCTGACATGCCGGACATGCCCGCGCAGAAGACCTCGACTGCCGAGAAGGAACTCAAGACTCAGCTCAGCAAGCTCGAGAAGCAGATCAAAGAGATCAAGAAGACCGCGCCCTCCCGCCCTGAAGCCATGTCCGTGGCCGAAGATGAGCAGCCCGAGGATGCTCGAATCCACATCCGCGGCAGCATCCGCAATCTCGGTGCTCCAGTGCAGCGTGGCTTCCTGCAAGTCGCGATGAAGGGTAATGTTCCCGCGATCCCAGCCGACCAAAGCGGACGCCTCCAGTTTGCCGAATGGCTCACCAGCCGCAGCAACCCGCTGACCTCCCGGGTGATGGTGAACCGCGTCTGGCACTGGCTCTTCGGTGCCGGCATCGTGCGCACCACGGATAACTTCGGCAGCACCGGCGAGGCACCCTCGCATCCCGAGCTGCTCGACTACCTCGCCGTGAAGTTCATGGAGGAAGGCTGGAGCCTGAAAAAGCTCGTCAAGGAGATGGTGATGAGCCGCACGTATCGGCAGGCAAGCGAAGGCAAGGCCACCAATGATCCCGATAATCGCCTACTCTCCCACATGAACCGCAAGCGTCTTGATGCTGAGTGCATCCGCGATGCCATGCTCGTCGCGGCGGGAACAATGGAGACCACGTTTGGTGGTCCGAATGTCGGCGGCGCAGGCAAGGTGGACTCCAATGATCAAAAGGTCCAGATCCTCGAATACGGCTTCAAGTTCGATGACACCCGCCGCAGCGTTTACACCGCAGCTTTTCGCAATGTGCGCCATCCCTTGTTTGAGGTCTTCGACTTCGCCGACATTAACCAGCCCATCGGCCAGCGCACCACCAGCACCGTCGCCACGCAGGCGCTCTTCCTGATGAACAATCCAAAGGTCATCGAGCAGGCCCGCTCCGCTGCCACCCGAGTGCTTGGCGAAGTCAAACCGATGCCCGAGCGCATCCATCTCGCCTACCGTTATTCCCTGAGCCGTGAACCCAATGCCAAGGAACTCGACCTCGCCCGCGACTACCTCGAAGCCTCCATCTCCGGCAATGCCACCGACGACGAAATCCGCGACTCCTGGGCCCGCCTGATCCAGACTCTCTGGGCAACGCCCGAGTTCCGGTTTGTGAAGTGATCAGACTTTCACGAATCACTCCACGCCGTTCATTTTCGGCATCGACACGAGTTGTGAAATCCGCTTCCATGGAGATCCCATGCGCCTCAGCCTGCTCATCCTCATCTCCAGCTTTTCTATCTTTGCAGCCGCCCAGCCTGAAAAAGGCGGTAAAATCAAAGAAGGCCAGCGCAGCCCCATCACCTTCAAAGAGGGCACACCGATGGCGGGGGCGGATCAGTTGAAGATGCGTCTACGCTCGGCGGAGACACCTGCGGCGCTCGATCTCAGCCGGGAGCGCTATGAAGTAATCGTGCCGAGATCCTACAAGAAGGAGGTGCCGCACGGCCTGTTCATCTGGATCAGCCCGAACGATAAGTGTGCACTGCCCGCCGACTGGGAGAAGGTATTGGCGGATCGGAAACTCATCTTCATAGGAGCATTGGGGGCAGGGAATAACCGGGAAGTCTTTGGCAGGATGCAGCTCGCCATCACGGCGAATGATCAGATGCGGCAGCTCTACTCGATCGATCCAGCACGTGTGTATGTCAGTGGCCACTCGGGTGGTTCGCGAGTGGCCTCCATGCTCGCGGTGGCCTATGCAGACATGTTCAGCGGGGCGGTGTGCTTCATGGGCGCGAACTTCTTTTTCCCCACGCAGGGAAAGGACGGGACCACTTATGAAGCTCGATACATCCCGCACCCGGAGATCGCCACTCTGGCGCAAAATGAATCACGAATCGCCTTGGTGACAGGGAGCAAAGATTTCAATCTCGACAACACCACCGCCATTTATGAGCAAGGCTTCAAGGCGAATGAATTCAAGCATGTGAAGCTCTTTGATATTCCCGGCCAGGGACACGGTGCGCCTGCCAAGGAGTGGTTGGAGAAAACACTCGACTTCCTGGACGAGGGGAAAAAGTAAAGTGGGCAGCAGCTTCGGGAGCCGTTCCGCCAGACGCCGGGATATTCCAGAATCGAATCATTGAGGTCACTCGCTACCAGCTTGGGAAGCCACATTCCCAAAAGCTGGATCGTCCATTCAGTTTTGAACCCGAAGAGCGTAGTTCTAAGCTCCGCAACCACTTACACGCCTATGTTCACACTCAAAGCCGCCGGTTCAGTCGCCACCTGCGATGGCGTCACTCGCCGCGATTTCCTTTCTGCAGGCGCCCTGAGCGCCATCGGCCTCACCATGCCGGGCTTCGCCAAACTCCAGGCGGAGGGCAAAGTGAACCCGAAAAAGAGCAACAAGGCCTGCATCATGATCTTCAACCTCGGTGCGCCGAGCCAGCAGGACCTCTGGGACATGAAACCGGATGCGCCGAGCGAGATTCGCGGCCCGTTCAAGCCGATCCGCACGAAGAGCAATGCTTTCGAGATCTCCGAGATCCTGCCGATGCATGCAAAGATCGCGGACAAATTCAGCCTCGTGCGCTCCTGCTACCACACCGCCGCTGCGGTGCATGACACCGGGCATCAAATGATGCAGACGGGCCGACTTTTCACCGGTGGAGTCAATACACCGCACGTCGGCAGCGCTCTCGAATTCCTCCAAGGCCGCCGCAGCGATCTGCCCGCGCACATCATCCTCCCAGAGACGATGGGCCCCACCGGCGGCAACATGCCGCACGGCCAGGACGCAGGATTCCTCGGCAAGGCGTATGATCCTTTCGTCCTGAACGCGAATCCGTCGGAGAAGGACTTCAAAGTGCCTGATTTGCTGCCGCCGAAGGAAATCAGCGAGGTGCGTCTCGAGCGTCGCAAGCAGATGCGCGAGCTGGTGGACAGCAGCGTGCGGAATTTCGAATACAGCGAGCAGGCGAAGCTCATGGACAGCAATTTCGAGTCCGCCTACCGCATCATGACCAGCACGCAGGCTCGCGAGGCCTTCGATCTGACGAAGGAGCCGCTCAAAGTGCGCGAACGCTACGGCATGAACCGCTTTGGCCAGAGCTGCCTGCTCGCGCGTCGTCTCGTCGAGCGCGGCGTGCGTTTTGTCACGGTGAACACCTTCATCACCGTCTTTGGCGAGATCACCTGGGACATCCACGGCTCCAAACCCTTCACCAGCATCGAAG
>CAYMHJ010000265.1:0-8968 GCA_964390165.1 uncultured Prosthecobacter sp. | reverse complement strand
GCGCCGTCTCATGCCATTGATGCAGGTAAAGCAGGTCGATTTGCTCGACGCCGAGGCGTCGTAAACTGTCCGTAATGTCGATGCGGTTATACGGCGGCAGGATCTTCGTGGCGATGGTGATACCTTCCGGCTTTCGCGAAGCCAACCACTTCCCAAGGATCGTTTCCGAAGCTCCGCCGCCGTAGGCTGATGCGGTGTCGAAGTGCGTGACACCGCGTGCGAAGGCGTGATCGAGCAGCGCAAAGGAGGCTGCTTCGTCGATCTCACGACCGAAGGTCACGCAGCCGAGACCGATCTTTTGGAGAGGCATGCTGTTCCGGGATTTCATGTTTGGTAGGCGACGGTGTTCCCGGCAGTCTGTGAATCTCAAACGCCCACTCTTTGGCCATGCCAAAGCCCGTGGGAAGGATGCCTCGGAGTTACGCCGCCTTGGTCAGCAGGAATCTGCTGCTCCCGAGGGTGAGTGTCATGTTTCCACGCAGTGGGACGATGACGCCCGGAGGAATGGGCACGGGGGCTTGGCTGTCGGGATTTAGTGGATCGTGAAGGGTCACGCCGCCGCGCTGGGAGATGACTTCCAACCAGTAGCAGCCGCAGAAATAATGCAGGAAACCGTGGCAGGGGTCGAGACTGCTGTCCTCCAGCCGCAGCGGCACGTCACTGGCGCTGCCAAAGGCGGCTAGACGGCTGAACCAAAGAGGCTGCCAGTAGCTGGGGGCGGAGTTCAGCCAGTCAATCAGGGCATGTCCCCAGGTGGCTTCTGGATCAGCGGGAAGGTGACGACTCGGGCCATAGCCCTGCCACTCTTCGAGATTGGCCAGACGAATGCTATGTCCAGGCGCTGGAGCGAGACGCACATGAAGACGTAGATCAGCGGGAGGCGTGCCGAGAGACAATGCCTGGTCACTGGAAAGAAGGCTGCTGCCGCCGACGGGCACTGCGGTGCGACCGACGATGACGACGTTGCCGCTGCTGATGTTTTCCACGGTGAGCAGGCCGGCGGCATTGACTGAAAAGCGTGCCTGCTTGCGGCTTAGTCCTGCGGATTTGCTGTCGCTGGCGGGATCGGCGGGCATGAAGCGGGTGACGAGATCGACATCGTTCGATGAGCGCCCGAGCACGAGCTGGCTTCCCGCGCCGCCACGCAGTCTCCAGCCGCGTGCCGTGGGATCGCTGGCGGTCAGAGGGGGCGAGCCGAGTGGGCGGATGTGCAGAGCTGTCATGGGCTCATAGACCCGGAGGAATGCTGCGGGGATGCGGCGGCGATCACTCGTGCGGCGGACAGCAGTGCTGGTGAGGCTGCGCAGCGGCACCTCACGCCAGGCTGGGGGCAGGGTGATGGCGAGCAGGTCGTTGAGGCTCTGGATCTGAGCCAGGTTGTTGGTTAGATTGATGCTCACATCCCCCTTCACCGCGCCAAACTCAGCCTTTTCCCCGCTGCTGCGGTGGCTCTGCACGTCCTGAACGATATTGGTGATGCTCACCTGGCTGGAGGGCCGCTCAAAGATGGTCAGCCCATCCCAGGTGCCGTAGAGGCTCTGTGTCTGGGTGCCCTGGGTGAACTCGACGGTGCAGGTCAGCGGGCGGCTGCCCACCTGGGTCGGCAGGACGGAGACTGCGCGCTCCTGCCTGCCCCCAGGCTGGAGGTCATCCAGCTCGAGCGTCAGCTCAGGCGGGTCAAAGTCCGCACAAGCAAAGGTGACAGCGACGTTGTGCAGTGGCTCCGCACCGATGTTCGTCACACAGGCGCTGAACCGGCTGCCTGCGCCTGCGACCAGGATCTTCGGGAAGTCGAGATGCAGGGAAAGGGATGGGGTGAGGCTCATGAGTCGGCTATTGGCGTTCGCACCACTGGCAGTAGTCCACCCAGGTTCGGAGGTGGTAATTCCATGCTTTTACTTTATCAGGATCCTTAGCCGCCTCAGGCTTTAATTTGCCGCCAGGGCCATTCAAGCTGCCTCCAATCGTATCCTTTTTGATCCGCACCAAGCCTATCCCAAAGGTTTCATAATAGCCTCGTTCGATACTTTTTCCGGTGTAGTCGATGCCGCGTGGAGACAGCTTGCGGTTACTGGATTTTGGCTTGTCTGAGCTTTCAGGCCTCGTGGCGGCCGTCAATTTCGTGAGTTCTGCCTCCATGGCTGTGGCCTCCATCATTCCTAATGCTGTCGCGGCCCAGGAGGCGGCGTCTAGTCTTCCGGTGGGTTGGAGCGCCTTGCTCGTTTGCCAGGCGATGAGTGCTTTTTCCACACCGGGTCCGAGTCTGCCATCGACGGTGCTGGTGTAGAATTTTTCGGCCTTGAGCTGCTCCTGGAGGCTGATGAGCGCCTGCTTTTGCATGGGCTCTGTTTTGTCCTTCAGAGGAGTGTATTTATAGAAGTCGGCCAGCGTGGTGGGGAAGGGCTCCGGTGGCGCAGGTGGCATGGGGTCGGCAATTTTCAGGACTTCTTCTTTGAGTCGGCTCAGTTCCGTATTGAAGACACTTACCTTGTTGGCGGCAGGCAGGGGCACATTGTCCTTGCTGAGTTCATCGATTCCGCTCTGGATCAGTGCCAGTTTGTCCTGCTTGGACTTTTCTGGCAGCACGAGGTTGGCCTTCACCCCCTCGATCTTTTTCTCCCACCCGGCGATCCAGTCATCGGCTTCTTTTTTCTGCTGATCCACCAGCGCCTGCCAGCGGCCGTGGGCGGATTTGGCCTGGGTGAGCACGTCTTGGTAGCTGATGAGCTTGGGGGCGTCTTCGCCGCCGAAATCCTTCAGCATTTTGCTCCAGGCATCACTTCTTTCCAGGGCCACTCGCATCTGTTCGGCGATGGGTTTACTCTCATGCTTGGCATCCTCATCGCGATGCGCTGCAAAGGCGTTATCCACCTTTGCGAGTTGATTCTTTTCCTGTTCTTTGACGAAAGTGATTCGTTTATCCAGGGTTTCGACATCGTCTTCCCAGTTCCTCTGCTGGCGGCGTGCTTCGCGCAGCATGTTGTCGTCCTCCTTGCTGAAGGGCAGTGTGTCTGACTCGTAGTCTTCGATGAACTGAAGCCAGCGGCTGGCGGCTTTTTCAGCGGTTTCTTTGGCGGTCGTGAGGGTGGAGGTTTTGTTGCCTGCCTTTTTATACTCCTCAATTTGTGCTTTTGCTTCGGCGTCACGAGTTTGGATCTCTGCGACGACGGCGCGGCGGTCGGCGAGTTCCTCCTCCATCGGCTTGAGCCAGAAGTGCCAGACGGCGGCACCGAGCAGGGCAAGGGCGACAGAACCTTTGATGAGGCCGCCGAGCCAGGAAAAGTCTTTTTCGCGAAGGTTGCCAACGGCGGATCCCATTGCCTCTCCGACCTGGCTGAAGGCTGCACTGCGGGATGAGGTGCCACGAGTGGTGGTGGAGGCCGATTCGATGAGGCTCAGCACTTCCTGTGCGGAGGCAGGGCGCTTGGCGGGGTCCTTTTCCAGGCAGCGGGCGATCCATTCTTCCCATACTTTGGGGATGGCATCTCCTTTGATCTGAAGCTCGGCCCGGCAGGCGGAGATGGTGGCCGGGACTTTCTTTTGAATCTGTAGGGGGATGTTTCCTCCAGGGAAGACTGGCCTGCCGGTCAGCAACTCATAAACGGCGGCAGCAGCTGCATAGAGGTCGTCCTGCTTTGTGGGTGCTTCACCAGCAAGAATCTGAGGACTGACGGCCGGGAGGTGATTGAAGTCGGTGTCGGTGGGGGATCTGCCACCGCCTGAAATAGGGGCTGGGGCTAGACCGAACTCGCTCACCTTCATCACTCCCTCGGGGCTTACCAGGAGGTTGGCGAGCCGGATGTCCTGGTGGATGACGCCGAGTTTGTCATGTGCATGGGCAAGAGCGGAAAAGAGATCCCTGACCCAGCGTTTGATTTCGGTGACTTCGTAGGGGCGGAATTCACGGTCGGCGAGCAGGGTGGAGAGCGGGCGGGACTCGAAGTATTCCATCACAAATCCGCCGAGCTGGTCGTCTCCGGCGGTGTCGTGAAAGCGCACGACGGCATGATGGGCCAGATCCATGAGCTTGCCGGACTGCATCTCCAGGGCTCGGAAGTGCGGGTAGTTGCGCAGGACTTTGATGGCGACGTCCAGGCTAAGGTTTTCGTCTTTGGCGAGCCAGACGTCTCCTTTTTTACCATTGCCGAGCAGGCGTTGGAGCGTGTAGCGGCCAAACAGCCGTGTGCCCGGCGTGAATGTCTGAATGGTGGCGCCGTTGTCGAGATCGAAGGGAGTGCTCATGTCTGAAAATCTGTCAAAGGAAGAACATGGAAATGGCCGGATTCAATTGCTCAAGCAGTTTTAGCGGCCCCAGGCCGAGCGAGCATTGCCGATGGCACCCATCGCGCCAGACCAGCGCATGATCTGTTCCGGCACTCCAGATGAAGCGCCGCCGCTGGGCCTGGAGCCGGACCCGGGGGAGCCACCTCCCACGTTGCGTGTGACGACGACCTGCTGCGGTGGACGTGTCTTGTCCACGTTCAGCCGAGTCAGGACACTGTCATCAATGCGGGCGGTCGTCGGCATCTGCTCCTGTTTCTGGTAGGCGATGAGCGCCTCATGCAGTTTTAGTCCATGCTTGCCGTCGAGACTTCCCTGATAAAGGCCCTTTTGCTGCAGATTCTGCTGCACACGCTTGATGACGACCTCCTTCTCCCCCACAGACCAACTGCGCATCTCTTCACTGGTCAGCACGTCAGCTCCAGACGCCAATGAGGCGGAGTTTCCGGTCAATGACTGAGCCTGGAAACGATTGAAAGCCACGAGCGCCTCCTGCTGCAGTGCCTCGTGGCCGCGACCATAGTCCTCCTTTAGATTCATGCTCTCCATCTGGGTGAGAAAGTTCTGCCAGACTTTTGCTTTGCCCTCATCATTGAGGTCTTGTCTGGCGGATTGCGTTCTTGCTGTGGTGATTGCCTCGTTGAGAGCATTCACCTTGGCTTTATAGGCGGCTTCCTCGCGCAACTCCTCACTTTTTGCCTGACTCTCGAGTCGTGTCGCATCGTCGATCAATTCCTGCCAGGCCGGATCTCCTGGCACTGCCAGGTTGCGGATCTTTTTTAGCACTTCGGTCCAGACCATGCGGTATTCCCAGGCTGAGCCGAAGTCCGCAGCGGTGGCCTTTTTGAATGCCTCCACATTCTCGCGGGTCGTCTTCAGGGATTCGTCTTCCGTGCTTGTGTCTTTCGATGAAAGGGCTGCGGTCTTGCTCGGCTCACGCTTCTCCCGGCCTCCCAGGAAGAAACCCGCAGCGCCGATCACCACCGCTGCGGCGATGGCGATCTTGGTGATGGTGAGTCCACCCGTTCCTGGAGCTTGGCTGCTTTTCTTTGGCTGGGAGCTGCGGCGCGTGGTGGTGTGACCGGATAGTCTCCTGAATTTCTGGCCACGTAATCCCTGTCGGATCGCCTCGATGTCCGCCGGGCGGTCTTCCGGGCGTTTCTCCAGGCAGGCGGCTACGACCGTTTCCCACGCCTCCGGGATGGCCGCGCCGCGGATGCCAAATTCCTGCCGCCGCTCACTCATGCGTGGCGGGATGCGGCTCTCCAGTTGGGTGGCGATGTCGCCTGTCCAAAAAGGAGGTTTACCGGTCAGCAGTTCATAAAGGGTGGCCCCGAGCGCATAGATGTCATCCATCGGGCTGGGATTATCCCCCAACATCTGCTGTGGGCTCATATAGGCCAGGGCTCCCGCGCCGTTGAATTTCATGCTGATGCGGCTCACGGAGTCCTGGAGATTTCGGGCGATGCCAAAGTCGGCCACCTTGAGCACATCATGCTCATCTACCATTAGGTTTAGAGGTTTGAGGTCACGATGCACCATCTTCGCCACGTTGTGGGCATAATCGAGCGCGTCGAGTAACTGGTTTACATAGGATTCCACAGTGGCTACTTCAAAGACCTGGCTTGGCTGATTGCGCCGCAGGTTGTCCAGGGTACCTCCCCTGACATACTCCATGATGATGGCCGCACTCTCGTTCTCCTCCACGAGGTCGTACATCGTCACGACGTTCTGGTGAGAGAGCTTGATGCCGTTGCGCGTCTCCCGGCGCATGTCCTGAAGGGCGGTGGCATTTCCGGCCACGATGTCGGGCATGAATTTCAGCGCCACCTCACGGTTTGCCTTTTCATCCTGAGCCAGCCAGACCACGCCCATGCCGCCCTTTCCCAGGATGCGCTTTAGCCGGAAGCGGCTGAAGACCGGCAGATTTTCAGCCAAACCTACGCGTGTGACCAGAAGATCCAGGTTCTCAGTAGAGTCAGAGGTGGTGTGCATGAGAATGAAGAGGTGAGAGGATGGCGTGCTTGAGAGCTTGGGAAAGAAAGCTGTGCGTGGGATTTCTGAAAAGAAATCAGCCAGACACCAGCCAACTAACGAAATCCCGCCTCTTCGTTACAGAAAAAAACAAAACCAAATCCAAGCGGGGGAACCGGAAAACGTGGGGGCGGCATTCTTCATCCCAAAGTCACCCAGTACCCACCCATGAACTCCAAGCGCCTTCTTTCCTCCGCTCTGCTGGCCCTTTGCCTGCCGCACTTTTCCTGCACTCCCTGCCACGCGACTTTGCCTGAGGGCGAATGGCAGCATGTACTGGTCGTCGTCGTCGAGTCTGGGGACACACTTTACAGCATCGCTCGCCGCTGTGGCACCACCGTCAGCACGATGAAGCAACTGAACGGACTCAAGAGCGATCTCATCCGCGTCGGCCAGGAGCTTTTTATTCCCGATCCAGATGGGGGAGATGAGTCCGGTGATGATCTCGAACCTGCAGAGGCCCCGTCTCTTCTGGAGACCCTTCGTGCCCTGCCCGAGACAGACCGTTGGAAGCTCCATCTCTATCTGGACCGCATCCAGTTTGCCCCCGGCAAGCTCGACGGGCTCATGGGTGAGTTCACCGTCAAGGCCATCGAGCGCTGGATCACCGCAGCAGGCGGGCGCAGCCTCGATACCCTGCTCGCCGAGGCACGCAGCAGCATCCACGAGACAAAGACCACCTTCACCATCCCCGCCAGCGCTGCCGCCTGGATCGCCCCCATGCCGGCCACTTTGCCTGAAAAGGCCGCCGCGAAAGCCCTGCTCTACGAAAGCCTCGCCGAATACACCGCCGAGCGCTTCCACACGGATCTCAGCACTCTCCGCCGACTGAATTCCGGCATGGACATCACCCAGCTCAAACTCGGGGATCAAGTGCGCGTGCCTGCGGTAAAGCCCTTCCTCATCGAGACCTGGCCGCCCGCCGGCATCGCCACACGGAAGGCCCCCGTGGGCATCTCCCTGCGCATCCACCACGATGCCCGCATGATCGAGGTCATCGGTGCTGACGAGCGACTCACCGCCACCTTTCCCATCACCGTCAGCCAGAAGCCCGAGCACCGTCGCAAAGGCACCTGGCACATCCAGGCCATCGCCCCGAACTCACGCTTCCTCTGGGATGACCTCATGCTGAAAGAAGGCCGCGCTGGCAAAGTGAAGCATGATCTCCCTCCCGGCCCGAACAACCCTGTCGGCATCCTTTGGCTGGACATCGAGCCCGACCAGGGGCCCCAGGCCCACATCGGCATCCACGGCACCGCTGAGCCGGCACGCATCGGCCGAAACCACAGCAGCGGCTGCATCCGTTTGGCGAACTGGGACATCGTTCGTCTCGTGAAGCTCGTGGGGAAGGGGACCCAGGTCGTCTGGCAGAGCGGCAGCGCCCCACAGGCCATCGCCATGACGCGCTGAGATCGAGGAACTTTTGTAACCCAGCACGACGAAAACGGTAATTGAGGCTTGGAGTCCCCTGAGGGCTCAGGCTAAACACAACGCTTCTTCTCCCATGAACCATCCCATCCTCATCCGCCGACTCACGGGCACAAACAAAGGTAAAGACGAGATCCTCCACACCCAGGAAGTCTCCTTCGGCACCGGGCCGAACAACACCGTCCGCTTTGACCCCACCTGGGACCGTGGCGTGAGCAGCAGTCATGCGCGGCTTTACCGCGATGCCGAAGGCGTGTGGTGGCTGGCAGATGCTGGCAGCAGCACCGGCACGCATTTAAATGGGCAAAAGCTCACCCAGCCGCGTGCGCTCGTCGGCAGCTTCGTCATCGAGTTGGGGCAAAATGGCCCCCGCGTGGAAGTCTCCCTTCCTGCCGATGCATTGCCCGCCCGCGATCAGCGCCCCAGCGGCCCCGCCCACCTCGGCCAGGGCGGCGGCGGCCGCGGCCCGGCGCGAAAAGGCAACAAACTACCCATCGCCATCGCAGCCCTCATCGCGCTCGGTCTCGGAGCCCTGTGGATGCTCCGCCCCGGAGGCGGCGGCACCTTTAATGTCAACATTGGTGGGGGAGGTGATAGCGACACACAGCTCGAAGCCGCCGCGAAGCGCCTGGAGAGCGCCGTAGGCAAAGTGATCCTCATGAGTGCCGAAGGTCAATCCCTCGGCACCGGCACTGCCTGGGCCGTGGCTCCCGGCATCTTCGCCACGAACAGCCACATCACCGAGCCTGCGAAAGACGCCCTCAAAACGGGCGGAGCCGTGTTCATTGCTATCAACAAGGACCCGTCAAAGAAGTATCGCGTTCGTCAGGCCATCAGCCACCCCTCGTATGGCAGCGACATGATGAATGCCCAGGGCCGGAGAGCTGAACTCGGCACCTACGATGTCGGCCTGCTCATCATCAAAGAGCAGCACAGCCCCACCTTCCAGCTCGCCCTCGGGGAAAAAGTCCAGCAGTTGGATGCCGGCAGACGAGTGGCCTTCATTGGCTTTCCCGCCGAGAAGCTCATGAACCGAGGCAGCGACAACGAACGCCCCGTGGCCACCATGCAGACCGGCATCATCACCGCCGTCACGGACTACTGGGGCTCCCAGGCGGATGTGGGTAACCGCCTCCTCGTCCAGCATAATCTCCCCAGCACCGGCGGAGCCAGCGGCAGCCCCATCTTTGATCAAAACGGCGAAGTCGTGGCCGTTCTCTGTGCC
>CAYMHJ010000264.1:0-8998 GCA_964390165.1 uncultured Prosthecobacter sp. | reverse complement strand
AGAGCCTAGGCCATCATTGATGGGGCGTGGAGATGTGGCGGCGTTGCTGGCAGTGGTGCCCACCAAAGCGAGCAGGCAAGCAAGGTGTTTAAGTGTGTTTGGTCTCATGGGTGCGCGTTCCGCTGTGATCGGAACACCGCCACATTGAGTCCAACCTGAGAAGGGTGTTATCAGACGTTGGACCTAGGACCAAAGTCGGATACCCAAGACCAACCCAAGTGTTCGCCGGTATAAATATGTTAGGCCGCGGAATCGACGCTTGGCAAATGCCCGTGTGCTCTTGATCGGCTGCCGACGGTCAGCTCTTTTTTATCCAGCGTTGAGCCCCGAACCACAGCATGATCGGCAGAATGGCGCTCAAAACGACAGCCGTTGTTGGGCTCGTTCTCCCCAGGACGCCGATGCCTGCAAAAGCAAAACCCACCGGCAGCGACCCACAAGCGAGGGAGGTGAGGTAAGTGCGGAGGTTCATTTTTACCAGCCCGGCAAGGCAGGCGACGGCCTCCGGCAAGACTGGCATCCAGCGCGACAAGGCTACAAGCCAGCCCCCATGTCGGGCGAAAAGCTCTTCACCACGGCATAGTGAGTGTTCACCAGCCAGCCAGAGAGCCGCAGGACGTCCTAACCACCGGCTGGCGAAGTAGGCAGTGAGTCCGGCCAGAAACGAACCTGACGAAGCGAGCATGCCACCCACGAACCAACCATAGTTCAGGCCAAGCGCGGACATCACGATGGTGCTGGGCACGGGAAGAGCGATGTCGCTCACCAGCAGGAGTACACCAGCGAGCCAGGCCCAGGACCCATGCTCGGAGATCCAGGCCTGAGCGCCATCCAGGCTGAACACGGCATCAAAGCGCTCTCCCCAAAGGGCGAAGGGCACCAGGATTCCGGTGAGGATCAGGAGGATAGCAATGATGAGGGCGCGAGACATGGAGCGGGGCGTCGGCAGAAGGGTAGCAGAGTCAAAAGCCGTACTGGTCGCCGATATTCCATTTTCCACAAAATTCATGCTTTCCTAAATGGCCGCCTCCTTTACTCTCCGCGCCGTGATTTCTCAACGCATGTATCTCAGTATCTGGTTTGGCATCCTCATGGGCAGCGCAGGCTGCTCCTCCACCGACAAGCAGCCCTCCAAGGCCGAACTCGCTGCGGCCAGGAAGGCTGTGCCTGCCGAGGATGCGGTCTTCCAGGATAATCCGCTTTCCAAGCGATTGAACAAACCCTCCACCATGCCGAGCGTTCCGCCAGCCGGGGCGCGGCTCAGCTATTCATCAGTGAATATCACCCAGCCGGTGGTTGCCATGACCTTCGATGACGGCCCGCACCCATCCCTGACGCCCAAGCTGCTCGACATCCTCAAGGAGCGGAACATCAAATGCACTTTCTTCCTCATCGGCCAGAATGTGAAGGCCTATCCGCAGATCGTCCGTCGCATCATCGCCGAAGGCCATGAGATCGGAGCCCACACCTACACCCATTGCAGCCTCACCAGCCGCAGCGATGCTCAGATCCGTTCCGAACTTCAGCGCAGCGAGGATGTGCTCATGGCCGCCGCGAACTATCGCCCGCAGCTTGTCCGCCCGCCTTATGGAGCCATCAATACCCGCATCAAGCAGCTCATGTTCTCCGAGTTTGGCTACAGCACCATCATGTGGTCTGTCGATCCCCAGGACTGGCGCCGCCCGGGCGTTTCCGTCGTCACCAGCCGTCTCGTCAGCGGTGCCCGGCCAGGCTCCATCATGCTGGCCCATGATATCCACCCGCCGACGATCCAGGCCATGCCGGCCATGTTTGATCAACTGCTGGCCAAGGGATATCAGTTCGTCACCGTCAGCCAGCTTATGAACATGGAGAAGGCGAACATGCCAGTCGGCGTCGTCATCCGTCCCGCTGTGCCACTGGGTGAAAAAGACCCCACTCCGCTCCCGCAGTGAGATTTGCTCGTCAGACATGAGCCGGGCGGGGCTCAGAGAAGGGAAATTTCAAAGGTTGAGGCGGCAGGCCCACTGATCTCTGCTAGTGATCCGCGCCACGTCATGCTTTCGTCACCCGTGCCTGCTCCTTCGTCATTCCGTTCATGATCGGCGACTCCTATTTTCATCTCCGTTCCCAGCTCGACGCCTGCCTGCAAAAGCTGGGCACGGTGCTGCGTGAACTGGGGGCGGATGCCGACGCTCAGGCGATCGCGGAAAATCTCGCCGCCAGTTTGAAGGAGCCCTTCGTCTTTGTCGTGGTCGGCGAGGTGAATGTGGGCAAGTCCACCTTTCTGAATGCTTTGTTCGGTCAGGATTTCTCCCGTACAGGCATCATGCCCACCACGGACAAGATCCTCTTTTTCAAGCATGGGCCCAAGCACCTGATCGCCCCCATCACGCCCACTCTGGATGAAGTCCAGGTGCCTGCCGAGTTCCTGCGTGATTTCCACATCGTCGATACCCCCGGCACGAACAGCATCGAAAACGAGCACCAGGAAATCACCGAGCGCTTCGTGCCCATCTCCGATCTCGTCATTTTCGTCTTCAGCGCCATGAACCCCTGGGGTGCCAGCGCCTGGCAGTTCCTCGACAAAGTTCACAAGCACTGGATGCGGAACGTCATCTTCGTCATCCAGCAGTGTGATCTGCGCACGCCCGAGGAGATGAGTGTCATCATCGACTACATGGGCCAGCTCGTCCGCCAGCGCTACGGGCGGGACTTCCCCATCTTCCCTGTCTCTGCAAAAAAAGCCTACCTCGCCCGCAGTTCCGGCATCGACCGAGAGACCCTCATGGAGCAGAGCGGCTTCCATGGGCTGGAAAACCACATTTCCAGGCTCGTCGGGCAGAGCGCCGCACGCCTGAACAAGCTGACGAACTCCATCCGCCTCGCGCGCCAGCTCCTCGGCCAGCTCAATGACCGCCTGAGCGCCAGTGCCCAGCATGCACGGCGTGCCGCCGCACTCGTGCAGGATCTCCAGACCGAGCGTGAGCTCCAGGTCGATCGCACGCTGAAAAAAGTCCTCCCCGCACTCGATGCAACCGGACGCGACTACCAGGAATCCTGCCAGCGTGTCGCCGGCCTGGCTGAGGATGCCCTAACCACGAAGCAGGCCTTCGAAAAAACCGACATCGAGGATGTGCCGCTCTCCAACTATGGCAACAAGGCCCAAAGCCTCGACCATCGTCTCTTCCAGGATCTCCAGCACCGCACCGGCGACCGCTGGCGCCAGGTCGGCATCATCTTCGAAGAAGACTGCCTCCAGTATGAGCGCTTCCTCCATGCCCAGGGGCGCGGCAGTCTCTTCCTCTCGGATGAGCGCCTGCCCACCGAGGCAGACCCCGAGATCCGCCGCCTTTTCAGCGCCCACATCGACTCCACCATCCGCCGTTTCGTCCTCAGTTTGAAGTTGGATGAGGCCATCGAGCCCGGCCTCAATGCTGCCCGCCGCCGCGCCCGCTGGGTCCCCTGGCTCAGCCTGCCCGCCCTGCTTAGCATCGCCGTCGCCTGGTTTTTCGAGGGGCCGCTCGGCGCAGCCATCGCCCTCGGCGGAGGGCTTCTGCTCGTTGGTGCGGCCTTTCTCATCACCCAAGCGGCGCTGAACACGGCCCGCCGCACTCTCATCGACCGGCTGGAGCAGTCTGCCGAGGCCCTGCGTGAGATGCTCACCCAGCAGGTGCAGCTTGATGTCGAGACCCTCTTTGGCCGCTTTGAAAGCATGCTTCTGCCTGCTCTGGAGCTGGCTACGCAGCGACAAAGTGAGATGAACATGCAGACCGAGCGCCTCCATGTGCTCATCCGAGAGTTCGAGAGTCTCGAAGGTGAGATCACCCAGACCCGCTGAGATTGATTCGATGTGTTGGCTCGATGAGCGCACAGGATTCGATGTCATTTTACTTGGCAAAAACGAGCTGTGTCGCTAGCACTGGCGGCTCTCGTTTATCCAAACCCGAACCCCACCACAATCATGCCCCACGTCAGCACCAACGGAATCCAGATGTATTATGAAGAACGCGGCAGCGGAGATCCGCTGGTCTGCATCATGGGGGTCACGGCCCCCGGCGGAGTCTGGGAGGCCCACGCGGCGGAGTGGTCGAAGGGCTTCCGCTGCATCCTGGGTGACAACCGCGGTGTCGGCCAGACGGACAAGCCTGAAGGCCCCTACACCACGGCGATGATGGCGGATGACTACGCCGGGCTGATGGATCAGCTCGGCATCAAGCAGGCGCGCGTGGTCGGCTGCTCTCTTGGCTCTGTCATCGCCCAGCAACTGGCGCTGCGGCACCCGGAGAAGGTGAAGAGCATGATCCTCATGTGTACCTGGGCGCGGCAGGATCGTTTCGGTCTCTACACCTGGCAGCATCTGATGAAGGCGAAGGCGGACATGCGCCCTGAAGATTTCATGCAGTGGATTCAGATGCTCATCTTTACGAAGCCCTGGTTCGACAACGATGACTGCTGGAACAACATGCAGCAGGGCCTGAAGGATGCCGCCATCAATCCAGCGCCCCAGCCGCTGCATGCCACTGAGGCCCAAAGCGCCGCCGCCATCAGCCACAACACGATCAGCGAACTGAAGAACGTGACATGCCCCACCCTCGTGATCGGCGGCAAGAACGACACCTTCACCCCGAAGTGGATGAGCGAGGAAGTGGCCGCCGCCATCCCCGGTGCTGATTTGCACCTCTACGACAATGCCGGCCACGCCTTCCACTGGGAGTGCCTGAGTGATTTCAATCCACGCACGATGAAGTGGCTGCAGGAACATTGATCAGGCAACGCTGGTGACTTCCTTCTGGCCCGCATCCGGACTTCCGGGTGCGGGCTTTTTTCAGACAACCGGCTGAGCCAATGCAGGCGGGATCAAATCCAGGTGCCTGCTGGGATCACGGTGTCCTTTGGAATCACCACGATGCCATCGCGGATGCAGTAGAGCTCGTGGTCCATATTTTCAGGCTTTCCGTGGGGAGTGATGACGGTGTTGTCGCCGATATGGACGTTTTTGTCGATGATGGTGCGCTCGATGCGGCAGTTGCGGCCGATGCCAGGCGCAGGCCGGTCTGGATCGGTGCCAGCGGCTCCAGCGTAGTAGTCGGCGCCCATGATGATGACCTCCCGCAGCGTGGTGCCACTCTCTACGATCGAGCGGATGCCGACGACGGCGGTCTCCACATGCGCATCTGTGATGATGCAACCATCTGAGAGCAGTGCCTCGCGGATGGTCGCGCCATTGATCTTCGTGGCGGGAAGGAAGCGTGCGTGGGTGTAGATAGGAGCCGTGGAGTCAAAGAAATCATACTGGGGCACCAGTTTGCAGAGGTCCAGGTTTGCCTCAAAGAAGGAGCGAATGGTGCCGATGTCCTCCCAGTAACCCTGGAAGTTGTAGGCGTGGACCTTGCGGTCACGGATGGCTGCCGGGATGATGTGTTTCCCGAAGTCCATGCAGTCATTGTCCAGGCAGTCGATCAACGTCTGACGGTTGAAAATGTAGATGCCCATGCTGGCCTGGTAGCGGGCCTCCTTGGCGTCGAGTCCGAGTTCTGTCAGTGTCTCCTCGGGCATCCGCAGGCCTTCGAGCACGGCGGGATCTTTTGGCTTTTCCACAAACTCGCGGATGCGTCCGCTGGGCTCCGTCTTCAGAATGCCGAAGCCGGTGGCATCCCTGGCATTCACGGGCAGTGTGGCGATGGTGAGCTCCGCTCCCGTCTGGATGTGCTGCGTCATGGCTTCACGGAAATCCATCCGGTAGAGCTGGTCGCCGCTGAGGATGAGGTAGTAGTCGTAGTCGCTCTCGGTGAAGTAGCGCAGGTTCTGCCGCACGGCATCGGCGGTGCCCTGGTACCAGCGTTCGCCATCTGGTGTCTGCTGCGCCGCGAGCACCTCCACGAAGCCGCGTGTGAACTGGTCAAATTTATAGGTCCGCGCGATGTGGCGGTTCAGGGACATGCTGTTGTACTGCGTCAGCACGAAGACCTGCCGCACTCCATAGTTGATGCAGTTGCTGATCGGGATGTCCACGAGGCGGTACTTGCCGGCCAGCGGCACAGCAGGTTTCGCGCGGTCTTTGGTCAGTGGAAAGAGGCGGGTGCCCGCACCACCGCCCATGACGATGGCCAGAGTGGAACGACGCAGGACGGAATCGACGGCAACTTTGTTGGACATGGTCGGAGTGAAGTAGAGCTGTTTTCCCGGAAAAAACGCACCGAGGCAAGGCGTTTCCACCGCAGGTGAGAAGAATCACGCCTCGCGGTGTGTTTCCATCATGCCACCAACCCCCACTCCTGCCATGCCCCCGCTTGCCATTCGTTCCCTCCCTCTTGTCTTTGCTGTGCTTACCGTGCCTGCCCTTCGCTCAAATGCGGCGGTGAACTTTGAGAAAGACCTGCTTCCCGTACTCACGAAGAAGTGCCTCGACTGCCACAGCGCGCCGACCGTCGTCGATGGCAAGCCGAAGAAACCCAAGGGTGAGCTCCGCCTGGATGCCGCCTGGGCCATGCTGAAGGGCGGCGAGACCGGCCCCGCGCTGGTCCCGAAAGACCTCGCCAAGAGCTACATGTACGAAGTCGTCACCCTGCCAAAAGATGATGACATGTTCATGCCTCCCAAAGGTGACCCCATGACCGAGGCCGAGATCAAGCTGCTCAAGGAATGGATCGAGTCCGGCGCTGACTTCGGTACATGGAAAGGCAATATGGAGGGGGCTCCCGCTGAAGTCGCCGCTGCTGCTGGAGCCAAGGAAGTGAAGCCCCGCGAGCACGACCTTTTTTATGCCAAACTCTCCGAAGGCCTGAAACCCGCCCCTGAAGCCGCCATCGCCAAAGCCAAGGAAGGTGGGGCCCAGATCGCCCAGCTCAAGATGGACAGCGCCCTGCTGCGTGCCGACTTCCTCACGGGTGTCTCGAAATGTGATGACACCAAAATCACCGTTCTCGAGCCACTGAAAGATCACATCTCCCAACTGGACCTCGGACGCACCATGATCACGGATGCCGGCCTGAAAACCGTCGGCCAGCTCTCCCGTCTCGTCTCCCTCGACCTCCGTCAGACCAAAGTCACAGACGCAGGTCTCGAAGCCCTCACTGGCCTGAAAAACCTCCAGGCCATCAATCTCTTCGGCACGGAGATCACCGACGCTGGCGTGAAGCATCTCGCCTCCATCAAGAGTCTCAAGCAGGTCACTCTCTTCCAGACCAAAGCCACACCCGCAGGTGTCGCCGAGCTGAAAAAAGCGCTGCCGAAGGCCGTGGTGACTCTGAAGTAAGCTCAGGTCAGTCAGGCCATTTGCGCATCACGGGAGGCCTCCCGTGATGCGTTTTCTTTTTCATATCAGGCTGTCAGCTCGGTGACAGCAGCCTCCAGGCTCGCCAGATCCTTGATGGAGATGACCCTCGCCTCCTTGTCGATTTTCCCCATGAGCCCGGCCAGCGTGGCATCGGGTCCGAGTTCGATGAAAAGCGTATGCCCGGCGGCCCGCAGCGCCTGCATGGACTCCACCCAGCGGACACTGCCCGTGACCTGGGCGGTCAGGGTGGCGCGGATTTCCTCGGGTGACTTCACCGTGCGGGCTTCGAAGTTGCAGACCACCGGCACCGTTGGTTCGGCGATGCTGGCGGAGTCGAGTACGGCGGCCAGTTTGTCCTGCGCACTCTTCATGAGGCGGCTGTGGTAAGCGCCGGCCACTGGCAGCGGGATGGCGCGTTTGATGCCCTTGTCCTTCGCTTTTGCGGCAGCCGCCTGGATGCCCTCGACGCTTCCGCTCAGCACGATCTGGCCGGGGGCATTGAGGTTCGCCACATCGACCTCGCACTCGGCGGCGAGCTCGCGGATGGCGCTTTCCTCCCCGCCCAGCATCGCCAGCATGGCCCCCTGGGTGCTCAGGCAGGCTTCTTCCATGAAGCTGCCGCGCTGGAAGACCAGATTCAGACCCGTGGCGAAGTCGAAGGTCCCGGCAGCTGCGTGAGCGGTGAACTCTCCAAGCGAGAGGCCGGCGGTCGCAGCGATCTGGAGTCCCGGCACCTTCTCCTTCAGCACCTTTAAAATGGCGAGCCCGTGGGCGTAAAGTGCTGGCTGGCAGCGGCTCGTCTTTGTCAGCTCTTCCATCGGGCCATCAAACATGATCTGACTCAGCGAGTAGCCGAGCGTCGCGTCCGCTTGATCGAGCATCGCACGTACCGAGGGAAAAGCCTCGGCCAAGTCTTTGCCCATGCCGACTTTTTGAGCACCTTGACCAGCGAAGAGGAGGACGACGGATTGAGACATGATTGAAACAGGGGAATGTGAGGTGTTTGTGAGCGCTTGAGGGCAGGTCGGAGTATTTGGGCGGGGGAAAAGCTGACGCAAGTCCGAGTGGTCACCTCCACAGTCTGCCAAGGACTTTGTGCCCGTATTGATGGCCCGGGTTCATCATGAAGTCATGCCCACGTCAGCCACCTACCTCAGCGCATAAAACTGGACCGCGTTGCTGCTCCAAAGCTGGCGCTGCTCCGTGGTTGGGCGGGAGGAGATGATCTGCTTTAGCGCCTCCACCCAGCCACGCACCGGACTGCCCAGCAGGCAGACGGGCCAGTCTCCGCCGAAGAAGACGCGATCTGGGCCGAAGGTATCGAGGCAGTGATTCACTACAGGCGCGAGGTCTTCCGCCTGCCATTTTCCCGGTGGGACAAAGGCGACGATGCCGCTGATCTTGCACATCACATCGGCTCGCGAGGCGGCGACGGCATCGATGCCGCGCTTCCATTCGTCCGCCGTGCAGCTTCGCTTCAAACCTGGACCGAGCTTCGGATTGAAGGCCTTGGGATCGCCGTTGCCGCAGTGGTCGAGCACGAAACGGGTGTCCGGGCATTCGCGGATGAGTTTCACAGCATCGTGTAACTCCGTCGGGCGCATCGTGAGTTCGAAGTTGAGGCCGTGTTTGCCCAGCGTGCGCACACCGCGAACAAACTCAGGGCTCAGGCAGAACCCCGGAGGCGTGGTCTCTCCATGCAGCACCTGCCTCAAACCTTTGACGATGCAATTGCACGCG
>CAYMHJ010000263.1:0-9063 GCA_964390165.1 uncultured Prosthecobacter sp. | reverse complement strand
TCCGTGTAAAACATCGCCAATGGATTCACGCACGGCATGATGAGCACGATCTGCCTCTTCCGCGTCTCCACCGCGAGCGGATCATCGCTCAAGCACCACTCCGCGAACGCCATCGCCCCCGTCGTGCCTGTGCGCTCCGGCCCGCTGTGCAGCGTGGTCACGAGGCACACCTGCTTGTCCGTGCTCTTGACCGTCGGATCTGTGATCTTCAGCAAATACACCGGCATGTTCTGCCCGCTCATCCCACGCGATTCGAGCACGGCGACCTTCGGAAAGGCCTTCCGCCAATGCGCCAGTGTGCCCGCATACTCCTCCCAGGTGAGTCGATGCATCGGCGGATACTTTTCTTGCGCGTGCAGGGGCGAAAGCAGAGCAAGAAAGACGAAGGCGAGATGTTTCATGGCTGGTAGTCCTTCGGCACGATTTTCATCAGTTCAGCCACATCCGCAGCTCCTTCATGTTTCAACTCACCACGGGCATCGAAGGTGATGTTCTCCATCGTGAGCCGTTTCGCACGCACGAGGGCTGTTTTGGCGACCAGTGCCTTTCGAGGCTCTACGAGCCGACGAAAGAGCACGTTGTCCATTTCCAGCTCGCAATGCTGGTCCTCACGGCTTGTCACGGTGAAGGGATTCTGCGCTTTGGAGAAGATGACGGCGTTGGTGAGCTTGTAGCGACCGTCATCGAGAAAGAACAGATCAAACGCCACGCATTCCGCGATGAAGACGCGGTTGTAGCTCGTCTGCGCCGTCCCCGTGTCGCAGATGCCCGTGCTGTTTCCGATGCTCACAAAGCCATCCACGCGATACTGCGCCGACTCATGAGCGCTGATGCCATCGTCTCCGCATTCAATGGCGCGGATGTTTTCAAAGACCACGTCGCGGCAGTCGCCGTGGATGTTGAAGCCGTCGTTGTAAGGGTGCGTGGCTGTGAGGTTCTTGATCACGAGGTGCGCATTGTCTCCGCCGAACTGCACGCCAGCGCTGCGCATCGGCGCAAACACCTTCGCCTCCGCCAGCGACTGCCCGGTAGCCAGTTTAAGGTAAAACGTGCCGAAAATCGCTTTCGACGGCGGCTTCTCGCGGCTTGGGTCCTTCAAAAAAGTCCACTCGCCTGATTGCAGATCTTCCGGTTTCTTCAGAGGAGCACTCCGGCCCTTCGAGGTGCGGCCCATGAGCTGCATCTTGTCATCAAAGAGGAAGAACCAGCGTCCGATGACCGCATCGCTCAGTCCCGGCAGCAAATCATCATTCGCAAACAACCCCGGCGAAACTTCGCGCCACTTCGCCGGATCAATCGGATCACTGCCCTCCAACGTTGCGCCATGCCCGTCGAGCGTGATTGGCTTTCCCGGCTCGCCCTTCTTCATGTAAAAACCCGCGTAGTCGCGATAGACCTTTGGCTCCAGATGAATCGTGTCACCAGGCAGCGCCATCTTGATGGCATGCGCGATGGTCGGCGCATCCTTGCCAACGTGGATGTCGGCGGCGTTCACGCTGTTAAACGCGAGAGCGATGATGAGGAATCGTTTCATGCGGGCGGCGTTGATGCCACGGCGGCGGCGTAGGCTTCTTTGAGCTTCGGATTGGTTTGCGTGTGGGAGCCGCGATAGACGAGCAGCAGGCCGAGACGGGAGAAGTCAGTCGTGTTGGGCGCGGAGTGATGAATCGTCTCGCATTGATGGATCGTGGCATCACCGGGCTCCAGCAGGCCGCAGAATTGCTCGCTGAGTGGCACGCTGGATGGTTCGGCCATGCCGATGCTGTTGCCACGCACGCCACTTGGCTTTGTGGGTTGCATACCGTCTTTGTGCGAGCCTTTGACGAAGAACACGGGACCATTTGCCTCGGTGACAGCATCGATGGCAATCCAGACCGTGAGCATGTCCGGCGGTGTCTGGCAAAAGTAGGCGTTGTCTTGATGATAGGGTACGCCGGAACCGATGCGGGCAGGCTTGTTGAAAGTCTCGACACCGACGAGCAACGGCTCGCCATGAACAAGAGGGGCGATGAGCGCTTTGATGTCCTCGCGCTCGCCGAGCGCAAGAAACCACGGGTTGTATTTCTCCAATCGCCAGAGATTGCGCACGGTCTTCTCATCCTTCTCGAAGGTTCGTGCATCCACAGGTTGTGCGCCGAGATCATCGCGGATGTAGCGATCCAGTTCGGCACGCACGGCAGCGACTTCTTCAGCGCTGAAGAAGTTGCGAATAAGGACGACGCCGTCGCGTTCGTAGTCGGGGAGGTGGTTCATAGTTGGAGGGTGATTTCGGTTTCGACGAGTTTCAGAGGCTTCGGAGATGCAGTGAGAGTGATTGAGAGATCATTCCAACCATGCTTGAGATGCTCCACCGGCACATGCCATTGCGCATACGCTTCCGTGGCAGGGCAGGAGATGATACCATGACGCTTGCCGGTTGTGACGATGATGAACTCCCCTGCACTTCTTTCGTGCAAAGTGTGGCCATTGAGGCGAACGGAGAGCGCGACATCGCCAAAGGATTGGTTGGCACCGCTTAAGCCGAGACGAAGCCACGCCGATGCTTTCGAGGCTTCCTCACCGATCAAAAGACGGAGCGAGTTCTCCTTCCCTGACTCCAGCAGCACCGGGAGCTGCTTCCGATACTCGTAGGTGTCGTCGTGGTCGTGAAAATAAGGCTGGGTGACGAGGAAACGTCGAGTGCCCTGCTGCGTGGTGAGCGCCTGCACGATCTCCGGGTGGCTGTGAAGGATGAGATTGTAAATTTGATGCCCCGAGGCTCCGAGATGGCGCTGATTCAGTGCCGCGCCGAGAAATTGCGGTGCAGTGGGGGTGCGTGATACTTCGTCGGAGTAAGCGGCCGCGTCATGCTGTGGCGAAAAGGGCCAGATGTAGCCCGAACGACCGTAAAGCGATCCGATGACCTCGCAGCCTGCTGGTTTGGCGAGTCGCACGAATTCGTCGATGGGCATGTCATGCGACAAGGTCATCACTTGCGCGGGAATGATCGCGTCGATCAAGCGGCGTTTCATCCATTCCTCAATTTCGAGGCCGGACCAGGCACAGTTTTTCAGCGTGGGTGGCACGCGGACGATGAGCTTCAGGTGTTGTTTGCGCTTTTCGCCGAGGATGTTGAGATGCTTTCGAACGCGCACGAGCATCGCGGTAATGAGGTGGGCATGCTTTGAGGCTTCGCCGGGCGGGAAGAAGATTTGGAAGCGGTTGAAGTCGAGTTCGAAACCGTCCATCACATCGGCTAAGCGATCCATGGCCTCGACGATGATGGCCAGCCGGTAGGCGCGAACGTCTTCGCGGGCGTAGTTGAGCAGGTGCTTGTAGCCTTCGAATTGAGGGACGGGCGAGGCGCCGAGGCTGGCGTCCTGATGCTCCATCCAGAATTTGCCAGTGAGCGGATAATGTAGCGGGTCACTGCAAAAATGTGCGTCGTTCATGCGGTAGGACGGATAGAAGGCCATGCCGCGCTTCTTCGCCTGATCGCCCACAATTCGCGGAGCATCGAGTCCGGCCTCAGTGGCGACGCGGCAGCGCTCGATGCGTGCTTTCCACTTCGGATCGTCGTTGTACCTCGTCACTCGCCAGCCCCAGGTGCTGGCGACGTTCGTCGGGTAATACAAAATATCTGATCCCGCGCCGATGGACCACATGAGTGATTTTACCGGGCCGCTCGCGATGTCATCGACGAGCTTTTCGAGTTTAGTTTTGGATTCCGCTGTCGTGTCGCCGGTGAAGGAGAGATCACCATCCAGATTTTGCATGAGCATGAATGGCTCCGCCGCACCGAGGAGTGGCGTGAGAAGTAGCAGGACGAGCAGGCGCATGGTTGGCCTTAAGGCTAACGGAATGACGCACGGTTTGAAAAGCAGTGGATGCTGGTTTGCTCGAAGAACCAGAAGCGTAGTTTCAATGCCCTCACGAGCTAAAGCTCATGACTACTTTGTCGGCGGCTCCAGCACATCCAACTCGTGGATGGACCAGTAGAGGCCACCGACGCTGCCGGTGTCCGTGATGCGGATGAACTTGGCCTTCGCGACCTTTGGGAAAATGAACTCGGTGACGTTGTTCGGGCTTTTGCCTTCGAGTACAGGCTTGTCCCATTCGATACCATTTTGAGAGAGTTCGATCTTCCAGCCTCGCGGCCAGTCACCGCGTGATTTGGCAGTGTCGAGGATGAGTCCAGTCATTTCGGCAGGCTGGGGGAGTTCGATCTGCACCCACATGCCGGGAACCTGCGGAGTGTGTGTGTCCCAGCGGGTCTCGGGATTGCCGTCAATGGCTCGGCCGAGATCTTGTGCGTTGTGGCTGGCGGTGAGCTTCCATTCTTTGCGGTTCACGAGGGGCTGCGGACCGAAGCTGCGCAGTTCCTCGACGGTCCAGGGGGTGGTGCGTGTGACGAGTTCCTTACGCAGTTTCGCCACCTCGGTCTTCTCGATGAAGCGGCCGTTGTTGCCAAAGCTCTTGCGCACGTAGCTGGCGATGTCGGCGAGCCATTCGTCGGGGTTGTTTGCCATCGGGATCATCTGCGCTTGATACGTTTTGCCGTTCACGGGGCCGCTGAGACCGTGGAGGAGCACGCGGAGGACTTGATCGCCCTGCACGACAGTCTTCGAGGCGGCGAGCGCCGGGGCGAGCGTCATGCCGGGCGCGAGCCCATCGATGGCAGTGCCTTTGCCATCGAGACCGTGGCAGGTGAAGCACAGCTCCTGGTAAATGGCCTGACCGCGACGCATCTGATCCTTCTGCGCGTTGCTAAACTCACGCGGGAAGCTAATCTGGCTGTTCAGCATCTGCCCGGCCATTTCTTTGACGCCTTTCGACGGCGTGCTGAGCGCGGTGAGGTTGATGAGCTTCGCGTGGTCCTCCCACTTCATCTGCTTCGCGGTGAGCAGCGCCTGGATGACGACGGTGGGATCGCTGTCCTTCGTCAAAGCGGTGATGTCAGCGACGAGCGTCTCATCGGCGAGCGATTCGCTGGCGCGGATGGCGGCACGGCGCAGCACGGGTGATGCGTCCTTCAAAGCGGCACGCACGAGATCGCTGGTGAGAGCGCCGAGACCTTCGAGCGTCCACAGCGCGTGGATGCGGGTGAGGTCGCTGCCGTTTTTCTGAAGCATCGCGATGAGCGCGGGCGCGACGTTTTTGTCCTGCTTCAAAACGAGCAGCTTCTGCGCGGTGTCGCGATGCCAGCCGTTCGGATGCGCGAGGGCCTCGACGAGTTGCGCGGGCGTGGCTTCGAGCAGTTTCGGTGCGGGCACGGGCTTCGTCGTGTCATGCACGAGACGCCACACGCGGCCGCGGTTGATGATCTTGTCCATGCTGTGCTGCAGGATCACTTTGCGCAGGTAGCTGCCTTCCTTCGTCCAATTGCCCTCCTGGATGATGCCGCGATACATGTCGCAGATGAAGAGCGTGCCGTCGGGCGCGGTTTTCATATCGACGGGGCGGAAGCACGCGTCCGTGCTGCGGAGGAACTCGCTCTGCGGATGCGGATTGTGCAGAATGGTGATGCCGTCCTTCACCTCGATGCTCGTGCGGCGCACGAGACGGCCCACGGGCTCGCCAAAGAAGAGATTGCCGCGCAGTTCGGCGGGCAATTGATCGCCTCGGAAGATCTCGCCACCGCAGGTCGCGGTGAAATGGTTCAGCGTGTCGTCATCGCGCGACTTGCCGGGGCCGCCCTGGTAATCACGCAGTCCCATCGCCGGCCACACGACCTCAAAGCCGGGTTCGAACTGCCCGCGGGCGAGCGATTGACCATAGAGGATGTGGTTTTGGAAATTGAGCGGGCCTTTCTCGCCGCCCGCGTTCACCACCCAGAACTTGCCTTCATCATCCTGCGTCGCGCCCCACTGGCCGCCATTGCCGGGAATGTCCTGCTTGATGAGCTGGCCGTCCTTCCAGCGCAGGCGGTAGTTGTTCACCGCGGTGTAGATCCAGTTGTCCAGCGCCCACGTCATGCCGCTCGGCTGATGCTCCAGATTGCCGCCGCGTGGCCCGCCTTGATACACCGGCTTCTTTTCATCGCTCGCGCCGTCGCCATTCGTGTCTTTATAAAGATAGATGTCGTTCGTGTCCGTCTCGCCGATCAGCACGCCATCGGCCAGCGGCAGCAGCAGGCGCGGCAGCTTCAAATTGTCGGCAAAGACGCGATGCATGTCGTATTGGCCATCGCCCTTGCTCGACCAATGCACGGACACGCGGCTCGTGCTCACCAGCTCGTCCGTGCCGTCGATGTCGCGCATGTAGCTGCTCATCTCCGCGACATAGAGCCTGCCATTGCCATCAAACGCGATGCAAACCGGCTCCGTGATGTCCGGCTCGCTCAGGATCAGCTCCATGCGATACCCCGGCGGCAATTGGAAGGTCTTTTGCTCCTCCGCCGCCGTCAGCGCCTTCACCGGCGGCTTCGGCGGAAAGTCGGTGGCATCATCGGCCAGCAAGCGACCGAGCGAGAGAGCAGTGACGAGAGCAAGGGGGCGGATTTTCATGACGGGGGCGAGATAGCGTTGTGACGATCAATACTGCTCCAACCTGTCGTCCCTTTGGTGCCAGCTTGCCAAACTTTGTTAAAATCCGGCCATCGAAGGTGCGGGCGGTGAAAAGCCGAGCGCCTTCCACGACCACTGCCCAGTGAGGCTCGCTTCATTGAACTTCTGGCGAATGCTCGACAACAGCATCGGTGCAACAGATCCTTGATCAACCAACGGTTAAAGGAAACGCCCGGTGCGGAGCCGCATGCCGGGTGGTGTGGGAGGAGTGACATGCGTAATCCCGTCTCCTCGACCCGATTTCGCCCCCGTCGTTAGCTGGTGCATCGTAAGGCCTCCTTCAGTAGTCTGTGAGAGTGCACATGAAAAGTGCTGTCGATACTCATCTCTGGAAGATGATGGGAGCAAAACACTTTACCAATTAAGTGTGGCCTCCCACAGCCCGCTCTGATACAGACCCCATCGCCAATTCCGTGCTTGGCCTCATTCGCAGCAATCCTCTCGGATCTGGCAGCTTCGGCGAGGCGATCATCTTCGGACTGTGCAGCAAGCAAACTCTCCCTCAGTCGGCTAATCCTGCGTGGCCTCGACCACTCAAGCCAGAGTTCAAAGTCTGTAGTCGCATCGTCAGGCGGCATCGATTGAGTCGGCGCTGCAAGTGCATGACTCAAAAACCGCTCTGGAAGCAACACCGAATGGTGTCTGAGGTAATGCGATAAGCCCTCCGGCCAAATCCAAATACCATCGGTCAAGTCTGCACTACCCATCTCTGAATACTCAATGTCGCACAGTCTGCACCAACTATAGCCGCGGTATCGAGTGTGAACCAAACCAGCATCCAAATAGTCTGCTACAAGTGATAGTCGTGAGTCGTGACCAACTAGCTCCTGCGGCGCTGGGAGATCAGGGTCACGCAACGAACTGATAAAGAAGCCTATTCCGTAGAGCTTGGGCATGAGGCTTGGGTCTTGGCCGAACGTCTTTTAGTCACACTTAATTGTGGGCGAATCAGATTCGCCCACAGTTTTTTCAAGGCTCATTCAGCCAAGCGAAGGCAGGACGAGCTGCGTGAGTCTCCGAGGATGACAACGGAAGTCAAGACGTGAGGAAGACTGACGGCTGCGCCTACCTCCGCCCATTCAGGATCATCTCATTGAGCTTCTGGCGTAGCGCTTCCATGTCAGGGTCGACGAAGGGGCTGCCCAGCGTGCTCACGTTGTTCGTTTTCGCACTCGTGCCGCTGATGGCGCTGTCGAGCTGGGCCTGGCTGATTTCGCCGGGCGGGCCTTGGGAGCTGTCACTTCCGTTGCTGCCATCGCGGCCGCGTGGGCAAAGGGCGGTCTATACCGTGCGTCACCCTGATTGGTGACTTCCCACAGATTCAGGGAAGCCCACAGATTTTTTTGGAATCCAATCTGTGGGCCTGCCTGAATCTGCGGGAGATCATTCTGGACTCTGTTTCCCAAAGAGTCATGACGCGGAGAATAGCCCCAAAGGCAGCTCCACCTCTGACCAAGCGCCCATCGGATAGGCCGTGAGGCGATTCGCCGGAGCGGTGATGCTCAAGCGGCATCCCTCTCCTGTTTCAGGCGGCTCTCTCCGCCGGCACTTTGGCCGTTACAGGTGGGTCATGAAGCCCGTGCTTTCCCTGCGACAGGCGATTTTTCTGCATCACTATCCGGCCATGCCGCTGCCACGCCTCCAAGCTGACTTTTTCGCCCGGATCGCCGATCCGCAGGGCGTGCGGGCGATTTTCGAGCACATGCCCGGCGTGTTCTTTTTCATGAAGGACGACCAGGGGCGGCACATCGCGGCGAACAGCGCCACCTTTGAGCGTTTCGGCATCAAGAGCGAGCGCGAGCTTGTCGGCGCGATGGATGAGAAATTCTTCCCGCCCGATGTCGCGAAGGCGTATCGCGACGACGACCAGAAAGTCATCCGCAGCGGCAAACCGCTCATCAACCGCCTCGAAGTCTGGTATGACGAGCAGCGGAACCTGAGCTGGTTCCTCTGCACGAAGCTGCCCGTGCGCGACAAACGCGGCAAGGTCATCGGCGTCATGGGCATCACCCGCCGCGACGAGGACCGCATGCGCCAGCACGACGTGCGCGAGGTCACCGTCGCCGTGCAATACGCCCGCGAGCACTGCCACGAAGTCGTCACCACCGCCGAGCTAGCCCGCGCTGCCGGCGTCTCCGAGCGCCACCTGCATCGCAAGCTCCGCATCGCCCTCGACATCAGCCCCTACGAGCTCCTGCTCCGCTCTCGCATCCAATCCGCCGCCGAGTCTTTGGCCAAAACCACGCTCCCCATCATCCAGATCGCCCTCGATCACGCCTTCTGCGATCAAAGCGCCTTCACCCAGCAATTCCGCAAACGCACCGGCATGACCCCGAAGGAGTTCAGGCGGCGGCATCAAGGGTGAGCTCGGCCATCAACGCCGGATCATCGAACTCAAGCGCCGCGAAGGCCTGATCGAGATGCGCGGGCGTGCGTCCACCGACGAGCACGGTGTCGATGCAGGGCTGATGCAAAGCCCACGCCAGCGCGAGATGCGCCTGCGAATGCCCGGTGCGCT
>CAYMHJ010000262.1:0-9096 GCA_964390165.1 uncultured Prosthecobacter sp. | reverse complement strand
GGGGAAAACAGGCGATCAACTCCCCGCCCCCGGTTCGCGCAAGCTCCGTGTACAGGGCGGCATACTCCGAGACGTCCTCAGCTCCCTTTCCTCGGATGCCAGGGGACCGCGAGGCCAACACTAGGGATAGAACAACGACACCTGCCCTACGGACGATGCCCGCAGGCAGCAGCCCCAACACCGCATCCGACACAATGGCCGCAGAGAGCACGGCGAGCACTGGAAAACTCCAGGTGAGGTACCGTGAAGGCTCATAGAGCCTCGGCAGCAGAGCTGCGGCCAGCAAAAAAACGCCCGCCGCCCCAAACGCCAGCGCCAGAAGCACGATGGCGTTCCGCCGACAACGGCGGAAGATGAGCACCAAGGCCAGTACCGGCATGACGCCGGCCACGAGGCATAAAAACGACGACACCATATCCCGCAGCGAAGCGGGCATGGCGGCAGAATGGCGTACCACAGGCTCCAGCAGCGCTTTGTCCCACGGCATAAGGGACCAGATGACGGATGCGCCCAGCGGAGCCGGCGGCCACAAGGGAACCCTGCCACCAGTTTGGTACATCGGGTCTGCCTGAATATCCGCCAGCGAAACCTGCGGGCCGACCCAGGGATGCAACGACAGCTCACGGCTTTTCAGCAAGACTAGGACGCTGCCTGCAACGACAGCAACCAACACGGGCCACTGTAACCTCAGTTGGAGAGATAGAGCCAAGAACCGCCTCCAGCCACCCGCCGCCGACTCCTCATAGACCCACAGAAGCGCGTACACAGGGCATAGTAGAACAAAGACGACGGGGTAGAGTGCCGCAGCCAGGAACAGACAGCCGGCCGCCCACGCACGGGCGCCGGTCATCATGGACAACAGAAAGCCACACACGAGCGGCCACGCAAATGTACGCGCGAAACCGCCGCTAATGCCAATCCACGCGTCGGAGAGAAAAAAGAAGCCCAGGGCCAGCCAACCCAGGCGCAGGCCGTGAAGACGCGCGCCCGTCAGAAATAACAAGAACCCGGTCAGCGCCAGCACGCCCAGGGCCAGCACCTTCCCCACCAGCAAGGTCGGGAAAAATGCGCCTAACACCTGGAACACAACCGCTGTCATATAGGGCTGAATGGCGCGGGAGGTTTCCAGCCATGGGTCAACTGCCTGATATCCACTGTCCGGACCCGCGTCCAGCCAGACATGATGCTGCGCAATGTCATCGGTGATGAGCATCGGTCTCAGCAGACTGTGTCCCTGTAAAAGCAGGGTAAGTGCGCAGGACGCTGCAAAAGCTAGCCATGCCATGGCTTTGGGCGCTATTTTTGACATATAGAATTATTCACAGGAAGCCGGACTGCAGCTAGCGAAGGCCTCATCAGCCGCGTCCAGACGGTCAGAGGAGCTGCAAGAGGCTGCCGTTCATTCGCTAATTGCCGGATACCTATTCTTTTTCACTGCGGAGGCCTTGACCTCAAACCCCGGCCTAGTGTCAACCATTGAAACCCGACAGGCTTCAGTATTGAGTAATGCACCACACTTCTTCAACGCCCCCTCACCTGACCAAAACAGAGTGCATGAAATCTTGTAAAACCGGGGGCAACACTCGTACCGCGCCCTCGCGAACAAGGTGATGTTTATCCCCGTAAAGTGCGGTCCCGTGCAGAGAGAACTTGTAGTATTCACGCTTGTCATCCAAGAAAGCAGGCTTCGGATCGATGATACGTGCGCCCGCCCGCTCCACTTGAAGCAAAAAGTCCCGTCCATCCCCAGCCAGTCCGTTCCATTTTCCCGGACGGGAGGAGAAAAGAACTTCATCCACGCCGAACAACACGCAGTAGGCGTGAGCCTTGGGCACGATGTGCGGATGCTCCGGCACCTGCAGCATTATCCACGGCTGACAGCCTGCGCGCACCAGTTCACTCACTGTCGAAAGGATACGTTGTTGGTAATAGCCCAGATAATCGGCGGGAGCAACTCCCGCAGCTTTTCCCTTTAGCTCATACACATGCCAGTATGCGGCGAGAACCACATGCTGAGTCTTGTGGCGCCGCAGCCACTCCAGCACTTCGTGATTCAGCGCCACAGTGTCCGTCGTGGGGCCGTTGGGCAAAGTCGCGTGAAAGTCCAGTAGAGGAGCAGTGCTGGCATGGAAAATGCCAGCACCTGCGACCCCAGCCTTTCTCAACAGCAGATCAAAGGCGGGCTGCGCGGCCATCGCATGGCTATCCCCCCAGAGAACGACCCTAGCCTCGTCGGCAGGCGCAGGCCTCCCTAAAGGTGCCAACTTGTCCGCACGCAGATCATCCAACACGGTCTGGTGAGTGAACATGAAAGAAGCCTCCGAGCCCCGGCCATAGCCATGCGTCAGGCCTGCGGGCACGCGCCCGGGCAGACCATCAAAGCGATCGATACCCAGGCCAGCTAAGAGCAGCAGGGCCAAGCCTCCTGCAGCAGACAGCAGCAAAGAGCGCCGGGAGACGAGCTGATTCCGCCGAAACGGCGTCTCCACATACCGCCATGACAAGACTGCGAGAAGGAAGGAGGCAAGAACTACAGCGAGCTTGCCCACCTTGGCCAGTGGAGCAAAGCTCCAGTAATTGACGAAGGCCAACACTGGCCAGTGCCAAAGGTAAAGGGAGTACGAGATCAATCCCACAAAAACCACGGGCCGCAGGGTCAACAAACGGCCTATCAGAGTAGGGGGGGGAGCTCCGGCCGGTCTTTGATTGCTCCAAATGAACAGAGCAGCTCCGAACACCGGCGGAAGGGCTGCGAGACCAGGAAACCTCGTTTCCTCGATGTAGCACATGTATGCGCCTAAAATTCCAGCCAGTCCCAGCCAAGCGACAAATTCCCGCCAGCGCCCCAGGCCCAATTCCCATGTGGCCGGTATGGCGGCCAGCAGTGAGCCAACTAAAAGCTCCCAGGCTCGCGAAGGCAGCAAAAAGAAGGCAGCCGACCGATCCTCATCCATTCTCCAAAGACACCAGCCCAGGCTAGCTACGAACAATCCGGCCAAGATGACGCATACCCGCCTTCGCCCGCCCAGCCCAGCTCCCATCAGAAGCAGCGGCATGGCGAGGTAGAACTGCTCTTCCACCGCCAGTGACCAAGTGTGAAGCAGCGGCTTTTCAGCGGCGGCGGCGGTGAAATAGCCCGTATCCAGCCAGAAGAAGATGTTGCTGGCGAACAGGGATTGAAACACAGCCGACCTGCCCAGCATTAAGTAGTCCTGCGGCAGTAGCAGAAGACCGCCGGCCAGCAGCGTTACCAGCACCATGACGAACAGCGCAGGCATGATCCTGCGGCAGCGCCGCTCCCAAAAGCGGACCAGGCTGAAACGGGACGATTCCAGATCCCGCAAAAGCAAGGAGGTGATGAGATACCCGGAGATCACAAAAAAGACATCCACCCCGACGAAGCCGCCCGGGCACTTGAGACCGGCATGGAAAAAGAGCACACCCATCACCGCGACGGCACGAAGTCCGTCGATTTCGGGACGATAGTCTCTGGGCCGGGTGTGGGGTTCCATCGCGGTTGCGCAGGAAGACGTGTAACAAGGTCAGCGAGGCACGGCCACAAAGTCGTAGGAGCCGAGCTTCGGCACCACTCGGCGCGCAGCACTCTCGTCAGCGATGCGGGTGCTCTTGTCGCTCAGGCAGATGTCGTAGTTCAAGGAACTGAAAAAGGCGGAGAACTCCGCAAAGGTGTGACCGCGCTTTTCATTTTCATAGAAGCAGAACTCGAACACGATGATCGGGCGCCAGCGCTCAACTGACTGTCTGCCCCCCAGGAGGATCTCATATTCATGGCCGTCCGTGTCGATCTTGATGAAGTCCAGGTGGCTCAGCCCTTCCTGCTGCGCGAGGCCATCGATGGAAAGGGTGGGACAGTTGACCGTGTGCTCCTGCCCGAGGTGGACTGCATGGCGGGTGCCGGCGGCATCGTCCAGACGCCAGCTGGGGTAGGCCACCATACCGGCGGTGGCGGGAGAGCCGTCTCCCATGAAGGCCTGCACGGCCTTGATGCGCGGCTTGAGGTCAGGGTTGAGCTCAATATTGCGCAGGAGGCGCTTGTAAGCGTGGTCGGTGGGCTCCACGGCGATGATGCGGGTGCCAGCGTTGCGGGAGGCAAGCGGCAGACAGATGGCTCCGATGTTGGCGCCAATGTCGATGGCGCAGAAGTCGTTTTTGCGCGGCAGCAGCGAGTCATCAATGACCCACTTCTGGAAGCTGCCAAACAGGAACAACGAGAGGTCAATACCCTCCGCGAGGTCCACGTCAAAACGGATGCCATTGCGGGAAATGACACGGTGCTGGCTAAAGCCTAGGATCCGCAGGCAGCGGTAGATAACCCTAGCTATTGCGATCTTGGTCTTGGTGTTCACGGATTGAAAGGAACTGCGTGAGACAGGGCCACGCTACGTTTGCGGAAGAAACGCGCGCACCCAGTGTTGCGCCAGTTCGCAGGGTCGGGGGTGAGGTCGTTGAAGAAGATCGTAACAGGGCGTGCCGTGAGCGGAGGCACGACAACGTCCGCATCCTTGTAGGTACGGATGAAAGTATGCCGCCGGGAGCTTTCCTCGTCATAACGGGCAGCAGCCCCCCCAACCAAATCTCGCCATGCGTCCTTCACATTGTTACCGGAGGAAAATGCGGCAGCGGCGAGGAGAGGCAGGATCGCGACGGCGCAAAGGAGGCGCGAATGCGGAAGGCGGAGTTCCAGAGAGCGCACCAGCGCGACCAGACCAGCCAGCAGCACGATCCAGTCGATGATGAAGAAGAATAGCATGAGATTGACGGCCCGCAGCGGCAGGGCCGCGCCCATGCTCCATGTCCCCAAAAATAGGGCACCAAACACACCGCTAACCATCAGCACGAACGCGAGGATAATGAGCTCCACCGCACGCTGACGCTCCCCGCCAGACGACGCTAACGGCCACGCACTGATGGCGAGCAGAGAGAACGGCACAAACGGCAGGTACACCAGCCATCCGCCCACCTGCCTGACACCCAGCTTCAGCGCCAGCGCCACCGCGGCAGGCAGGACATGGTTCACACCGTTCGAGTAGAGAGAGCTGCGTGTCGCATTGCCGGGAGCGAGCATGACGATCGCCGCTCCGATCAAGATCGCCAGCAAGAGAACCGCCAGAGGCCGGCTAACGCATCGGTTTCTCCACACTACTAGCGCGTTCAAGGCCAGGACATGGAGCAGCAAGAGCGCCATGGCCACCTCGGTACAGCCGGTGGCGGCCACGGCAAGCATTGCAGAAAGCACCAACACCGTAGCGGAAGGCTTCCACCCAGGCTCCAGACTCTGCCTGCCAGTAAGCGCCGCGATCGCCAGTGTCATTAATGCGGGAAGGGTATAACCCGCAGAACCCGTGCCCCAGTAAAAACCCTGAGCCGGACTGGCCATGCCCCACAGATACAAAGTCATGCCCGAAAGAGCAGCCGCCCACTTCCAAATGCCGGACATCTGCGGGAACCAAGCGCCAACCGCCCAGCGCGCGCAAGCTACGAGGCCAAGCACCAAGCACACGCTGTAGCACTTGAATGCCCCAAACGAAATGAGAATGGGGTTCATGAAAAGGAATGCCGAGGAGAGGAAACGCCCGGTCGCACCCCGGTAGTAGTCCAGATTGGCCTTCCAAAAGCCTTTTTCCACCGAATCGGCGGCCATATACCAGTCATCTGCGGAGGGGTGTGCATAGATACCGAGCAACACAAAGGGAAACACGCCCAGCAGGACGAGCAGAACCACCCACACGCCTATCAAGGGACGGGATGAGGCGTCACGCGGTTTAAGGTCAGTCATTGGATGGAGAGGCTTTGCGCTCCAGCACGACGAGAAGTCGGCCGGTGAAGAGGCTTGGCAGAAGGCGGAGACCACGCTCCACAAAGCGTACCAGAGGGAACAGCACGTCAGGGCACAACTGCGGGCCACGCAGGCCGCCGCACAAGAGCCAAGCCCAGCCGGGTTCTCGGCCGACGTGCAGCACACGCCAAGCGGGCAGCACATTTTCAGACAAACCTTCCCTCCGTACAAAGATGCGCCAACCGTTGCCTTGCGCAGCATAGTATGAATGGGAGGCCGGATCAAAGCCCGCTGGCGCGTTCCACTCGATCGGCTGGCCAAAGCCGAGAGGCTCATGGTGGAAGAGGCGCATGATCAGCCGGGGTAGCAGGCCCATGCCCGGCTCAAAGATGATCAGCCTGCCGGAGGGACGCACGACGCGGGCCATCTCCGCCAATGCCCTGCCCGGGTGCTGTAGATGATGCAGGACATCGAAAAGAATGAGGTTCTGAACCGCTTTATCCGGCCAGTTCAGCGCGTAGGCGTTTTCCACCCGGTCCAGCCAAGGATTGGGGAAAAGATCGGAGGTGAGGCAGGCTGGGAGGACCTCCTTGATGTTTCCCATGCCGGAGCCGAGCTCCAGGGTGGCGCCCTCCTTGCCCGGCAGTGTCCAACGGGCGATCTCCTCGTAGAAGGCGCGGTAAACGCGCTGCAGCATGGGCTTGCGCTTCCAGTGCCTGCGGTTCTCCTGGATCTCGATGTCGTGCTGGGAGATTTCGACCATGGCGGGAGGCTGCTGGCTGCTCACATCTGTGGAAGCTTGAGCTTGAGGAAGGCGGCCCAGCAGAAGCGCAGCATGACCAGTCCGTTTTTGAAGCGCCGGTTCATCTTGGTGTCGCCATAAGTGCGCTCCTGGTAATGCACGGGCATATCCACGATGCGGAGGTTCAGCCGTGCCGCGCCAAAGAGCAGCTCATAGTCCCCCCAGCGATCCTCGGCGCCCCAGGTGTCGATCATGCGGTTGATCTTCTCCCAATCGCGGCGCCACAGCACCTTTGTGCCGCACAGCGTGTCACGTACGGGGGAGCCAAGCAGGTAGGAGAACAACGTGGCGAAACCTTTATTGCCCAGCATGTTGGCAAACTTCATTGCTTGGCCCTGCATCGGATACACCATGCGTGAGCCATTGATGAAATCACCTTTACCCGAAGTGATGGCTTCGATGAAGCGGGGAAGTTCCTCTGGCATGACGGTGAGATCGGCGTCGAGAATGAGCAGGATGTCTCCCGTGGCAGCGCGGAAGCCGGTCCATACATTGCGAGATTTGGAAATGGCCGGGCCTTCCACCAGGCGGATGTTCTTATGCGGGAACTCGGCCTGCATGAGGCGCACCTCATCGGCGGTACCGTCCGTTGACTTGTCATCGCAGAAAATAATCTCCGATCCCGCCCCGAGCTGAGGCATGCGCTCCACGGCGGAGCGCACATTGCCCTTCTCATCCTTGCACGGAATGATGACTGATACCTTGAGCCCCGAGACAGGCTGCGGACGCGGTGCCGGGCGTGCTACGATGAAGTGGCACAGGTTCAGGCGCTCGATACCCGGCATCCACGCGATGAACTTGTTGATCAAGTTGCTGATCACCGGGATACCGAAGGGAATAAGGACACGGCGTGTGATGTGCAGCATCTCCAGCCCAGAGAGGCTGAGAAGGTTCTCATAGTCCCGGACTGAGAGCCAGTTCGGCTCAACCTTCGGGCTCTTGAGTTTTGAACGCTCGGCAAAGGACACAAATGGTTCCCAAAGATGATTGTAGGTGAAGATAATGATACGCGTGTGCGGCAGGCAGACGCTGCTGACGAGAGTCAGCATGGCCTGGATGTCCACAGTGTCCGTTGTGTCCTGGATGAGGATGGTGTCGTAAGCACCCTCCGGCAACGCGGTCTCAGGATCCATGACACGTATGTCCGCCAGAGGGTGCTTTTTGCGGGCGCCCTCCACCATTTTTGAACTTACATCCACTGCAGTGACGGACGAGGCCCGGACGTACTCCAAAAGCTTACCCGTCTGGCAGCGGACAAAAAGCAAGTGACCAGCATCACCAATGAGGGTCTTGAGTTCTTGCCCGACGAGATCGTAGAAGTAGCGATTGCGGCTGATGTGATAGTCACGCTCGGCGGCGTTGGCCTCCGCTGATTGGACAATTCTTTGCCGCTTGCCTTCAATGGCGGCCATGCCCCACAGAATGGAGCCATCGGCAGGCTGGATGTTGCTTGAGTCATTCATGAGGGTGCGAGCGAAGATGGTGGAGCCTCAGGCCGCCTGCGTTCGGGACAGCCATGACTGGTGGATCTCCTCAAAGGTGGTCTTGAGATCCTTGGTGATTCCCCAGCCTGGATAGTGGGCCTTCATTTTGTCGAGATTGGAGATGTAGCAGATGTGGTCCCCCTGGCGGTTTTGGTCCACATACTCATGCTGCATGGGCTTGCTTGAGATCGAGGAGATGAGGTCGAAGGCCTCCAGGATGGAAATGGAATTGTCACGGCCACCGCCGATGTTGTACACCTCGCCCTGACGTGGCGCGGCAATGAAGTGCTCCATGAAGCTGACAACGTCGTGGCTGTGGATGTTGTCACGCACCTGCTTGCCCTTGTAGCCGAAGACGCGGTAGGTACGGCCTTCAAGATTGCAGCGGATGAGGTAGCTTAGGAAGCCATGCAACTCCACACCACTGTGGTTCGGACCAGTGAGGCATCCGCCTCGCAGTGCGCATGTGGGCATACCAAAATAGCGGCCGTATTCTTGCACCATGACATCCGCGGCTACTTTGGACGCTCCGAAAAGAGAGTGCTTGCTTTGATCGATGCGGAAGGTCTCGCGGATGCCGTCGGTGTATGTGGCGTCCGCGTAGTCCCAGCGCTTTTCGAGCTCCTGCAGAGCGATCTCGTTGGGCGCGTCCCCATAGACCTTGTTGGTGCTCATGTGCACGAAGGGCGACTCCGGGCAGGCGAGGCGCGCCGCCTCCAGGAAGTTCAGGGTGCCGACGGCGTTGACATCAAAGTCGTCAAACGGCCTGCTGGCGGCCAGGTCATGGCTTGGCTGGGCGGCGGTATGGACGATGGCGGAGGGGCTCAGCTCCTTGAGCAGGGCCAGCACGCCGGCGCGGTCGCGGATGTCGAGCTCATGATGCTCGAAGGACGAGAACTCGTTTTTGAGGCGCTGGGTGTTCCAGCGCGTGTCACCCCCGGGGCCGAAGAAGTCGGCGCGCATGTTGTTGTCCACGCCATGCACCTTCCAGCCAGACTGGGAGAAATGGGTGA
>CAYMHJ010000261.1:0-9110 GCA_964390165.1 uncultured Prosthecobacter sp. | reverse complement strand
GCCGATGATGTTCGACTGGTGGAGATCGACATGGTCGTAAAACACGCCGATGCCGGTGTTGTGATACAAATGGCAGTCGCTGATGATCACATAGCGATTTCGCACGCTGAGGCGCACCGCATGGCGAGCCTCGTGCACCGAAACACGCGTGATCGTGAGCTGCATTGTGCCCGTGGCCTCAATGCCGTCCGCCTCAGCATGAGCGCCGACGATTTCGATACCATCCACCATGGGCGTCCGCTGCCGGGCAAAGATTTCCGGCTTCAAGCTCGTGGGATCGGCCGTGCCGCCGTGAGTGCCTTTGAAATGAAACGTCGGCCCCGCACCCTCCATCACAAATCGCGCCACACCATCGCCGCTGAGCGAGATGAAGCCGGTTTTGTCGAGATCGACGACGATGGGCTTCGTGAGGCGGTAGGTGCCGCGTGGGAAACGCACCGCACCACTGGCATCGACCATCGTTTGCACCGCCGCCGTGTCGTCTGCCTTGCCATCGCCGATGGGTTGGGCCGTAAGTGGGAGTGATGTCAATGAGAGCAGGAGAAGAAGCCGTGAGAACATGAGGCGGTTTCATACGCGGCTGGAGCGCTCCATTGCGCGAAGCAAAGTAGCCATCTTGCTCCTGCAAGATGAGCCCGGCACTCTGCTTTGCCCCCAGTCTTCATTAGCCAAATACAATCCCGCCTGCCTTGCACTCAGCTTCTCTCGCGAGAGCGAGAGTGCTATTTTGCAAACGCCTCTTCAAACCGTGCGATGAGATCGGCGATGTCTTCCAGGCCGGCAGAGACGCGAATGAGGTGACGTGGTACACCGCAGCTTTCCGCCCAGTCGAGTTCGTCGTAGTGGGCCAGCAGAGTATACGGGCTGACGAGGGTGAAATTGGTGCCGAGGCTCGGGCCTTTGCAGACGCGGAGGTTGTCGTAAAAGCGTGGGCTGGTATTCGCGGCGTCTTTCAGCAGGAAGGAAAAGAGGCAGCCGTAGCCGCCGCCTTCTCGTCGGATGAACTCGTATCCCGCGCCGCCTTGCTCGCGGGCATGCCAGACTTTTTCCACTCGAGGATGGGAACGCAGGAACTCGGCGAGTGCGAGGGTGTTGCGGCTCATCCTGTCGGCACGCTGGACGAAGTCACGGCTGTTTTGCTCCAGTGCCACGGCATCGCCGCGCCAGAGGATGTGGTCGGCGTGTTGAGTGAGAAAAGCGGAGAACGCGGCGTGATGCGGCGAAGCACGATTCAGGATCACGCTGCCGGCGAGCACATCGCCAGCGCCGGAAAAGCTCTTCGTGAGGCTGGTGGTCACGACATCAGCAACCTTCAGAGCATCGGCATGAGCGACGGTGGAGATTGTGTCATCAATGATGATCGGCACGCCGGGCTGCGATGAGGCGCGGATGGCGAGCAAGCGCTCCAAATCCACGCAACGGAGCATCGGATTACTCGGAGCTTCGCAGAAGATGCCGGCGAGCGGCTCGGACTTCAGCAGCGAGTCGAGTTGGTCGTATTCCCGATCTTCGATCATCGGCAGGAAATGCGCGCCATCGCCGAACATCTGCTGGAGCTTCAAAACATCGACGTAGGGGAAGTCGAGCTGCACCGTTTTCCGCCCAGGAAGGATCGTGGTGAGCATGCGATGCACGGCAAAGTTCGCCGCCATGCCGCTCGGGAAAAGGAAGACATCTCCGGGCTGTTGACCGGAGAGCATGGCGAGCCGCTCGCGGATCGTTTGATTGGCGGCGAGGCCTTCCGCCTCGGTCACGGTGGTCTTGCGAGTGCCGAGAGCATCGCAGGCTTGGCGCGTGCTGACGATCTCACCGCAGAAGCGCCAGAAACGGCGTGCTTTGACATAGGCGTCTGCCGGGAAGATGGCGACTCCGAGGCCTTCATGCCAGCTTGCGGCACGGCCGGTGAAGCCATCACGCGCGATGAACTCGACGCAGCGCTCGGCATGAAGCAGTCGCGGAAAGACGAGGCAGCGTTCGCCAGCACTGGCGAGATCCTTTTCCGCCTCTGCGAAGAGCTGGCTCACGGCAGGCGGGCAGCAGAAGCGCGGGTAGCCGGAGCGGAACTTCGAGACGATGTCCTGATCCCCCTCCTCATAACCAATGACGTGACGCCATAAGGGCAGGCTGACGCTGACGCCGAACTCGTCATCCGGCAGCGCGCTGCCCAGCGAGTCGGCCTGCCAGAGGGGATGGCTCAAAAGGTCGGACATGGAGGTGAAGTGTCCGTTAACCCGACTTCGCAGCGAGGCAAGGCGAGGTTCCATCATGCCGATGCCTCGGCGGCTTCAGATCAGCCTTGCCAGAATGGGGCGCAGGCTCTCCAGGGTCTCGGCGGGCCAGAGCTTCCTGTCAGTCATCACGGAGCCGTCGAGCGCGTGATGCTCAGGCCAGGAAGGCTCCTGCGGGATGCGTGGGATGACTCGCGCGATCACAGCTTTTGCCATGGCAGCATTGGCCGAGACATGGGCCATCACTGCATCTGCCGTGACGTGGGCTTCGTCCGTCTTCCAGCAGTCGTAGTCCGTGATCATCGCCAGCGTCGCAAGGGCGATCTCCGCCTCCCGGGCCAGCTTTGCCTCAGGCAAATTCGTCATGCCTATGACGTCGAAGCCGAGCTGGCGGTTCGCATTCGACTCGGCACGGGTGGAGAAAGCCGGGCCGTCCATGTTCACGTATGTGCCGCCGTTGTGAACGCGGGCGCCTGAAGCCTTAGCCTCCTCTGCCAGCAGCGCCCGCAGACCAGTGCTGATCGGATCAGCAAAGGCCACATGCCCCACGATCCCGCGGCCGAAGAAGGTGTGATGCTCGCGGCGGCTCGTGCGGTCGAAAAACTGGTCCGGCAGCAGCACATCACGTGGGTGATACTCCTCCCTCAGGCTGCCCACGGCAGTGACGGCGATGATCCAGCGCACGTTCAGGCTACGCAGCGCCCAGATGTTCGCGCGATGATTCAGCTCGGTCGGCAGGATGCGGTGGCCTTTGCCATGCCTTGGCAGGAAATACACCCGTCGCCCGGCATACAGACCCGTCACCAGCTTGTCTGAAGGCGGGCCAAAAGGTGTGTCCACCGTGACCTCCTCCCGCTGCTCGAAGCCCTCCAGATCGTAAAGTCCGGAGCCGCCGATGATGCCGATGGAGGGGGGAAGGTCTGTCATGCCCGCGAGGCTAGACCTTGTCTCGAAACGTCTCCAGCTTTTCCTTCATCCGTGACAACTCTGTTTCCATCTCGGCGATCTTCTTCTCCAGCCCTGCGCAGTACTTCTTCGGGTTCCGCTGCTGGAGTCGCTCGAAGAGATTGAAGGCCAGCATGAGCTGCCAGATGCGGCTTTGCAGGGTGCGCAGGCGATAGGCGCGGAGCAGCTTGCCAGCACGGAGGAAACGCAGCGCGCTGAGCACCCGCAGGAAGGCCACGAGCGGTAAAAGGATGATCGCCAGATTGATCCAGTGCTTCTGGCAGTAGAGGAGCTTCTGCGGCGTGGCGGAGATCATCCAGAGAAACTCCGCCGTGAAGCCGATCCAGATCAGGCTTGTCGCCAAGTGCACCGCCGTGGCCAGTCGCGGGCGGGTTTCCAGAGCCTCGCCTGCACCCAGCTCCACGCCAAGCACAGGCAGGACGAGCAATGTCAACACGAGCATCGGCACCGCGAGTTTGTTCTCCAGCTTCACAGAGGTAGCGGGACCAGTCGCCCGCCAGCCCACGCCTGGAATCCACAGCCAGCCATCCGGCGTGCTCGTGCACGTCGTCATGCGCAGCGGCGGGATGAGGATCGTCAGCGCCAGCCGACGCAGCCGCGCCCGCCAGGCATCTTTGGCAAATACCAACCCCGCCAGCGCCTCCAGTCCGATGCCGCCCCAAAGCGCCAGCAGTGCCAGGCGATGCCAGGGATGCGTGTGCAGCATCTCACGAAAAGGCTCCCCACTGTCCCCATGCGGCAGGATCACACCCACCACGACTAAGAACGCCAGCGCCAGCACGAACATCAGCCCGTGACGCAGTGTGCCACCCGCAGGCGGAGGGTCTGGTGAGTGAATGGTCACTTCTGGGTGAAATGCGTGTCCAGTTTGTAGAGCAGCTTGAGTCCCGCAGCTGCTGAGCCTCTCGACGAGTGGATGCGGAAACGAGTTTCGGCGTCGAACTCGGCCAGTCCGGCGGTGGAGAGTACATCCATCAGTTTGTTCACGCTGATGCCGCGATGCAGAGCCAGCGCACGCAGGCGGAAATGCTTGTCGTCAGGAATACGGATTGTCAGGGTTGCCATGAGATTGCCTTTGCTGAAACGAGGCACTGGTTTCGAGTCGTCACTCCACGTTCTGGATCTGCTCGCGGATTTTCTCCAGCTCGGTCTTGGCGGCGACGACGTGGTGGGCGATGGCGGCGTGGTTGCACTTGGAGCCCATGGTGTTGAACTCGCGGAAGAACTCCTGGATGAGGAAGTCGAGGCTGCGGCCCACGGGCTCGTCACTGGCGAGGTAGGTGCGGAACTGCTTCAGGTGACTGGCGGCGCGGGAGAGCTCCTCGGAGATGTCTGTGCGGTCGGCGAAGAGGGCGATCTCCTTGATGAGGCGCTCGTCATCGAGAGGCAGCGGCAGTCCGGCTTTCTCCAGCCGCTGACGCAGCACCTCGCGCTGATGTTCGGGCACAGTGGGGGCGAGCTCGGCGATCTTGCCCGCGAGGGACTCGATGGTGGCGAGACGTATCTCCATCTCCTCGCGCAGGTGATTGCCCTCAATGCTGCGCATCTCGATGAACTGCTTCAAGGCGGCGCTGAGGGCGGTTTGCAGCACGGGCCAGACTTCCTCGGGCTCTGTCTCGCGAGTCTCACTGACGAGCACGCCGGGCAGGCGCACGAGTTCACTCAAAGAGAAGTCCTGGGGCACCTTCAGCCGCACGGCCATGGCGCGCAGGTCGTGGAGATACTTCGCGGCGACGGTTTCATCGAGCCGCGGCATGGCGTCCTCGGCGATGGGGCGGTCTGCTTTGACTGAGACACTCACGCGGCCACGCGAGCAGGCGGCAGAGACTTGGTTGCGGATCTGCGTCTCCAGGTCACTGAGGTCGCGCGGGAGGTTGATGGAGACCTCCAGTTGCTTGCGGTTCACGCTGCTGCACTCGACCACCCAGGTGGTGCTGGTGCTCTCCTGCCGTGCTTCGCCACGGCCAAATCCGGTCATACTTTTCATGGGCGGCGACAGAAGCCGCGTCCGCCATCTGAGGCAAGGTATGCTTTACTCCAAAATGAAGGGCGCACAGGACTCTCGTCCTATGCGCCCGACCAGTGTCAACAAACCAGAGATCGAACCGATGATCTCAGGAAATTAGAAGCGGATGCAGATGTCGAAGGTGATGCGGTCATCGAAGAGGCCGTAAGGCTTGATGACGGCCTTCTCGTAAGCGAGACCGAGGTCCACATTATCCATGATGCGTGAGCGGAAGCCGACGCCGAGCGCACCCTGGGTGCGGCCGTTGGCATTGCTGGCACCGAAGTTCATGACGTCATAACCTTCGGTGTTGAGTCCGATGTTTTCACCGTCACCCAGCACGCTGAAAGCATTGAAGCTGATGAAGGGGATGAACCAGCGGCAGGTGTAGTAGTCGAGCATGAGACTGTAATGGGCCACGGTGCTCTGTTCATCCTGGTTCACAGGGATGCGGACGCCCAGATTGCCGGAGAGATGGAGGTCGCCGAAGCCTTTCTGGAAGGACACGAAGGGATTGAACTCGCCACCGCCACGACCCTGGAAGACATCACGATCACCCGTGGGAACGTGGAAAGTCAGGCCAGGTGTCAGGAGGAAGGAGGATGCCTCATCATCGATGACTGCATACTTGAAGCCGAGGGCCAGATCCATCCAGCCATCAGGACTGGCGAGCGCGTTGTTGTTCACGTTCAGGTAGCCGTCCTGGGTGGCGATGAGGGCAAATCGGTCCGTGAGGGCATAACGGATCTGCATCGCGTAGAGCTGGGCATTGCCGCCACCAAGGAATTCATCGTCGATGTTGTGATAGGCGAAGATCGGGCGGATCTCGGAGCGGATGACGGCGTCTTCAAAGAAGATCGGGTTCGTCACCGGAGCGATCGTGTGATCCTTCCAACTGATGGACTCTGGCGGAGCGATGGGAGCCTTTCCAGAGGCAGTCGGAGTACCTGCGTTGACAGTGGAGATGAGTGACACGGCTGCAACAGCGCCAAGGCTGAGCAACCACCGGGTTTGGGAGTGGGAGTGGTGGTCCATGGGAATATAAAAGCATCAAGCCGCCCCGTGTGATCCACCTCCCTTGTCAGAGACTGCGCTCTTTCTGCGCGTTCCGGCACCGAGAAGAATGGGGTGGACAATTCACGCAGTGTCCCGCCAAGATTCCGCACATGAAAGCCACCCACTCGCTGCTCGCTCTGCTCATTTCGTTTCTGCTGACCCAATGCATGACGCCTGGGACGGCCTACCCTCCAGCGCCGACAGCGGGGATCGCAGCGCCCGTTCCGCCAGCCCAGTCCCGGACTCGCGAGATCGCTCTTGATGCACGCCCCGGCCTGGGAACCCAGCTCGGACGCGAGATCCAGCAGGACACGACGAAGACCCATTTCCATCGCCGTCACCCAAGTATGCCCGATGCCACGGCGAGCTTCCATTACAATGACGAGGAAGGCGCGAAGCTCATGGCACGCCTTGGTGGGGCGAGCTTCAAGCACGGCGGGAGTTTTGATCTCGTGCCGGGGAAGCTGCAGGTGTCCGTGAAAAGCGGTGGATACCACGCCCAGACCTTCAAGCACTATAACGCCAGCGGGCGTGTGGTCGTCATCGGTCAGCCGGGAGCGAACTACCAGATCATCCTGACGAATCTCACCCGCCATCGAATCGAAGTCGTGACCTCGGTGGATGGTCTCGATGTGCTCTCTGGCCGCCCGGCCTCGGCGAGCGGACGTGGCTTTGTCATCGCGGAGAAGTCCAGCATCTCCATCCCCGGCATGAGAGTCGGCGGAGTGCTGCGCGCGTTCCAGTTCAGCAGCGTGGCGGATTCACGCGCATCCACAGCGTTTGGAGCCAAAGGCGCACGCAATGTCGGCGTGATCGGCGTAGCGCTTTACGAGGAGGACGAGATCGCCCGTCGCCGCGTGCGGATCGAGGAAAACTACCTTCGGGAAGGGGCGCGGCCTTTCGGGAACTGAAGTTTGACGCGTCAGGGCTCCTGCGGAGAATCGCGCCCCATGAAACTTACCACCTGGAACGTCAACGGCATCCGCGCCTCCCTGAACAAAGGCCTGCGCGAGTACCTGCTCGGCTGCGATGCCGATGTCATCTGCCTCCAGGAGACCAAGGCCATGCAGGAGCAGGTGGACCTCTCCTTTTTCACCGGCTACGACGCCGTCTGGAATAGCGCGGAAAAGAAAGGCTACTCCGGCACCTGCATCCTCAGCCGCGTGCCGTGGAAGTCGGAGATCATCGGCATGGGCATCCCCGAGCATGACAAAGAAGGCCGCGTCATCACCACCGAGTTCGCCGACTTCTACGTCGTCACCGTCTATACCCCGAACTCCCAGGCCGAGCTCGCCCGTCTGCCCTATCGCCTGAGCTGGGATGCCGCCTTCCGCGCCCATTTGAAGAAACTGAAGAAGACAAAGCCAGTGCTCTGCTGCGGCGACCTGAACGTCTCTCATCAGGAGATCGATCTCGCGAATCCGAAGAGCAACCGCATGAACCCCGGCTTCAGCGATGCCGAGCGTGCCAGCTTCACCGAGCACCTCGAAGCCGGCTTCTTGGATGTCTTCCGCGAGTTCGATCAAGGCCCTGGTCGCTATACCTGGTGGACCCAGCGCACGCCCGATGCCCGGGCGAAGAACATTGGCTGGCGTCTCGACTACTGGCTCGCCTCCAGCGCCCTGAAGCCCGCCCTGAAAAGCTGCACCATCCGCGATGACGTGCATGGCTCCGACCACTGCCCGGTGGAGATGGTGGTGGGGTGACGCGTCCTCCATTGGACGCCTTAGTCTCAGCTCCTCCCCGCAGACCCACGGCCACTGGATGTCGCGATACGGCCACCCGGCCCACACCCGTCGGCCACCCGGCTCCTCACCCCTTGCTCCCCCGGCCTAGCGCGGCATCTTCCAGCGCCTGACTCTCAGGCTTCCCCGCGCCAGCCAGCATCCCCTGATATGAAAACGATTCGTTTCCTCGCCCTCGGGCTGCTGCTCGCCAGCCATGGCTCACTCCATGCAGCCACACCTCCAGCAGGCAAAACTCAGCAACTCACCACCCCCGACCAGGTGCCGGAGGGCCTGGCCAAGTCCGACTGGGCCAGCATCCGCGCCGCCCTCGATCCCTTCTACCGCACCCAGCTCATAGCTGATATCACACCTCCCTTTTGATGCGTATGCCCTGGTAGGTCGCCGGGAGATTCAAAGCCCTGGCAGATAGATGGCCCTCTATGTTCCACAGTATCTGCGTGTGGCACGGCCATCATGCACCTTCTCCCATCGGCTCAATCAATGATCTAGGGTTGGGTTAGGGAAATCGAAGACCCGATAATGTCTGGACAAGACGTTCATCGCCAACGAGTCTCGGTGCGCATTGTTCACGGGCGGTGTATTTCTTTACCGCTTTACCGCGCGACGCCGCTCATGTGGTCTGCCGGGCTGATTTGGAAAAAGGGCGATCTATAAATCAGCTAGAGGCCAGAATCATGAATACACCACTTTCCCGCGCCGGCGTCCTGCTTGCCATGACGCTTGTACTTTTTGTCAATGCTCCACGCAGCCTGCGCGCCGCACCCGGCGATCTGGAATCGCTCAATGCCGATGTCGTGGGCAGCGGTGTCTATGCAACCGCCTTGCAGCCGGATGGGAGGACGATCATCGGGGGGCGTTTCAACTCGGTGCTTGGCCAGCAGCGCAACAACATCGCCCGGCTCAATGCCGACGGCACGCTCGACACGGACTTCAATCCCAATGTGGACGGCACCGTCAATAGCGTGGCGCTGCAGGCGGACGGCCAGATTCTGCTCGGGGGTTTGTTCTACAGCGTGGGCGGGACCGAGCGCAACCGCATCGCGCGGGTGGCGGCCGACGGCACGCTCGACACGGACTTCAATCCCAATGTGGACGGCACCGTCAATA
>CAYMHJ010000260.1:0-9115 GCA_964390165.1 uncultured Prosthecobacter sp. | reverse complement strand
AATGTTTAATAAATATAAAATTTTAGATGTAGAGACATCTCACTCATCAAGTTTCCAGGGCAACACTGCCTGATACAGCCGACACACCTTCATTTTCAGGCCCGTATGCTCTCAACCATGCGCCTCGCCCTCCATCTTCTCCCTTTCCTCACCATTGCCCATCTCCACGCAGCACCTCCCTCTGTGGACTGGGTCGCCGCTGGCGGCGGTCTCAAAAATGACAAAACCCGCGCCGTGACTTTTGACAGGGACGGGAATGTCTTCCTCGCTGGTGAGACTACCGACGATGGCACCTTCGGCGAACTAAAGCGCCCCGGCCTCGGCGGGATGGATTTCTTTTTGGCGAAGGTCTCCAAAGATGGCCGCTTCCTCTGGGTGCGCAGCCTCGGCGGCAGTCTGGTGGATCGCGGCTACGGCGTGATCACGGACCCGGCAGGCAATGCCTACGTTACCGGCCATTTCCAAAGCACCGACGCCCAGGTGAAAAGTCAGACGCTGCCAAACGCGGGGGATTACGATGTCTTCGTCGCCAAATACTCCCCCACGGGCGATCTGCTCTGGATCAAGACCGCCGGAGGCAAAGGCTACGACTACGGGCACGGCATCGCGCTCGACAGCAAAGGCGACGTGGTCGTCACCGGAGCCGTGGCAGGCGAGGCGAAGTTTGGCGACACCGTCGTGAACGCCGCCAGCACCACACGCCCGATCTTTTGTGCCAAATACAGCCCGTCTGGCGATCTGCGCTGGGTTAGGACCACCTCGGGCAAGTTCTCTGGCAGCGGCCATGGCGTCGGAGTTGATGCGCAGGACGCTATTTATATAGGCGGCAGTGGCGGCGGCGTGGGGTCGATGGGTTCCCTCCCGGTCGAGATCGCCAAAGGTCAGGCCGCTGTCGTGATCAAGCTCACCTCCTCCGGCGAGGCCGTCTGGGCCGCCTCTGTCTCCGGTACGCCGAGCGCGGGCTTCCACGAGATCACTGTCGATGCCGCCGGGCGCGTCTGGGGCGCAGGCATGTTTAAAGGCAGCCTCAATCTCCCTACGGCCCCGGTTTCCACTTCGGGCGAAAAAGACAGTGACGGCTTCCTGGCCCACTTCTCCGCCGACGGTAAACTCCAGTGGACCCGCGCCGTGCAGGGGCCGGCGACCGATTACTGCCTCGGCGTGACCACCGACGGCACCGGGCGCTGCTTTGTCACGGGGGAGTTCTCCGCCACCGCCACCTTCGCCGGGCAGACGCTCACCTCACTCGGCGCCACCGACATCTTCACGGCTGCCCTTGATGCCCAAGGCAATCTCGAATGGCTCCTGCCCACCGGCGGCGTGAAGGGCGACAACGCCTACACCATGGCCTGGCACCCCGATGGCAAACTCGTCATCTCCGGATCCTGCGCCGCCCCCGCCACCTTTGGCAAACAAACCATGTCCTCCCTCGGTGGTGCTGAGGCTTACGGCGCGGTGCTGCGGTTAAAGTAGAGATTGAAAAGCCGCCGTCAGCCTGATGAAGTGGCTCATGACTTCAGAAAATTCGGGTCAAAAAGCGCCACTGTTTATATGCGCTGCGATAGGGCTGCTTTGGTATGCACTCGTGATCAGTTTGTTCTCCGCTGATCGTGGCAAAGGAGGCTTCAATGATGCTGTTCCGACTTGGTTGTTTCTGCCGATTTGTGTCATCCCCATCGCACAATTACTGCTCGGCCTGATGTTATTGGAGAACTTAAAGTCGAAGTTCATTCTGTGGCAGTGGCTGGTCTGGTTGCTGTTCGTGATGGGACCATTCCTGATCTTTGGAGGATTGTTCCTTTCAGCGATGCTGAAGTGACCTTTGCCGCCACCGCATCCACACCAGCGCCACGATCAAACCCACCAGCCCGCCGAGATAGCTGGCGTTGTGGATGTAGCCGACTTGGGCAAAGGCCACGATGTCGATTACCTCGCGCCCGGCGAACATGCCGTCCCAGTTCTCCAGACGCGGATCTTCCTGGCGTGTCGGAGCCCAGGCGTAGGCAGCGATGGCAAAGACAACCGCCGTGATCATCATCACGAGCACGCCTTGCAGGCTCTGCTTTGCGGCCGTTTTCACCGGCAGATGCGGGATCGTCAGCCTGCCCATGAACCAACCGGCGAAGAAGCCCACCCACCACGTCGCGAGAAAGCCGATCTCCGCCACGATCAGCCATTCGGGCTGCGTTTTCGGCAGGTAAAAGAACTGCTGGAACTTGAACTCCGTGAAGTATTCCGGCCCGATCTCAAAGGTGATCTGGTCATGCATGATCCCGTAAATCCCCGCGATCACCGCCCCGCCGAGTCCGAAGAGCAGCATCCAGCCGAACTGGCGCAGCGAGAAGCGTGGGTAGAGGAGATTCATGAGACATCGGTTCTAGCGCACCTGCCTTTCCAGGTCACGACTTGTCTGAGTCACAGCGTTTTTCCTTCCCGAACCCGGTCCAGATATGCATGGATGCAGGAGCGCTCTGCCAACCCCACCGCCACATCGCTCATGTCCGCCCACCCGACTTCCGAGGCCGCCCTCACCTCCGCTTTGGTCAAAGCCACCCGCAGGCTCGTGCCCTTCCTGCTGCTGCTTTATGTGCTCGCGTTCTTGGATCGCGTGAACGTGGGATTCGCCAAAGTCGCCATGATGGCGGACACTGGACTCAGCGCGGCGGCCTATGCCTTCGGAGCTGGACTCTTCTTCGCCGGGTATGCGCTGCTGGAGGTGCCGAGCAATCTCATCCTGCATCGCGTCGGCGCCCGGCGCTGGCTGGCGCGCATCATGGTCACCTGGGGACTCATCTCAGCGGCGATGATGTTTGCCTGGAGCGAAACGATGTTTTACACGCTGCGCCTCCTGCTCGGTGCTGCCGAAGCGGGCTTCTTTCCCGGCGTCATCTTGTATCTCACCTACTGGTTCCCGGCGGCACAGCGCGGGCGCATCCTCGGCATGTTTTACTTCGGGGCCCCGCTGGCCTTCATCTTCGGCGGCCCCGTCTCAGGCTGGCTCATGGAGATGAATGGCTGGCTCGACCTGCGCGGCTGGCAGTGGATGTTTCTCATCGAAGGTGTGCTGGCATCTGTTGTCGGCGTCTGGGCCTACTTTTATCTCACCGACCGCCCCGCGCAGGCGCAATGGCTCGCCACAGATGAACGTGTAGCGCTGCAAAGTGCCGTCGATGCCGAAGAGTCGGCGAAGTCCACCACCGGCAGCCATCGCGTTCGGGATCTGCTTTCAGATCGTGGCGTGCTGCATCTCTGCCTGATCTACTTTTTGATCCAAATCAGCGTCTATGGCGTCGTCTTCGCGCTGCCGTCTCAGGTGGAGCGATTGCTGGGCAAGTCCGCCGGGCTCCAGGTCGGCCTCGTCACTGCCATCCCCTGGATCTGCGCCCTCATCGCCGCGTATGCCGTGCCGAGAGTCCTGCGCGGCAGCCGGAGGAAAAAAGGGGCCGTGCTCGTGCTGCTCGTGGCAGCTACCGGGCTCGCCGTAGCGGGGCAACCGCAGGCCATCGTCGCGCTGAGTGCCTTGTGCGTGGCCGCCGCAGGCTTCATCTCCGTGCAGCCGGTGTTCTGGACCTTTCCCACCGAGCGCCTCAGCGGTGCTGCCGCAGCGGGCGGGATCGCCCTCATCAATTCCGTCGGCAACCTCGGCGGATTCTTCGCCCCCAGCCTGCGCGAGTGGGCCGAGCAGACCTTCGCCTCCGGCAGTGCCGGCATGTGGGTGCTCGCAGCTTCCACCTGCCTGGCCGCCATCGCCATGTCACGTCTGAAGAGCAGCACGCCGCATTTGCCTGCTCTTTGAGTTTTGCGTGAAGGTCCTTTGTGCCTACCATGCACTGACCGAATGAATTACCCCGACCAAGCCCGCCGCATCATCCGCCTGGAAATCGAAGAACTGGAGCGGCTGCACACGCGCATCGGAGATTCCTTTTCCTCCGCCATTGAGGCCCTGCTCAGGGTCATCCAGAACCGAGGGAAAATCATCGTCTGCGGGGTGGGAAAAAGCGGGAACATCGGTCGGAAGCTGGCCGCCACCCTGAACAGCACCGGAGCCACCACCGTCTGCTTGGACGTGGGAGACGCCCTGCACGGGGATCTCGGCGTGATCGATCCCGGTGATGTCGCCATCCTGCTCAGTTACAGCGGAGAGACGGCGGAGCTGATCGACCTCCTGCCCCATCTGAAACGCCTCAGCCTGCCCATCATCGGCATCACCGGCGGTCTGACCTCCACCCTGGCACGCCATGCGGACCATGTGTTGGACGTGCAGGTGAACCAGGAGGCATGTCCCCTGAATCTGGCCCCCACCTCCAGCACCACAGCCATGCTGGTGATGGGTGACGCGCTGGCCATGGTGCTGCTGGAGGCCCGCGGTTTCCAGCCCGAGGACTTCGCGAAACTGCACCCCGGCGGCTCCCTCGGCCGCGCACTTCTCACCCGCGTGTCCGATGTCATGCGCTCCGGCGATCAACTCGCCCGCGTGCAGCCGGAAAGCACCATCCACGATGCCCTCCAGGCCATGACCCGGGCCCGTGCTGGTGCCACCGTCGTGGTGAACCCGGACGGGACTCTCGCTGGAGTCTTCACTCATGGCGACTTCGTCCGCGCCTTCCAAAAGAACCACGCCATCGCCGACCTCCCCGTGTCTGACTTCATGACCCGGAATCCGATCAGCATCCAGGCCGACAAACTAGCCGCCGAAGTCCTCTCCACCCTGGAAAAAGCCCGCATCGACGACCTCGTCGTCCTGGATGACCAGCACCGCCCGGTCGGACTCGTTGACACTCAGGATCTGTCCCGAATGCGATTGGTGTGAGGATAGCCTTCCTGGTATGGTACTTGGTTAATCTCTGGCTCTCATTCCCTGACGGTCTCACCGCTGCCCCCGGATCGCCTGCCCGAGATACCCGATGTATTCGGGGTGCTCTTTGAGTAGTTGAGAGAGGGAGGCGCGCTCTTTGGCGTCGGCCTTGCCTGCGGCAAAAATATCGAGGCGGGTGCGGATGGCCTCAGGTGGATCTCCGGCGTCGTGGCCCTCCACGTCGGGCATCATTCGGCGGAGGAAGGAGGAGAGGATGTTAAAATCAGGGTCAGTGCTCATGGCGGATTGTGGGGGTTACAAACGGCTGATGCTCGGAGCAGGGAGAACTTGCGCAGAAAGTTGAAATTTTTTCAGATGGATGGGCCAAGAATGGCATCCGCTCCCGCGCCGCAGGCTTCCATGAGATCCTGCCAGGAGATTTGCAGGGTAGGCTCGCGCTCGTGCAGATAGGCCAGGGTCTCGTCGCGGATCTGCTCCAGAGCTTCGGCTTTTTTTCGGGAGATGGTGCCTTCGTGGCAGCCGCCCCAGAGCAGACAGAGATCACGCTGCTTCACGTCTTGAAGCAGAGACAGGCGCATGATGAGCAGGGCCTCGGCATCGACCTGTGTGAGAGAGAAGATGAGCGCATCTCGCAGCAGCTGGGCGAGTGGTGCCTCCTGCGGAACCTCCGCTTCATCGCGGGCGAGACGATCCATCGGGTCATCCCCGCTCTCGTCATCAGCCAGATTCGTGGCAGGCACCATGCGGCGGTGTTTGCGCAGGTATTCTAGCCAGGCATTCGCAGCCATGGTGCGCACAAAGCCATTTAACGGCCCGGCACCCGTGTACGCCGCAAGTTTCTTCTGTGCCCAGAGCTTCTCCATGACGATGCCGAGCACTTCATCCGCATCCGCATCAGTCGCTCCAAGTCCGGCGAGCTTGCGCGAGATCGCGGGCTTCAAATCGGTCTCAAAACGCTGCCATGCGGACTTGTCGCCATCGAGCAGGTCCTGAGCGAATTCAAAATCAGCAGCATGAAAGGCAGGTGTGTCGGCGGAGTCGGACATGAGCCAATGCTGGCGAGACGAACGTGTTCTGCAATGAATGAACTCCATATGACGAAAGGTCATTTCGATGACGATCCCATGCGCACCTGCTTCCTAAATGGTTCCAAATGGCACCGTAACATCCATCTCCAGCCTTCATGAACACAACATCGGCAGACAGGTGGAGGGCGGTTAACCGAGATGCCGCGTGCTCATCGTCCAGATAAGATGATGCGCTGAGAGCATTCAAGATGGAGGATCGTTTTCCTCGTTCACGTTTGCCAAATCTTCATGCCGCGCACTTCATTCGTTCTCGCTTTCACGCTGTTTTACATCAATGCCGCCACCGGGCAGGACAAGGCGCATTTGAAGCTCGAATCGCCCTTTGGCTCGTTTGTGGAGACGGAGTTTCCGTTCTTCACGCAGACGGTGGATGCGCGGCAGTTTGGCAAGGTGCCACAGAATGAAAACCTCACGCCGCGTGGCATCATCGTAGCGGCGGGGAATGGTGTTTTTGGCTGCTTTGATCCTGATCTGCTGCGCTGGGCGCTGATGTGGAAGGCGAACGACGAGGGCGAATACCTCTCGATGGATGGCATGGCGGCGGGGAGCTATCGATTGCCGAATCGAAAATCCGCCTCAGGGCAAAAGGAACTGCCGAGGCCGTTTGGCACGCCGCTTATTTCGATGCCGCTGCGTCCAGGAATCACCGTGGGCGATGCGCCTTTGCTCGATGATCCGCGTGAGCGTGGCAAAGCGGAAGCGGGTGAGTTGGGGCTAGGTCCTGTGCCGGTGACGCTCGGGCGCTTCTCTGGCATCCGGCTCGTGGAGGGCGGCATGCAGTTGGAATACACCATCGGCAGCACGGCGGTGCGTGAGCGATTCATGGCCGATGGTGCAAAGGCGGTCCGCTTGATCGAAATCGGCCCGCGTGAGCAAAAGCTGCATCTCCGTACCGGTGCACAGGATGACGATTGGCTCAGCGTGCCGCCTTCAAAGGTCGCTACGACGCATCGCATCATCATCGCGCCTGCGGGTGATGTGTTAGCCGATCAACTCGATGCCTTTGCCGAACTCAAAGCGCCTGCACGACGCTGGAAAACGTCCGTAATGGCAGGTGCGGTCATTCCTCCGGCCAAGGATGCCCCATGGGTGTTTGATGATCTGCCTTTGCCGATGCCGAATCCGTGGAAACGCAATGTGCGGCCTGCGGATCTGGAGTTCTATGCGGATGGTCGGGCGGCGGTGCTGACCTTCGATGGCGATGTGTGGATCGTCGATGGCCTCGGCTCTGATGCTGCCATCTGGACCCGCTTTGCCTCCGGTTTGCACGAGCCGCAGAGCCTTTGCATCGTGAGCGATGTGATCCACGTTTTTGATCGCAACGGCATCGTAAAACTCCACGACACCGATGGCAATGGCGAGGCCGATTGGCATGAGAACTTCTGCAATGCCGTCGCGCAGTCCGCTGAGACGCGGAACTATCCCATGGACATGATTGCCACTCGCGATGGCGGTTTTTATCTCGCGCTCGGCGGGCAGATCGGCACCACCATCGGTAAATACAACGGCGTCGTGGTGAAGATCGCGCCGGATGGCCGCAGCTTCCAGGTCATCGCCAGCGGCTTCCGCCAGCCCTATCTCGGTTACGATGTCGAGACCGGCCTGCTCACCGCCAGCGATCAGCAGGGCAATTGGAAGCCCGCCACGCCGATCTATCGCGTCGAGGAAGGTCGCTACTTCGGTTTCCAACCGGAGAAGCTCAAAGACAAAGTCACGCATCCCGCCACCATCGCGCCGCCGGAAGTGTGGATCCCGCATTTCATCAATCAATCCGGTGCCAGCCAGGTGTGGATCAAGCAACGTGATGGCCGCGAGCTGAAGATGGGAGCGTTGAATGGATCGCTCGTTCACATCGGCTACGGCCGACCCGAAGTCTTCAAGATCTACCTCGACAAACAAGGCGAGCAGGGCGCGGTCATGCCGCTGCTTTCCGGCTTCCCTTCAGGCGTGCTGAATGCTCGCATACAGCCGCGTGATGGTCAGCTCTACCTCGCTGGATTTCAAATCTTCGGCAGCTCCGGCAGTCGCACAGGCGGCATCTATCGTGTGCGTCCGGGCAAGATACCCGGCTGGCTGCCACGCGAGATTCGCGCCGAGAAGCGCGGCATCCTCATGAGCTTCGATGCGCCTCTTTCCGCCGAGTTCGCCGCAGAACTCGGTCGCTACTCCGCCGACCGCTGGAACTACCATCAGACGCATCAATACGGCTCCGGAAACTACCGCACCGACAACGACCAGCCCGGCCAGGAAGCCATACCCGTCTCCAGCGCCAAGCTCTCCACGGATCACAAATCCATCTTCCTTGGTATCCGCGGCATGCGCCCCGCGCACACGCTGCGCCTCACCTATCGCCTGCCCGCACCCGGCATCGAGAAGATCGAAAATGCCTACCTCACATTGCACTCGCTGCCTTCCTTGGATCTCACCGCGCATGGATTCGCCGATGACAAAGTCGATCTCACGCCGCGGCAGGACATCGCCACGAACGGTCCTGCAATCGAGCCCACCGCCGCGCTTGGAAAAGAAGTCGCCGTGCGCTTCGGCTGCATCGCCTGCCACGCCACCGGTGATCCCAGCATCCCCGCTCCACCACCGGTCGCAGGAGGAGCCAAGACCGCCGTCGGTCCGCCCTGGATCGGCCTCTGGAACGCCCCCCGCACCTTCTCCGACGGCTCCGACATCAAAAACGTCGATGCCGCCTACCTCCGCGAATCCATCCTCGATCCCGCCCGCCGCGTGCAAGCCGGCTACGAGATGGAACGCACCGGCGTCGGCATGCCCTCCTACCTCGGCGTGCTCAAAGACCACGAGATCGACTCGGTCGTCTTGTTCATCAAGACGCTGAAGAAGTGACCTACGGTCGCTAATGACCGCAAAGAGATCTCAGATCTCTCTCTTTGCGATCCTTGCGTTCCTTTGTGGCGATCAACTCAGGCCAGCTTGTAGCAGTCCGCCCACTCCGCACGCGGAGGCGGGCCGGCGAGACGTGCGTTGGCTTCGTCGTTGCCGATGAAGCGCTTTGTGGCCGGGTCGAACTTCAGATCGACGTTCAGATACTCGGCGATGGTGCCGAGGTTCAGCACCTGCGTCAGCAGGCCGGACACGCTGAAGGGGGACTCGGTTTTGCCTTCGCCCATGCAGGCCTGGATGAAACTATTGAAGTGATTGCGCTCCAAAGGATGCAGCCCCATGGCGTCTTTGCGTTCCACCA
>CAYMHJ010000259.1:0-9121 GCA_964390165.1 uncultured Prosthecobacter sp. | reverse complement strand
ACACCTTCGTCACATCCGGCCTCAACCCAGTGAGGATCGACGAGCGCGAGGGGCTGCACACCGCCTGCTGGCAGTACGCCTTGTCAAAAACGATGCCCCGCGCTGCGATCCGGTCGATGTTCGGCGTCTTCGCATGCTTCACGCCATAGCAGCCGAGCTCCGGCCGCAAGTCATCCACGGCGATGAAGAGGATGTTCGGTTGCGCTGAAAACGACGAATGTGGAATGCCGAATGACGAAAGGACGGCGATGAGTGTGAGGATGGCGCGGTGCATGATGGGTGTGTGATGGAAGCACTGCCGTTGGAGGCGGCGTTTGCCGCGAGAAATGGGTAACGACCCCCAAGGACTCATCTGCGAAGGCAAGAGATCCGGGCCACGCGGATCGAGATTTGGGGCTTTGGCGATTATTGGCGACACCGAGGCGCACGGCTTGATGGCCACCAGCCACGGTTTTCCAATACAGATGCGACGATGAAGTGGACGCGGATGCCGCTGGTATGCTGCAAAAAAGCAAGCCCGGTTCAGCCTTCGCCCTGATACTCCGTGCCCGTGCATTTGGTGCCGTCATGGTAGCAGCGCCAGGGCTTTTTGACGCCGTCCACCTGCACGTCGATAATGAAAGAGTTCTCTCCCCGTCTGGCTTTAGTCACTTTCATGGGCTTGCCGGGGATCTGAGCACGCAGAGTCTTGAGGCAGTCATCGATCACTTTTTGCGGCACGGGTCCGATGGCGGGTTTTTCCTCCCCTACGCTGGGAGCTTCGTTCGTGATGCTGACGATGAGGTCGAAATTGGCGGTCTCCCCCTTGCGGGCAGCGTTGCGGTTGAGGAAGACCGAGATGGTGTGATCGCCTGTCTTGTAGAGCTGGCCGGCATATTCGCGGCCGCCGGCTGCGGAGTTGAACAACGCCTCGTCCCCCGGACCGCGTCCTGGAATGTAGATGTTGTAGTCCGCCGCCTGTTTGTCCGGGCGCAGGCTGACTTTGAGGAACTGCTGGTCACGGGCGTTGATTTTATAGAGGACATAGTCCTCACCCGTGATGCGTCCGGTAATCACGGCGCTACTCGCGCCGGGCTTGAACTCGACGCGGACGACTTTGGGCTCTTTGGTGAAAGCGCTGGTGGAAGCCAGCAGAACAATGGCGGCTGTGAAGATGCGGGTATTCATGAGAAGAATGGTGTGGTGGAAAAACTGGCCCCGGCCATTTTACCTGCCGGGACGAGGGATGTGACGGGCTTCAAAGCTTACTCGCCCATGCTGGCCGCCCATGCCGGATAGCCACCGCGGATCTCGTAGGCCATCACGCGCCCCTGTTGGGAACCCGTGCGCGAGTTGAAAAGTTGGACCGTGGCTGGGCCATGGTTGCCACGCGACTTCACCACAATCTGCTCCTGTTCGTTGATGAAGCGGGTCTCCTCCACATTGGGCAAGGCCGTGTAACAAACAGCGACCGTCCGCGCGCCTTCCCGGATGGTCACGGAGCCCATGCCTGCAGCCGCAGTCAATGGTTGCCCGTAGTAAGGCTGGGATGGTGCCGGCCTTTGGGTTGAATTTTCGAGGGCAGCAAGAGCGGCGGGATCAATGACACACTGTGTCAGGCTGAGGGCAAGAACGGGGACGGCGATGAGGGCGAGCAGCTTCATGTTGTTAGATGATGGGATGGTGGATATCGAGAGTGGAATTCGTAATCGGAAGCAGCTCAGCGGATGCCTTTGTTGTAACCGTCTTCGTAACCGCGGAAGAAGTCTGACCGGTCAGCCTGCGAGTAAATGTAGCTGTAGCGATCCGGTGTGCGTGACAGACCGCCGCGACCATCGGCAAACCCTTTTTCGTAGCCTGCACCGTAACCGGATTGCACGCTGGCACTAGGTGGAGAGGCACCTCCAACACTAGAATTTCCTGCTGCCGCAGGGTCGACGATGACGCACTGTGTGGTTGTGAAGCAAACGAGGCTAAGAGTTGAGATGGTGAAGAGGCGGAGGATGGTGTGTTTCATGACCGTTGTTTGTTGTGTTGTGGCGGATGTTTGCAGTGGGGGATTATTTGAGGCGTGTTTCTGACTTCGAAGCCCAAGGCGGCATTACAAAGGCATTCGCCTCTTCCTTGCTTCCTGATCTGTAGAAGTCGTGGATGGAATCATTCAGATAGTAGCTCCAGAAGGCGTTATCGAGCTCCTTGGTGGCAATGGTGAAGTCACCACGCTCCTTTCGTTCTTGGAGAAACTTGAGTGTGGCATCAAGCGGTTCGGGGCCTCCCTGCTGGTAGCCAAGGCGGCCGCCGTATTCCTGATGCAGCGCGCGGTTGATCTTCCACTGCTTGATGAATACACTCGCGATCTGCTCCCGAGCCTGCTTGTCCTCGGCTGACTGCTGAGTCTTGTCAGGGGCGACATCTGCAAGAAACTGCTCCACCGATTCGAGCTCCCTTTCGAGATTCTCACGTTCCGACTTGTCGAGTCCTTTTGTAGCCAAATGTCGCTTCAACACATCGCGAGAAGCCTCCCTTTCAGCGCGATCTGCAAGCATAGCCTCCTCCATCGCTTTTTGATAGGCGGCGATTTCTTCCGTGGTGACGGAGATATCCTTCGACTTGGCAAACACTTCCAGCAACCTCCCGAGCACCATATAACGAAGCTCTTCGACGTCCTTGGTCCGAATCAATGTTCCGAGAACGGTGCCCGCGACTGGGGCGTTGGAATCAACGTTGGCTTCCTCAGCAGCAGTCAAGTGAATGATCGAGACGAGGGCGATGATCATCGCCCATTTCGAGAGTGACACTTGGTTAGTGCAGCTGATATGCATGTTCAGTAGTCTTTAAAAGCCTTTGCGACTCATCAGTCTTCAAAACCGTAGGCCCAATTTACCCGACTTGCCCGGATGGCAAAGGCCAGCACCTTGTCTCGCAGACGCCCGGTAGCAGTGTCAAACATCTCTACACTAGCAGGTCCATGATTTCCGCGGGATTTCACGACGATCTGGGTGCCACCGTTTGCAAACTTCCAGCGCTCCACATTAGCCATGGCGGTTCGACATGTCGAGATGGTGCGCCCATCGCGAGAAATAGTCACGCCACCTTGGATAGTGGTAGCACGTAAAGGGCTAATGCTTGGACGCGGTGGCTGGCTTGGAAGCTGTTGGCTGAACACTCCATAGGTCCGGGTCAGTTCGCTGCTGCTGGGCAAATAGCGATAATATTCACCGCGAGGACCAATGTAGCTGCCATTGCCCAAGTCCCGAAGGTAAATCGGGACGGTTCCGCGTGAATCATAGATGTAGACAATACGCGTGTTATTGTGGCTTGAGGGCGGGATGTTGGAGGGGAGTTGGCTGGCGGTCTGGCGGTTAGGGCGGTTTTTGTCCATTGCCTTGGCTGCAGCGATCGCAAGTTCTGCCACTATTGCACCCGCAACGACTTTTTCGGTCGTCGAGACGTGGTGATCATGATGGTCGTAGTCATAAAGACGATCATCGGTCAGCGCCCTCGCAGCAGGACCTAGTCCGAGAGACGTGCAAAGGAGAAATGAGACGAAGCGTATTTTCATTGGGTGAATGGTGATGATTGCTGCTTAGCGTTGGGTGACTTCGTTCCAAGTGAGGCCACCACTTCCGTCGCGGTCCAAAGTGTGAAAGACCCCTTCGAAGTGGGTGCGTTTTTTTCCGCTGGCAGCGAATTCGTTCTCATCCAAGAAGTTGTCGTGATTCGTGTCCAAAATACGGAAGAGTGACACGGCCGCCTTAGCTGTCTCACACGTGCCCCACTCGCTCTGAGCGATTTTACCGTCTGCGTTGGTATCAAGCTTTTTGAAGCTTTCCGCCGTAACGTGGTTGGCAAACTCCGCTGCAGTGACAGTGCCATCGCTGTTTGAGTCAAGCGCGCGGAATTCGCGTTTGCCAGCAGTGGAGCAGGAACATATGAGGATCAGGGTGATGATGGATAATGCAGGTTTCATGAGGCGAAGGTGAGAATCAGGGGGTGAGTTGCATGCAGCGGCTCAGTCTTCGAACCCGTAGGCCCAAGTCGCGCCGCTGCTGCGAACGGCGAAGGAGAGGATTTTGTCCCGCAGCGCTCCGGTTGCCGTCTCGAACATCTCCACAGTGGCCGGCCCATGGTTACCACGTGATTTCACGATGATCTGTGTGTCACCGCGAGCGAAGGCATAACGCTCAACATTCGGCATCGCCGTGCGGATGTGTGTCTTCACTATTCCGTTCGACCGGATCACAACGCCATAATAATGAGGATGAGCGGTCAACCGGCCTGCGGTGTTGCCTACAGGATTGCGATCAGGCAGTTGAGTGACGTAACCCGGGGGAGGGGGCACTGGATACCGGCCCGGAAGCTGGGTCGCATATCCAGGACGGCTTGGCGAGTACAACGGCCGCTGTGGCAGTTGCGTCGGTCTGCCTTCTGGTTCAACGGGAACTATGCAACTGGCGAGGGATAGCATACCAATGTTTGCGAGAAGCAGACGGATGATCATGGCGTTTCGCGTTGGGGACTGATTAAGGAATATCCGAATACTCCGAACGAGTGTGCCTTGGAATTGGACGAAGAATTGCATGATTTCGCTATGGCACTGCCGCCACTCGAATCGTTTGCCGCAGTTTCTCTGAAAATTTTTTGTGACGACTCTGAAACCGTCACTTCACGGCGATGCCATACATGGCGCGATGCGTTGCCTTGCCTACCGGGTGCGAAGGCCCGAGCGTGATCACTCCGGCGACAGGCACGGTCTTTTTCCAAACCACGTACTCCACGTGGATTTCGCCGTTCGCATCAGCCGTCATGCCTTCCACCACGGGATTACTGGCCCACGGGCCGCTTCGCAGACGGAATCCGGTTTCGATGAAGTCGCGCGGCACCCAGTCCGGGACCTCGCCACGGGTATCGAGCATCACGTAAACCGTACAGGCTCGCGAGACGCTCAGGTTCAGCCGCAGATCCTGCACGTGGCGGTCAGGTGAAAACGTGCCGATCACATCAGCGCCGACGAGTTCCGCAGGGAAATCCGTTCCCGGCATCGCCTGCCAGCGCGGACGTCCGAGCGTTGAATACGGCCGCACGCTTGGCTTCATTGCACCACGTTGGATCGTGTAGAAACTGTGGAAACCATCCTCCTCATTGTTGTCCGACACGCCGGTCACCAGCGCATCAGGTGGCGCAGGCTCGAGGATGAATGCCGATTCACCGCGTGTCGCGATGAGTGCCTGCCGACGAATCTGCGCTTGCGATGTCACGTGCACTGAATCTCCGGCACGGAGGGTAATGAGGTTACGTTCCTGCCGCACTCCTTTTGGCTCGTGCACCTCGACCATTCCTTGAAATACAGCCACTTCGGTATCTCCATCTTCCATCAAGCTGACACCAAAACGCGTGCCGAGATCCACCACGCGTGCGCTGCTGGTGTCGATGGTGAAGCCATGCCCATACTCACCCACATCCGCCGTCACGCAGCCCGAAAGCAGGGTGGCGTGCATCGCGTCATCGAGCCGCAGATGCACGGGTGCGGTGACATCCATCACCACGCCGGAGGAAAGCCTGATTTGCAGGCTGCCTCGGTCCAACTTCAAGTCGCGCAGACGGTGCGTGTTTTCTTTTTTCCAAATCGAGGCCGCGTCGTTCGAAACGGTCATTACGAGCACTTCCACGCCCCGCGGCACCCACAGTGCCAAAGCCCCCGCGAGCAGCAAAACCGCCGCCGCGGCCCACCGGACCGTTTGAGCGCGCCAAATCGTGGCTTTCGCCTTCGGCTCGGCCAGCGGGATCTGGGCCGAAGGACGCACCATCGTCTTCAAGGCAGCATCGACATGCGCGTAGCGCAAAAACGCCTCTCGCAGCTCAGAATCGGCCTTCAACCGCGTTTCGAGTGCCTGCACCTCGTCGGCGGAGGCACGTCCGCCGAGATAGTTGTCGATCAAAGCGAACTCAGCCTCCGTGCTCATGCGAGACCCTCCTTGCCGAGTTCACGTTTCGTGCAGTCGATGAGCATCATGCGGACGCGATGCAGTGATTTATAAACCGCCATCGCCGTGCGCCCCAGTCGCGCCGCCAGCTCATCCATGCGCGTGCCCGGCGCATAGGCAGCCTCTACGAGCGAGCGTTGGCCTGCCGGCAGCTTTTGCAGGCAGGTGTCGAGCGCCTTCCTCTCCTCCGCAAAACGATCCGCCATCTCCTCCGCCTCGTCCGCGAGTGTGAGTAGCAGCTCATCACCAAACACATGCCGGTCACGGCCCTTTTTGCGCAGAAACTCCAGCGCCTCCAGCCGCGACACACCGAATGCCCATCGCCGAAAATCCTCCGGCGCGGACAGCGTGTGAAAGCGCTTCCACAGCGCCATCGCCACCTCCTGCATCACATCATCCGCATCCGCCAGCGTCGGTACCAGCGACCGCACAAACCCGCGCAGCGACGGCTCATGCTGCACATAAAGCGGAAGAAAGGCGGCGTTTGCCTGGGGTGTGGACTCTGGCATGTCAGTGAGAATACTGCCAAGACGGGCCGCGTTTGCCGCTCTTTTTGCCGTCCCCTAGTTTTCGGGGGGAGTGAACTGCTAAGTATGTTGCCACCAAGGCGTATTCACCCCACCCCACCATGACTTTCTGTTTTAGCTTTCGATTCTCATTTGCCGCCGCGCTCAGCGCTGGCCTTGCCTTTGCCGGTGCTGTCTTAGCTGCGGAGCCGTATGAAGCTTTCCTGGAGAAGCACTGCATCAGTTGTCATGGTCCCGAAAAGGAAAAGGGTGATTTGCGCATCGACCAACTTTCGCGCGATTTCAAGTTGGGCGCGGACACGCATCATTGGGCGGAGGTGATCGAGCAGGTGAATTCGGGCGAGATGCCGCCGAAGAAGGAAAAAAAGCCGACGCAGGAGGAGATCGCGGCGTTTGTGACTGGCCTCGATGCACGCATCAAGGAAGGGCGCGCCGCTCGCATGGCAGCGCGACCTGCGGTGGCGCACTATCGGCTGAGCCGGAAGGAGTATCAAAACACGGTCTATGACCTGCTCGGCGTGCGCTACGATCCGGCGAAGCCGGGTGAGTTGAACGAGGACACGCGGTGGCATGGGTTTGAGCGCATCGGGTCGGAGCTTTCGCTGTCGCCCTCGCACGTGGATCGTTATTACCGCGCGGCGGAGCTGGTACTGGATCGTGCGTTTCCTGTCACCTCATCGGGCGAGACTCGCAAGGTTCGCAAGACCGCGGCGGAGATCCGCTACAACGGCGGGAAGGATCAGCAGGCGGCGCTGGACAGATTCGGCATCAAGCGACCACTGCGTTATCTGCTTTTCCCTGGCACGGTTCAGAATGCGCTCTCGCCCAGTTGGCTCGGCAAGACGGGCCCGGAGCACAGCGGACTTTACAAACTCCGCATCCAGGCCAGCGGCATCCGGCCACCCGGCGGCCAGACGGCGCATCTGAGCATAGGCAAGCGGACGGGAGAGGAAACGGTGGATGGACTGATCGAATTCGACATCACGGCACCGGAGGACAAGCCGCAGGTATATGAGTTCGAGGTGTTTCTCGAAATGCCCGCGACGCTGGACTTCTGCGTGGTGGCCACCGATGTGGTGGACCGCCGGGCTGGCGCGGCTTTCCGCAATGCGATCGGCAGCAGGTCCGGGTATATTTTCACGCACAGCAGCGAGACGCTGCTCCTCAATCCGAACGCGCCGCAGATGTTCGATGGCAAGGGGAACGGCATCTTTTCCACGGTGCTCCTCGATTGGATCGAATGGGAAGGGCCGCTGGTTTCGGAGGCGGAAAAAGCACGGCGCAACGGATTGGTGCCACCCGATGACGCCACGCCCGAGGTGGTGGCGGAGCATCTGCAGCGCTTTGCCGAGCTCGCCTGGCGTCGTTCGGTGAAGACGGAGGAGCTGGAGCAGTATCTGCAATCCTATCGCGACGAACGTGAGGCGGGAGAGAAGACTGCCGATGCTTATCGCGTGGCGATGCAGGGCGTGCTGACCTCCCGGCATTTCATTTATCTCGTCGAGGGCGATACGGTGGCTCGCGAGCGGCTCACGGACACGGAACTCGCCTCGCGGCTCTCGTATTTCCTGTGGAGTTCGATGCCGGACGACGGCCTGCTCACTGCTGCCAAAGGCGGCACGCTGAATGGCGATGCGCTCAAGAAAGAAGTGGACCGGATGCTGACCAACAGCAAAGCCAGCCGCTTCATCGATGACTTCGCACGGCAGTGGCTGCAACTGCATCGAGTGGGCATGTTCCCGCCGGACAAGAAGCTCTATCCCACCTACGACGCGTGGTTGGAGGAAAGCATGCGCTCGGAGCCGGTGGAATTCTTCCGCGAGATGTTCGCTAAAAACCTGCCCATCGACGGCTTCATCGATTCCAACTGGACCGTGGCCAATGCGCGGCTCTGTGATTTCTATGGACTTCCGGAGCCAAATAAGAGCGGCTTTCAGCGTGTCTCGCTGAAGCCCGAGGATCGTCGCGGCGGCCTGCTCACGATGGGCGCTGTGCTCGGTTTGACCTCTGACGGCACGCGCCATCGTCCGGTGCATCGTGGCGTTTGGCTCAGCGAGGTCGTCCTCGGCAAGACACCGCCGCCTCCGCCTGCGAACGTCCCTGCCATTGAGCCCCCAACGCCGCAGAGCCCAAAAGCGACACTGCGCCAAAAAATCGAAGCTCACCGCAACGATGCGAACTGCGCCGCCTGCCACGCGAAGCTCGATCCGCTGGGCCTCGCCTGGGACAACTACGACGCCATCGGCCAATGGCGCACCCATGAGAAAATCGTAGCCGGTGTCGGCAAAGACCCCGAGATCAATGCCGCCGGTGAAATGCCCGATGGACGTGCCTTCAAGGATTCCAACGAGTTCAAGCAACGCCTCCTCGAAGACCGCGACCAAGTCACGAGGGCCTTCATTGAGCACCTCTGCACCTACGGCCTCCGCCGCGCTCTCTCCTTTGACGATCAAGACGACCTCAAAGCCATCCAAGCCGAAGCGAAGAAGAACGAATACCGCATCAAAGACATCATCCGCGCCGTCGCTCTCTCCGACTTGATGAAAAAGCGCTGATAAAACCCATCAATCCACTGTTTCAATCATCCACCACTCCATTTCATGAACATCCAAACCCAATCCTGGCTCCTCA
>CAYMHJ010000258.1:0-9123 GCA_964390165.1 uncultured Prosthecobacter sp. | reverse complement strand
CATCCGCAACAACGGCGGCGGCCACGTCAACCACACTTGGTTCTGGAAATGGATGAGCCCCGCAGGCAGCGGTCCCACCGGCCCTGAAGGCAAACTCGGCGAAGCCATCCAAAGCACCTTCACCAGCATCGACGACTTCAAGAAACTTTTCGGCGAAGCCGGCACCAAGCGCTTCGGTTCCGGCTGGGCCTGGCTCATCGTCAAGCCCGACGGCAAACTCGCCGTCACCTCCACCCCGAATCAGGACAATCCCCTCATGAAGGGCATCGTCGCCGACACCGACCTCGGCACCCCCATCCTTGGCCTCGATGTCTGGGAACATGCCTATTATCTCAAGTATCAAAACAAACGCCCCGACTACATCGCCGCCTGGTGGAACGTCGTCAACTGGGCCGAAGTCGCCAAAGGCTACGAAGCCGCAAAGGCTTGACCGCTGGGGCCATCGGCCCATCAAACCTGGGAACTGGGTGTTTGGAAGACCATGCTCAGCATGAAGTCATTTCAACCATGCTTCATCATCAGCACAGAAACTAAACCCCCAGTTCTCCCAGAACTCCCGTCATTGCATGACCTGATCGCTTATGCGAGGCACACCTGGTCTACCGCGTCATGAACGCCTCTGATGCTCCCACGATAATCACCACGCTGCCGACAAACAAATCGGGGCCGGTGATTTTGGAGCCGCCACTGAGGGCGGATAATTACCAGGTCGGGCGCGAGATTGCTCGTGGCGGCATGGGCAGCGTCCTCGAAGCAGAAGACACCAAGCTGCGGCGCACCGTCGCTGTCAAAGTCATGCTGCTGGACGCGAGCGCGGATGCCTCAGCCCGCCAGCGTTTCCTGCGGGAGGCGGAGGTGCTCGCCATGCTCGCGCATCCAAACATCGTACCCATTTACGACATCGTGTGGGAAGACGGGCTGCCGCTCTTCTACTCCATGAAAATGGTGAAGGGCCGCAATCTTCAGGCCATCATCAACGATCTGCGTGAACGCCACCCCGAAGCCCTGCGGGACTACACGCTGGACCGTCTGCTCCTCATCTTCCGCAAAGTCTGCGACGCCATCGCCTTCGCCCATAGCAAAGGCGTGCTGCATCGCGATCTGAAGCCGGAGAACGTGATGGTCGGCGAGTTTGGCGAAGTACTGGTGATGGACTGGGGACTGGCGAAGCGCCTGAATGACGAAGCTCGAATGACGAATGATGAAACCTCTGAAAGTTCGTCATTCGGAATTCAGAATTCGTCATTCAGCGCCACGCTCGACGGCGCGGTCATGGGCACTCCGCAGTACATGAGCCCCGAACAAGCGATGGGACAGATCGATGAACTTGACGAGCGCTCGGACATCTTTTCCCTCGGTGCCATTCTTTACACCATCCTCACACTGAGGCCGCCAGTGGAAGGGAAGACGCTGGAGGAGGTGCTGAGCAAGGTCGCCTCGGCGGAGATCACCCCGCCATCGGTCCTGGGTGGCACGACGAGTAAACGTAATGTGTTGATCAAGGGGGACGTGCTCGATGCGAAGCTCGTAAAACCTCTGCCACACACTCGCGGCGGGCGAGTGCCGGCTGCCCTTTCTGCCGTGGTGATGAAGTCTCTGCGGCTCGATAAAGGACGGCGCTACCAGTCAGTCGCGGAGTTCAGCGCAGACATCGAGGCTTATCAGAATGGCTTCGCCACAAAGGCCGAGCAGGCCGGTCTTGGAAAGCAGTTGGCGCTGCTCATCAAGCGCCATCGCGGCATGTTCACCACAGCAGCGGCGGCCTGCCTGTTCATCACCACGCTCGCTGTCTGGTTCGTTGTGAATCTGCGTGCGAAGGAGCGCCGCGCCGTCGCCGGAGAACAAAAGGCCGTCGCCTCCGAAGCGGTCGCCGTGCAGGAGAAGGAGGCCACCCGCAGGGCACTCGCGAAGTCAGCTTTTGCTCTAGCTGAGTCGGCCCTGCGTGAGGGGAATGGGGTGGAGATGCGGGACGCTCTCAGCGATGTGCCGGAGGACTTGCGCGACAACACCTGGCACTACCTCCAGGAACAGTCGGACACCTCCTTCGCCAGTATTCGCACAGACGCCGCTCATATCACCAGCGTGGTCGCACATCCCCTGCTTCCCAGCGTTTTCGCGGTGGCGGACTCGGACGGCAAAGTCTCCTTGATCGAAGTGCGCACAGGTGTCCGCCAGCTTGAGTTTGATCCGGGGTTCACGCTGAAGACAAACAATGCCAGATGTTGCCTCGCCTTTTCACCTGATGGCGAGCAGCTCGCCGTAGGGCGGATAAACGCTGGCGGTATCGTGATCCATCATGCGCGGGATGGGACAAAGCTCTGGGAATGGGACACGCCTGGAGTCCATGAAATGGTGTTCAGCCCTGATGGGCAGCTTTTGCTTTTGAATGAATCGAGCGGCAGGCGGCTGAGTGTGTGGGACGTGGGCGGCGGCAATTTTGCCTGGGCCTACGAGGCATCAAAGCTCGTCAATGCTCGTGGTGTTTTCACGCCAGACAGCCAGCAGATGCTGACCTTCTCTTTTGGGGATGATTTCCGCGTCGTGGATGCCCGAAAGGGGACGCTCATCCGCACCTTGAGGATGCCGCGCAATCGAGTCAGTGGGCTGACCATGGAACCCGATGGAACGGCGGTCAGCGTGAATAACAGCGGATATGTGACCCGTTTCGAGATTCAGGAAGGCCGTGTCCTGTCGGAATTCCGTGCCCATGACAAGGGCTTCAAATTCATCCTCCCATCTGCTTCGGGACAGCAACTCGTGACGGCCACGACGCTTGCGGATGGGCGGCAGGCCCTGCAAGTCTGGCGGGGCAGCACGGGTGAGCGGACCCAGGCTCTGCTCGGCGGCAGCGGAGACATCGCCAGCATCAGTCTGCATCCGCTTTCTGGCGAGTTGTTCGTCAGCGGGACGGATGCCCGTGTGTGGAGCGTCAGCGGCGCACCGGCGAAGTGGGTGCTTCCCAGTTCTGCGGTCTTCGAAAGCATTGCCTTTTGGGGAGAAGACTCGCTATTTGCCAGCAACTTTCTTTTTCGCCTGGATGCCGCAAGCCCCACGGTCCTGTGGAAGGCTGGTCCCCTAGCTAGGTCAGTCTGGCCGAATGTCAGCGGGGATGGTAGATACGCAATCGTCGGATCACCCGGTGAAAACATTATCATCCTGCTACGCAATCCAAGTGCTGAGATTACGGCAGTCTCTTCCTTCACACCCGAACACAAGTCGCGTGATGTCAGGCTCAGTCCCACGGGAGATCGTGTGGCAGCCATTGAGTATTCCCACCGTCACTTCGCTTTGTATGAAACCGCCAAAGGCAGGCGACTGGCCCGACCAGATCACACTAACATCTTCAAGGTCTGGGATGTAGGATGGCTCAACGATGGGAAACGGATCGTGGGATTGGTGACGGCCAAAGCCGAGCGCGGCAGCTTAGGCTCTGAAGAATGGGTCGTCCTCTGGGACGCCGCTACTGGCAAGATCCTCCAGACTACAGGGAATCCGACTCAGATGGACGACATCACCATCGCCCCGGGTGGTAGCCGCTTCGCTGAGGCAGGTGTGGATAAAAAGGTGCGCATCCGTGATTCAGAGACTCTGGCAGTGAAGCAGGAGTTCCGCGCCCATGATGGTGCCATCACGGCGCTCGCCTGGCACCCAACGCGGCCCATTCTTGCCACCGGTTCTGCTGATCTATGCATTCGGCTTTGGGATCTCGACACAGGACGGAGGCTGGAGGAGTTGCGTGGCCCGCTCGCGCCGCCCTCCTCACTCGCCTTCAGCCCCAACGGCCAGCGAATCGGCTGCACGGCATTACTAGAGGAGACCCGCGTCTGGGAGCCAAGATCACTCAATGAGGTGAAGGTGAAGCAGTTGAAGAAGTAAGCGAAAAACAAAACCATGAACGACTTCGACACGCCCACGATCATCACCTCAGCACCGGTGCAACCCGTGTCTGTGGCGATGACCGAACCGCGATTGGGAGCGGACAATTACCAGATCGGCGGCAAGATCGCGCGTGGTGGCATGGGCAGTATTCTGGAAGCCAAGGATACGAATTGAAGCGCACCGTGGCGGTGAAGATCATGCATCAGGATGCCAGTGCGGACGTGTCCATGCGTCAGCGCTTCCTGCGCGAAGCCGAGGTGCTGGCGATGCTCGCGCACCCGAACATCGTGCCGATCGCGGGCCTGCCGTGCTGCCCATGACCGTGAATCTGGCGGGCATGAGCTACCAACTGCAAATCAGGTTCCGGCAGTTAGTGGCTAGGGAAGTCCTCCACTTTGTCCTGCCTGTGGGAGGCCGCATGGTGGGCTTTGATCTGGATGGCGCACCCTTCGCGGGGTACAGCACGGGCCTCGTCAAAGAGGACGGAAAGTCCGGCTGTAAACTACCCGGCGCAGTGCTGGGCAACCAGATCAAAGACTTCAGGCCGCATGAACTGGACATCACCGTGCGTCTCCAAGGTGACAGCGCAACCATCACCATCCTGCTGGATGCCCGCCCGTTTTATCAATGGTCCGGCCCCATCGTCTCGCTATCACAGCTGCAGTTCTGGGCCAGCCCGCCCGGCACGCTCGCCATTGGTACCATGTCCGCCGACTGGACGGTGAATGGGATGAGGGTACGGCGGCTGGAGTAGCCCCGAGTGCCACTCGATCAGCTACATCCCTTCAGCCTTCTTTAGTCGCCGCGTGTCCTCGGCAGTCGGCTTCTCTTTCTTTTTTAGAGCGTCGATGCCGCGTGTCATCAGTGCCTTCCCTTCATCGTGAGTCGTCGTCTCCAGCATCAAGACACGACCCTTCAGGCAATCCAGCCATGCGCCGGATGACTTGGCCTCACTGGCGAAGTCTTTCTCACGGCGCAGTTCCTCGATGAAGCCCAGCGCCTTCTTTGCCATCGCGGCATCTTTGGTTTTCCAGGCCTCATCCGCGCAGCGCTCCGCATGCTGGGTCAGGACTGTGGCGAGCGTGTTGGAGCCTTCCCGATAGTAGCGGTGTCCTGGCGGGAAGACACGAACAGCGGAGGCGAAGGCTTCACGAGCATATTCGAGCTGCTTTTCCCACTGCTGACGATGCGCGGCGACACGGGAGAGGGAGGCATAAACGTGATCTGCTGATGGGCAGCGGTCTTGGTGAAACTTCCGCCCCTGACGCAGGGACTCTAGCAGATGCGGCTCGGCATCATCGAAGCGGCCAGCGGTGACGAGATCAAAACCGAGGTTGTCGAGGGCGTTCACGATGTCGGGATTCTCTGGGCCATGCAGTCTTTTCAGTGCGGCAAGCCGCTCAAAGCTGATTTCGATGGCCTGTGGGAGGCGCTTCGTGTTTCTGAGGATGGCGGCCAGGGCTCGCGGACCATCCGCCAGCAGGGGATCATCGGGATGCTTTTGCCAAAGCTCATAAGTGATGCGGGCGGAGGTCTCGCCATCCTTGGAGCGGCCTGATTTGATCATGACCCATGCGAAGAGGCCGTGGGCCTCGACAGTAAGCTGGTGGCTTTTGCCAAACAAACGCTGCCTCATGCCTAGCGCCTCGCGGATGAGCGCCTCGGCCTCCTTCATCTTGCCGAGAGATTCATTCGCGGAAGCATGGTCGAACAGGGCGGCGGCCAAGTCTGGATGATCTCCAGTGTGGACCTCCCGCCGCAGGCGCAGTTGCTCAGCCGTCTGCTTCACCGCCAGTTCATACTCATCGATGTCCTCATAGGTCTGGCCAATGACACCGCGCAGCTCCGCCTGAACCGTCGGGTAGGCTTGCAGTTCCGTGCCGATGCGCTCCGCCGTCTTGTCGAGGATCTCACGCATCATCGTCGAGTCACGTCCGAGCGCCTTCGAGACACCAGCCTGAGTCAGGATGTCCTTCATGAATTTCGACACCTGCTGGCTCTGCATCAGCGCCTCACGCTCCTTCCAATACATCCACGTCGAGGTGGCGATGCCTGCGATGAGCACGAGCACGATCGCCGCTGCCGCGCTGACGGCCAGTTTGTTCCGCTGCGTGAAGCGGGTGACGAGATACCACGTCGTCGGAGGTCGCGCGCTAACCGGCTGCTGATGCAGGAAAGCCAGCACGTCATCGGCAAAGGCGTTTGCCGACTCATATCGGCGAGCGCGGTCCTGCTCCAAGGCCTTCATGGCGATCCAGTCGAGATCACCTTTGACCAAACCAATCAACTTTGGCCCCTCCACACGCCGTGCCAATCCGAGCTGCTGAAGTTGCTCGGCAGTGAAGGATCTGATGCGCGTACTGGGACGCTGCGCATCGCGATCACGCTTCGATCTGCCGTCAGCTCCAATTTGGAACGGCACCTGTCCGGTGAGCAGTTCGTAAAGCAGCACGCCGAGACTGTAGATGTCTGCGCGCGTGTCGATGTCCATGCACGGATCCGCCTGTTCCGGGCTCATGTAGGCGGGCGTTCCCATGAGCCGCCCCACCCGTGTGACCAGCGTGTTTTCGGCCAGCCTTGACTCACCCGTTGCCTTGGCGATGCCGAAGTCGATCACCTTCGGCACAGGTTTCCCATCCACCAGTGTCACGAGCAGGTTCGAAGGCTTCAAGTCGCGGTGAATGATGCCCTTTTGATGCGCATGCTGCACCGCCCGACACACCTCCGCGAACAGTTCCAGCCTCTCTTTCAGCGCCAGTTGATGTTCATTGCAATACTTCGTCAGCGGCGCACCACGCACCAGCTCCATGACAAAGTATGGCCGCCCGGTCGGCGTTACCCCGGCATCGAAGACCTTCGCGATGTTCGGATGATCCAGCACCGCCAGGGCCTGGCGTTCTGCTTCGAAGCGCGCGATCACCTCACGCGTATCCATCCCCAGCTTGATAATTTTCAGCGCCACCTCCCGCCGCACCGGCTTCGTCTGATCTGCCAGCCACACACTGCCAAAGCCCCCCTCGCCGAGAATTTCCATCAGTAGGTAGTGCGCGATCTTATCTCCCGCTTTTTCGGCATAAGCTGGTTGAAATAAAATCGGCTCAGTCGGTAAATCCACCGCCGAGTCATGCGGTGAATTCAACTCATCAAAGAGCCCGTCCACAAATTGATGTAATGTGTCGGCCATTTTGGTGGGGATGATGAGCCCCCAAGCGGCGATATTCAACCCTTTGCTCCATGCAAACACACGAAGAATACATCCCAGCGACCCGTTGTGAGCTTTCATGATTTCCCACCCGCCTTCTTTGTCCCGTCGTCGATTCACCACTGGCGCCGCTGCCACATTAGCCATGCCTTTTATTCGTGCGCAGAGCAAAACAGCACCGGAGTTTCATGGCGAGATCGTCGGCCATGGTGAGTTCCGCTACCGGGTGGACAAACTTTGGAGTCAGGCGGATGCGGGGCAGACTCCGGTGAAGGATTGCCATGAAATGGCGCAGGCATCAGATGGGCGGCTATTCATGCTGACCAATCACGCAAAGAACAACGTGCTCGTTTACGACGTGAAAGGCGCGCTGCTGGCGGATTGGACGCTCAAGTTCAGCGGGGCACACGGACTTACATTGCATCGTGAAGCGGATGGGAAGGAATTTCTCTACATAACTGATCCAGGCTCGGGCCGGGTCGTGAAGGCGACGCTCGAAGGCCAGGTCGTTATAGAGCTTCCCCACGCGACGAAGTGCGGTGCCTACAAGCTGACGGAAGACTACAAACCCACCGAGACAGCCGTGGCTCCGAACGGGGACATCTACGTAGCCGATGGTTATGGATCACAATTCATCCTGCGATTCGACAAGGAAGGGAAATTCATCTCCAAGTTCGGCGGCAAAAGCACGCAGCCGGTGAATCCAGGCCGCTTCATGCAGGCGCACGGCGTTGCTCTCGACACACGCGGCGAGAAGCCCCTGCTCGTCGTCACTGAGCGCATCCGCAATGAGTTCAACTGGTTCACCCTCGAAGGCGAGCACGTCCGCGGTGTCTATCTCCCCGGCGCGTATGTCAGCCGACCCGTGGTCCACGGCAAGCATCTCTACTCCGGCGTCTGCTTTGGGGCGCGGCCCGATGACTTCCGCATGTGGCAGGGGCGCGGCTTTGTGACCATCTTGGATGAAACCGGCAAGGTCTTGTCCAATCCGGGTGGGCTGCCACCAACCTACGAAGAAGGGCGTTTGAAGGTCATGCTTCAGGACAAACCCATCTTTAACAACTGCCATGATGTCTGTGTGGACTCCACAGGCGACCTCTATGTTTGCCAGTGGAACAGTGGAAATGTCTACCCTTACAAACTGCATCGCGAGGCATGAGCACGGAACCTCTTCACACCACTCGTCGCTACTTTCTCGGCCAATGCACTGGTGTTTCAGTCGGTGCCATGGCTTTGCATTCGATGATGGCGCAGGGTGCGGAAACGACTCCGCTTGGCCTGCCGCATCTGCCACACTTTGCGGCGAAGGCGAAGCGAGTGATCTTCCTCACACAGTCGGGTGGCCCCTCGCAGTTGGAGCTTTATGATCACAAGCCTGGGCTCATGCAATGGGCGGGCAAGGAGCTGCCGGAATCAGTGCGCCAGGGCCAGCGGCTGACGACGATGACGGCAAACCAAAAGCAGCTCATTCTGCCGGGCATCACGAAGTTTTCCCGCTGTGGCCAGAGCGGTGCAACGATCAGCGAATGGCTGCCACATCTGCAGGGTGTGGCGGATGATCTGTGCTTCATCAAATCGATGACCACGGATCAGATCAATCACGCTCCAGCAATGACGAAGTTCCTGACCGGACATCAGCTACCTGGACGGCCGAGCATGGGGGCGTGGATGAGTTATGGACTCGGCAGCACGAATCAGAACCTGCCTGACTATCTTGTGCTCATCTCGAAGATGATGCGCCCTAGCGATCAACCGCTCTACGACCACTACTGGGGCAGCGGCTTTCTGCCATCGCGCTACCAGGGTGTGAAGCTGCGCAACTCCAAAGAGCCCGTGCTTTATCTCAATGATCCCGAAGGTCTTCCCCGCCATCTGCGCCGCGGCATGTTGGATGGTCTGGCCGAGCTAAATCAGATGCGCTTTGAGCAGACACATGATCCCGAGATTACCACGCGCATCCGCCAGTATGAATTGGCCTACCGGATGCTGGCGAGTGTGCCGGAACTCACGGATTTGAGTGATGAACCCGACCATGTCTTCGA
>CAYMHJ010000257.1:0-9214 GCA_964390165.1 uncultured Prosthecobacter sp. | reverse complement strand
GCATCGTCCGCAGCCACATCACTGCCACCGGCAGCCACGACCTCGTGGACTTGTGAGCAATCCGCTCTTGCCTCCGCCCCATCTGCGGTCATAGCCTCCGCCTCCCTTCCGGCTACCGCCCATGCCTCCCGAACTCGAAGCCTTGCTCATCCTCACCCGCCAGCAGTTCCCCGAACTGGAGGGCGTGGACTGCGTGGTGGAGGCCATCCTCAAAGGCGGCTCCGATCGGCATTACTACCGCTTTGAGTGGGCCGGTGACAAGCATCCCCCGATGGTGCTCATGGTCTATACTTTGGCCCGGCGGGATAATCCGAAGTTCGTGCCCGCCACCCGCCGCCTGGCCGCTCTCGGCGTGAACGTGCCCGCCATTTACGCCTTTGATGAGCAGCGCCTCTTCGTCTGGCTCCAGGACCTCGGGCGTGATGACCTCCACGCTCATCGCGATGAGCCATGGGAGCAGCGCCGGCCACTCTACGAGGCCACTTTGCGCGAAGCGGCGAAGATCCACGGCGTCACCGCCGAAAGCCTCAGCGCTGATGAGATCGCCGCCATGGAGCCCGAGTTCACCGAAGGCATGTACGAGTGGGAGCAAAACTACTTCCTCGAGCACTTCGTCCACGGCCATCTCGCCCGTGAGGTCGCGGATCAAACCGCCGCCCATAGCGCTTTGGCAAAGCTCCGCCAGCGGCTCGCCCAGCTCCCGCGCTGCCTCGTGCATCGGGATTTCCAGAGCCAAAACGTCATCATGCGCGATGGCACCGCCTGGCTCGTGGATTACCAGGGACTGCGCCCCGGACTCGCTGAATACGATCTCGCATCCTTGCTCTTCGATCCCTACGTTACGCTCACCCGCAGCGAGCGACACGACCTACTCAGCTTTTACGCCGAGCTGCGCGGACTGAACCTCCCCGAGCTGCGTGAAGTCTTCTACCTCTGCGCCGCCCAGCGGCTCATGCAGGCGCTCGGAGCCTATGCGAATCTCAGCCGCAATCTGGGCAAAACCTACTTCGAGCAGCACATGCCTGCCGGTGTGAAGAATCTCACCATCGTGTGCGAAGAAGCGCCCGAACTCGCGCCGCTGCTCACACTCTTCACCTGATCCCCGATGCACGCCTTCCTGCCCGCTGAAGGTTGCGCCGAGTTCCTCGTCGATGAACTGACCCGCTCCGGCGTGCCTCAGCCGCAGATTCATCACGCTTTCGTGATCGCCGATGCACTGCCTCAGCCACCGCTTCTCGCCTTTGCCCGTCAGACGCTTCCTGATGCCCACGAAGTCCTCGGAGCATCGATCAATGGTTGGGCCGATGCCATCATCGAAGCCATGCTCACCACGCTGGTCGATGACGATCCCTGGCAGCTCCACCTCTGGCCTCAGTATGGTGAAGGCCGCGCCGGACATCATCGCTGTGAGCTGATCCACACCGCCTTCACCGAGCGACTTAAAAAGCGCCGCCGCGTGCGCTTGAAGCACGAGCAGGCCCAGCTCACCGCCAGCACCGCTCTCGTGCAGGCCGCGCTCACCTCCCCAGACTCCGGCTTCGTCTCCGTCACCACCGCCGCGCGCCGACACGAGCTGCGGTCCATCGTCTCCGACTTCATCGCCGGTGAAATCCCGCACGCGGAGGACAAAGCCGCCCCTTCACGAGCCTTCGCGAAGGTCATCGAAGCCGAACTGCGCCTCGGGCAGAAGATCGAGCGCGGCCAGACCTGCGTCGATCTCGGTGCTGCTCCGGGAAGCTGGACCTACGTCGCCATCCAGCGTGGGGCCAGCGTCATCGCTGTCGATCGTTCCGAGCTTCGCGAGGACCTCATGCGCAGCCCGCGCCTTCATTTTCATCAGGGAGATGCCTTCAAGTTCAAACCTGAGGAGCCCCTCGACTGGCTCATCTGCGACATCATCGCCGCCCCGCAGCGCAGTATCGATCTCCTGCTCGAATGGCTGCGCGGGCAGCGCATGAGGCGCTTCATCGTCACGATCAAATTCAAAGGCACCGACGAGTATCCCCTGCTTGATCAACTCAAGCGCGAAGCCCCGCCCCTCTGCTCCGACTTCCGCCTCACCCGCCTCTGCGCGAACAAAAACGAGGTCACCGCTTTCGGCGTCACTTCCCCTGCTCCTTGACCACATCACGCGCGAGCTTCAGGGCATCTCCGCCGACGTCCAGCAGCGCGTCCGAGACCCCTTTTTCCTTCCGCTCGGGCAGCGGCGTGCGTGGGGCGCCGCTTGGATTGTAGCTGTTGACATCCGGCAGGGGGACAGACTTGCCGGTCTTGGCATCTATGACGGTGGCACCCGCCTTCGGCTGCCCTTTGGCGGCTTCTTCGGGCTTCTTCTCGGCTGGTTTTTCTGGAGCAGTCTCAGGCTTCTTTTCCGGCAGGGATTCCGGCGGCTTGGCATCGGTCATTTTTTCCTCGGCGGGCTTCGCGCGCACGGCCTGGTAGAGCAGATTGTAGTTATGCCGGATGGCCGCGGGGAAGGACACGCGCCCCGGCTCGACGATCTTTTCCCGCAGCAGCTTCGAGGAAAGGTCCGCCACCAGGTCCGTGCCGATCTTCACCGCACGGTCCACATACGGCGCCGCCACGGAGGTGGAGGCGGAGGCACCGCCTTTGATCAGCTCGCTACTGATCGTGCGACCCTGAAGCGCGAGACTGCTCTGCGCGGTCACCAGCGTGCCATCGGCGGCGAAGCTCAGCTCCAGGCTCGCGTGGTCATCCGTCGCCATGAAGCCGCGCACATGATCGATGCGCACAGAGACAAAAATGCCGCCATCAGGCGAGGGCGACATCTCCGGCTGGTAGGTGCGGTAGGTGGCCTCAGAGAGTTCATACTCCGCAGCCCTGCCCTTCCGCGCCTTCCAGCCGCCGAGGCTGGTGCCGAATACATCGACGTCGATCTCAACCGCCGCCTCGGCGGACAGGGAACAGAGCAGGCTGAGGAGCAGGAGATGAGTCTTCATAAAAGGGGCGGCAGCCACGTCGGGCGCCGGCGGCGTGGTTAAACTGGTTCCCGCTCCGTGTTATTCAAGCACGTTTCCTCCTTGAGCCCCACCGCGGTCATGCGCCATGATCCCGCCGCCATGCCTTCCCCCACCTCCCCCGACCTGAAGCGCCGCAGCTTCCTCCGCGCCGCCTTTTCCGGCGCCGCCATCACCCCCGGCCTGCTCTCCGCCACAGAGGTGGAGAAAGCCATCACGCAAGGCGAGGCCCAGTTTCACGAGCCCGCCATGCACCTCCCGCTCATCGCGGATGCAGATGTCATCGTCTGCGGCGCCGGGCCGGCGGGCATCGCCGCCGCCATCACCGCCGCTCGTGCCGGGGCCAAAGTGCGCGTCTTCGAGTGGCGCGGCTGCCTCGGCGGAGTCTGGACGGCCGGCCTCCTCGGCTACCTGCTCGACTTTGACAAACCCGGCTTCAATCAAGAGCTCCTCAAACGACTCGACGAGCACGACATGCGCCGCGGCACCAGCAAGCAAAGCATCTGCTACGAACCCGAAGGCATGAAACTCCTGCTCGAAGAGATGCTCACCGAAGCCGGCGTGCAGTTCCAGCTCCACACCCGCGTCTCCGCCGCCTATAAGGAAGGCACACGCCTCACCACCATCGTCACCGAGTCGAAATCCGGCCGTCAGGCCTGGCGGGCCCCCGTCTTCATCGATACCACGGGCGATGGCGACCTCGGCGCGCTCGCGGGCTGCGACTTCGAGTTTGGCGAAGCCGAGGCCTGCCCCTGCCAGCCCATGTCTCTCAATGCCCTCCTCGTCTGCAAAGACGCCGCCGCCCTCGCCACCTACATCCACGGCTCCGATCCCAGCAAGGCCGACGGCCTGGCCAAGGACGCCTTCCTCGCCGAGATCAAGCGCACCGGGCACTTCCCCTCCTACTCAAAGCCCACCCTCTGGCAGGTGCGGGATGACCTCCTGCTCGTCATGATGAACCACGAATACGGCGTCCCCTGCTTCGACGCCGCAAAGATCACCCAGGCCACCGTCCGCGCCCGCGCCGAGATGCACAAGATCGTCAACGGCCTCCGCAAGCTCGGCGGCCCCTGGGAGGCCCTGCAGATCGCCGCCACTGCCGAGCAGATCGGCGTCCGCGATGGCCGCCGCATCGCCGGCCGCTACACCGTCAGCAAAGACGACCTCATCACCGGAGCACGCTACGAGGACGCCATCGTCCGGCCCACCTTCCCCGTCGATATCCACGCACTCAGCCAGGAGGCCAACAAAACCGCCGCCTACAGCAACGCAGGCGTCAAAGTCAAACCCTACGACATCCCCCTCCGCGCCCTCATCGCCAAAGACGTGGACGGCCTCATGATGGCAGGCCGCTGCATCAGCGGCGACTTCATCTCCCACGCCAGCTACCGCGTCACCGGAAACTCCGTCGCCATGGGAGAGGCCGCCGGAGTCACCGCCGCCCTCGCCGCCACCAGCCAGCGCCTGCCCCACCAAGTCCCCTGGAGTGAGGGCGCCGCCAGGCTCGCCGCACTCCGGCAGCGCGTCTGACCCACCGCCCACCACTACGTCACCTCCAGAGAGGTCGTGTCACTGTCCTCCCCGAAGCCCCGGGAGTTCCGGCCGCGCACATAGAAGCTGTACACATCCGGCGGCGTGCTCGGCGTCAGCCCCTTGATCTCATAAAACTTCACGATCAGATCCTCCGCCACCAGCACGAAGTCCGGGCTGCCCGGAGCCTGCATAAAGATGTCAAAGCTCGTCGCCCCAGAGCATTCATAGTCCAGCCGCACCGTCCCTGGGGCCGGATTCGTCGCCGCATTGATGACCGCCTTCCCAGGCACATTCCGCGGGCTCTCCGTCGGGATGGCATCGATGATCTCCCGCTCAGGCGTCCCTTCCGGAAATTACGACCTGCCCACCGTCAGGGCCGGGTTTATCCAGCGTGTCACACCGCGTTCCAACTTATCGACCGTAGCGTGCTTGCGCAGATAAATTTCCTCTTATTTGATGCTCCGCCACAATAACATCATTCTGGAGACACACCCCTTACTCAGGAGAACCTCGCTCAGATCCTCAGATGCGAGGCGCGCACCGTGTGTCGCGACATTTAGTCACTCAAGGAACTCGGCATACACATCCCTATGCGTGGGCGGAAAAGAACAGCAGCCTGGGTCTCGCTTGCTGTTTTATGGCACCACCACCTTGGCGTTTGCTTGCACTCCACCGCTGAAGGTCAGTAGCAGGGTGAGCTGACCGTCGGCGAGGAATACTCGGCGGCCTAGGGCTCCGCCGGTGGTCGTGCCATTTAGCAGTGCCGTGATGGCCGTTACGGTGCGGTTAGATCCTCCGACGTTGAGTACATCGCCTTCACGCACGGCCAGCACGACGTTGTCTCCAGCGTTGATCACCCAGAGGCCGGTGTCGTTTGTCGCGGTCACGCCACCGGCTCCAGCAGTCATGGATGCCTGGAACATGGGCTGCGCGGTGCCGGGCAAGGCGAGCTGCGTGAGCCGGAAAAAGGTGCTGCCTGCGACTCCGGGCGCTTCGCTGCCTTCTCGGGCGACGAGCACGAGGCCGTTGGTGGAGTGTTGAGCCCAGAGGCCCTTGTCATTGACGTTGACGACGACTCCGCTGCCTCTGACTTCGCCTTTGACGAGGAATTCATAATCTCCCCCGCCCAGCACGAGGTCGCTGAAGTCGCTGAACACGAGGCCGCCAGTGCCGGTGGCTACGTCGTTCTCGCGCAGCTGCAGCGTGAGCAAACCGGGAGCGGTATCAACAAAGACACCAACGTTGCTCGTGCTGAAGACGCCGGCTGGACCACTGTTGACCATTTGACTGATGAAGCCGTAGTAAGTGCCCGTGTTGTCAAAGCCGGGGCTGCGGAAGGTGTTCCACTTCGCCAGCGGGATCACGGCTGGTGCGGCATAGGTATCTGCAAGCTGCTGGCTGGCACCGTAAGTCGCGCCGAAGCCGGTGTCGCTGGTGCCATCGAAGCTGCCAAGGACTACGCCGGAACTGCCATCGGTGAAGGCGACACCCAGGGTGACGAGCGACTCGCCGGTGGGTGCCACGCTGATCTCTCTGCCATGACCGGAGGAGGCGTTGCCAGTTTCCAGGATATTGAAGCTTTGTACGGTCTTGGTGACGCCGTTGGCATCGAGGCTCTGGCCGTTGCGCATGAGAGGACGGATGCCGGTGTTCGCGTCCCAGCCGAAGAGGACGGTGCTGTTGTCCACCAGGGTACCGAGGAAGATGATGAGATCACCGCCGATGGAGAAATTGCCGATGGTCTTGAGATCGCTGGTCAGTCCGACACTTGTTCCCACACGGGCGACGAGCTTGAGTGTGCCGTCGCTGGCATTGCTGAAGAGGCAGCGGCTGTTGACGTTGGTGGTGATGCCAGCACCGCGCACCTCACCCGTGAAGGCGATGTGACCGACCTCATTGATGACGGGAGGACCGAAGTTGTAGTGGGTCACGCCTGGGAGTGAGGGGGCCGTTTGAGTGTCGGTGGCGATGAGGGCCAGCGGCTGGCCGACCATCATGCCGGTGTGCAGGCTGGTGTCGGCATGGCGAATCTGGACGGCGCTGGCGAGCACGCCGCTGGAGTTCAGGGCCGGAGAGCCGATGAACTTGTAAATGGTTGAGCCGATCGGGCCGCCGAGCACGGGGGCGCCTCCTGGGCCCTCGACGGCGACATCTGTGCTGACGGTGACGACAGGGGCGCTGCCGGGGGCCACGACGGTGCCTGTGACGGGGAAGTCAAAGGCGGGCTCGTTGAGGTCGTCATTGTTTATGACGATGCTGCCGCTGTAGGTGCCTGGGGTGGCGCTTTCAAACGAGACCTGGAAGGTGTAGTTGGCACCAGGGGCCAGCGTCGTCGCCGAACCATTGGTGAGGTATTCGGCGGGTGCTGTGATGCTGGTGATGGTCAGATCTTTGTTGCCGCTGTTGGTGACGGTGAAGCTGCGAATGCTTGCGGCGTTCGGGGCGGTGCTGCCGAAATCGACGACGGCGAGCTGCCCGTCGCTCAATTCTGGTGCCAGGAGGTGGCTGCCGTTGTGGACGACGATTTCAGGCATGTAAACTCTCAGCACGACATCGTTGGAGTCCGTGCCGCCGACATAGGTGATCTGCAGAGGGATGCCGTTGAAGGTGAACTCTGCGCCCTCGGCGAGTCCGGTGAAGGTGCCGGTGATGGCATCTGTGCCGTCGTTGTTTACGATGGTGAAGCTCTGCCCGAAGGATGGCACATGCGCGCCGGTGAGGGCGAGGGTGACGCCAGTGAGGTCCACGCTGCCGACGACGTTGAGCTGGGTGTAGCCGCTGTCTGCCGTGGCTCCGGCGATGGCGATCTGGAGGTCACTGCCGAAGCTGAGGGTGCCGACGGTGACATCGGTGCCAGCCAGGGTGGGCTTCACGGCGGCGGGGGAGGCACCGCTGTCGAGCAGGAGATTGCCTCCGGCGGTGTCGATCTGGCCGCCGCTGATGAGGATGTCGGCGGCGCTGATGAGCTGCATCGCGGTGCTCGCAGTGCGGGTGACGTCCGCACTGACGGTGATTGAGCCGCTGTTGCTGTCGCCAATGACGAGGGTGCCACAGGTGACGCGGTCGAGTTCGGCATCGGTAAGGCCGAGCGTGCCCGCGCTGTCGGCGGCCCCGAGGTCGATCAGGCTGCCGTTGGTCTTCTTCTTCAGCGTCACTGTGCTGCTCCCATTGGCGGCCACGGGTCCGGCGAAGTTTATTCCGTCAGCGACGAGCGTGAGATTGCCTCCATTGGTTGCGGTCGAGATGCTCACTCCGGCGTCCTCCACCTGGATTCCGGTGTTCGACGCGCCGCCTGTGCCACCCGTGCCTGTCACCGTCACGGCTCCGCCGCCTGAAGTGATGATGCCGCCATTGCCACCCGCTAGGGTGACGCCGTAATGGAAGCCCCCGGTGCCCGCCCCGCCGGTGCCGTTCACCGTCAACGTGCCGGCTCCGCCCGCAGAGATCGTACCATTCTGATAAATCGCGACACCGAAGGCCGCGAAGGCTGCCCCGGCACCACCGCCGGTGCCCGTCACGCTCACGTCACCGCCGCTGGAGGTGATCGTCCCTCCCAATTGCACATTCACGCCTGATGGGAACTGCCCGGCGGCTGTGGCACTGCCCGTTCCAATGACCGACACCGTCCCCGTCCCGCCCGCTGAGATCAGGGCACCTGCTGTATTCACATAGATTCCGTAGGCGTTGTCGCTCGCTCCAGTGGCGAAGGAGGTACCAGTGACCTGCACATTGGCACCGCTGGTGTTGATCGTGCTGCTGTCATCCACCGCCACTCCAAAGTTAAATTGACCCACGGACGCCCCGCCGCTGCCTGCCACCGTCAGTGTCCCCGAGGTTCCCCCGAGGATGTCGCCGCCGGTCCGCACATACACACCGACCTTCGTGCCGCCCGCAGCATCTCCCGCCTTGCCCGCGACGGACACGACGCCCGTGCCGGTGGACTGCACCAGGCCACCGTTCACATCCACTCCGACAAAGTCGCCGCTCGTCGCCGTGCCTTGCTGGTTGGCTTCGATGGTGATCCCGCCATTCACGGTTTCCAGGCTGGAACCTGAGGCCAGAGCAACGTTCCGGCTCACCTTCACGGTGATGCTGCCCGTGCCGCTGGTGATGAGATTCGCATTTGCTGCTACATTCACCGTGTCCGTTCCCGGAGCCGCATCATCGTTTTGCAGCTCCACATCCAGGTTCGCATTCGCCGCAAAGCTGATGTCGCCATTAAAGTTCACCGTGTCATCGCCCGTGCCGCCATTGACGGTCAGGCTGGGGAAGTCGCTCATGGCGCTGAAGCCACCGATGTTCACCGTATCGTTGCCTGCGGCGGCGTTAATGACGATGCTCTCGATGGTTGGCAGGCTGGCGTAGGTCAGATTGATGCTGCCGGTCTCGTTGAGGCCGCCATTGAGGCTGAACGTGCGGCCTGCGGCGGCGAAGGTGGCGTGAGCACCGCCGTCCGTGAAGCTCAGAGCGTCACCATTGCCGCTCATGTCCGTGACCGTGACTGTGGTGGCCGTGGTTGCCACGGTGTAGTCAGGCGCGGCCTGCACGGTGATGGTGAAAGTCTGCTCCAGGGTGGTCAGGGCGGCGTTGCCGTTGATGCTGTTATCGTCCGTGAGCGTCACACCAATGGTCGCTGTTCCAGCCGTACCGTTGATATGGCTCCGGTTTTGGCAAGTGAAAATGTGGGTTCGCTGTCATTTGGA
>CAYMHJ010000256.1:0-9262 GCA_964390165.1 uncultured Prosthecobacter sp. | reverse complement strand
AAAGGGGGGCGGCGGCTGATAAAAGGATGAAGAAGGCGGTCTTCACGATGCGAGTACCTCCTGATATACTTTTTCGTAGTCGCGCGTCGCTGTGGCGATGTCGAATCTCTCGACGGCGAGTCTCCGCACTTCAGCCGCTGCCGGGGGATGGGTGACAACTTCCTCCCAGGCTCGTGAGAGGGATTCAGGATCATGCACAGGCACCACGTGGCCGGCGCCTGCGAGGAGACGTGCGCAGTCACCCACGTCCGTGGTCACGCAGGGGATGCCGCAGGCCATGGCCTCCATGATCGTCATCGGGCATGCCTCGGTGCGGGAGGAGAGTGAAAAGACATCCAGCGCCGGATACACGCGCTGCGGATCTGGTCGGAAGTCGCTGAAGTGGACCTGATTGCGCTGCGGCATCACAGAAAGGGCTGCGCGCGCGCAGTCGCCCAGATTATGCTCCTCACCACCGCATAGCCAGAAGTGTGTTTCCGGCCTCCGCGCCTGAAAAAGCGTGGCGGCGCGCAGCCATGTGGAGAGGTCCTTCATTTCATGGAAGCGCCCGATGAAGCCGATCAGCGGCGCCTTTTCTGGCACCCGCAGTTGGTGGCGTAGGGCCGTGCGGGCCTCGGTGTCTGGCACGAAGCGGGAAGTGTCGATGCCATTGGGCACCCAGGTCATGGACTGGGGCGGATAACCGAGAGTGGCGTGATCATCCATGGCCGCGGCAGAGCATGATATGACACGCTGCGGCACCACGCGCGAGCTGCCTGCGATCAGGGCGCGGAAGAGGCGCATCTTCATTTCCGAGTCTCCCGGATTCGTATGGATCTCCCTGCAATGGATGCCCCAGACGACACGCTTCACGCCAGAAAATCGAGCGCACCAGCCGCCGACGAAATCTGCGTGGTGCATCCAAGTTTGCAGAATGTCAGGTCGCGCCTGACGAAGCAGATGGCTCAGCTTTTTCAGAGTGCCGGGCCGCAGAAATGCGCTGGCCTCCAGATCGTGCACCTCTGCACCTGCGGCACGCAGTTCCGCCATCTCTGCGGCCCACGGGCGGCCATCCATGACGATCACCACCGTGCGCCAGTGCTCTCGGTTCATCGCGCCCACGAGGTTCCGCAACATCGCCTCCGCTCCGCCTCCGCCGGGTGCGGCGATGAAGTGGGCGACGGTGTGGATGCGTGGCGCTGGGGCGTTGGCAGCAGGGTGCCCAGTGCTCAGTTCGCAGTGTTCAGTCTGGCTCGGTGCGGCAGTCGTGTCGCATTTGCAAAGCAGTCGCAGACTTTTCAATAACTGAGGACTGAACACTGAGCATTGAGCACTCGGGCCCAGGATCACGGGTGACATCGCCCTCACGCGCCACCTCCTCTCAATCGCTTGCAAAGTTCAAAGGCACCTGAGGCCGTGGCCCGTGCTTCCATGACAGAGGCCGGGCTGCCGTAACGTGGCAAAGCATGGCGCGGGCTGGCAGCGGAGACACGTGCGGGTAGCATCGTGAATGCTGAGGTAAAGCCATGCGCAGCTAGGAGTCGCTGCGTGTCTTCGGTGAAGTCCGCCGCACCGCCATTCGGGTAGGCAAAGGTGGTCGGCGCAGACCCTAGTTCGGTCGTGATGCGTTCCCTGCATTTGCGGATTTCTTCCACCTGCTGCTCGACGGTGCAGCGCCCGAGAATCGGGTGAGTGTGAGTGTGCCCGCCGAAGTCAATGAGCCCGCCCGCCTTCATTTGCCGGACCTGATCCCATGTCAGCGGCAGTGTCGATGCTGGTGCCGGGCCAACAGCGGCGGGCCCGAGTTTGGAGATTTGAGCCCGCATCTCTGGGTCAGGCAGTTTCTTGAGGTGGCTGAGTGTTTGGAAAAGCTCACTCCGTGTGGCTCCCCTGGCATGCAGGATGGCATCCACCTCCTGAAACCAGAGCGGATGAGTTTGATCAAGGAAGCCAGTGGCCAGAAAGATGGTGGCTGGCAGCCCCAAATCCTTCAGCACGGGGAAGGCGAGGTGGTAGTTCGAGGCGAGCCCGTCATCGAATGTAAGCGCCACAGTCCCACGCGGCAATTTCTGTCCTGCATCCAGTAGCCGCATCACTTCCGCCAGCGGCATGACGTGGTACTTTGCCGAAAGGTGCCGGCATACAGATCGAAAAGTCGTCAGCGGCAGATGCAAGCTGTCATCCAGAACTCCGGCTGCGGTCTTCTTTTCACACAGGCCGTGGAAGTTCAGCACCGCTGCCTGTCCGGCAAGCCGCCACCGGGCCAGCCATGTCAGGCCACAGACCGTCAGGACCGCCGATTTGGCAGTCTGCCGCAGATGCTGGAGACGTGAGGACAAGGGGATTGATTGCTATTATTTATAATAAATATCAAATTTTAGCTAATCATCAACCCCGACTTAGCATTTGTTCCATCACCAAGAAAGGCGCTGGAACTGTTGAAAATGCCGCCGTTTCCCTCTGATCCGACGCTATGAACAGGAGCTAAGTGACTCTTTTTCAGTTATTTAGAGAAAGGTTAGCCGGCGATCACGGCTGCCCGCGCGTTCTCTTCGGCACCGGTTTTCTCCAAATAGTAGTCGTAGCCACCCGAGTAGGGCGTGACCACTCCGCTGCTGATGTGCAGGACTTTCGTGGCGAGGCTGCGGATGAAATGCACGTCATGGGAGATGAAAACGAGCGTGCCTTCAAACTTTTGTAGGGCTAGGATGAGCCCTTCGATGGCCCAGATGTCGAGATGCGTCGTGGGTTCGTCCATGAGGAGGAGGTTCGGTGGATCGACGAGGAACTTCACGAGGTTTAGGCGGCTCTTTTCACCTCCAGAGAGGACTTTGCACTTCTTGTACACATCCTCACGCTTGAAAAGGAAGCTGCCGAGGATGCTGCGGGCGTCGTCTTCACGCAGCTCGGGGGCGCAGCGTTTGAGCTCCTCGAGGATCGTACACTCGGGCTCCAGCGTGTCGCTGCGGTGCTGGGAGAAGTAGCCCATCTTCACATTCGTGCCGAATTTGCGGTCGCCCTTCTGGAAAGGTACGACGCCAGCCATGATCTTGATGAGCGTGGATTTGCCGGAGCCGTTCGGGCCGACGAGCACGGTGCGCTCGCCTTTTTCCACTTCGAGATCGAGTCCGGTATAGACCTTCTTTTCGCCGTAGGCCTGATGGATGTCTGTAAGCGCGATAACGCGCTGGCCGCTGCGTTGTGGCTGGGGGAAATTGAAGCGGAAGGCCTTCCGCAGCGGGCGCGGCTTGTCGAGCTTGTCCATCTTTTCAAGCTGACGCTCGCGGCTCTGGGCCTGGGCGGCCTTGGAGGCCACGGAGCGGAAGCGGTCGATGAATTCTTGGATGGCTTCGATCTCCTTCTGCTGGTTTTTCCAGGACTGATAGGCGCGCTCGTAGTTCTCTTCTTTCTGCTTCAGGTAGTCGCTGTAGTTGCCCTGGTACTGGAGCAGCTTGCTTTCATCGATCTCATAGACGGTCTCGATGAGCTCATCCATGAAGTCGCGGTCATGGGAGATGAGCAGGATGGCGCCGGGGTAGTTCTTCAGGTAATTGCGGAACCAGAGCAGGGAAAGGAGGTCGAGGTGGTTCGTCGGCTCATCGAGCAGGAGGAGATCAGGCTCGATGACGAGCAAGCGGGCCAGGTGGGCACGCATGACCCAGCCGCCGGAGTACTCGCGGGCGGGTTTGTTGAAGTCCTCTTCTTTAAAGCCGAAGCCTTTGAGGATCTTTTTGCACTTGGCCTCGGCCTGCGGGTCGTTCAGGGCATCGTGCTGCGAATGGGCCTGGTTGTATTCCGGTGCCGCCACATCGCCTCGGGATTCATAATCACGGAGGATGACTTCCAGCCGCTCCATCTCACCCGCACGACCGGTGGCCACGTCGAGGATCGTCTCTTCACCCACGGGCTCACTTTCCTGGGGCAGGAAGCCGAGAGTGGTCCATTCATCGCGGATGACCTCGCCGGAGTCCGGCTCGTCCGTTTTCAGAATGAGCGAGAAGAGAGTGGACTTGCCGGCGCCATTCGGGCCGACGAGTGCCACGCGCTCGGCATAGTTCACGGTCATGGACGCGCCGGTGAAGAGCGGGCGTGCATTGAAGGACTTGGAGACGTCGCGGAGGGTGAGCATGGGGGCGGTGCGTTTAGCACGAACCGGGCAGATTGCAGCCTGTTTCTTGTTTTTCGGGTCTCAGACAGGGACCGTTCTTGGGATCGTGTGAGCTTAGGTGTGGCGGAGGCTTTCAACGAACGAGCCTGTGCTGCCCGCCGAAACATCTCGACAGCCCGGCCCGTTCTCGGTTTCCTCATCTCTTTCCATGAAACCCTGCTCACTCTTCGCCGCCCTCGCCATCGTCACCTCTTTTGCCCGTGCTGAAAACTGGCCGAACTGGCGTGGCCCGAATCAGGACGGCTCCAGCACGGAGAAAAACCTACCCGCGAAGTTCAGCAAGACCGAAGGCGTGAAGTGGGCCACCGATCTCCCCGCCATCTCCGCCTCCGTCCCCGTCGTGTGGGGTGACAAGCTCTTCATCACCGCCCCCGTGATGGACAAACAGCAGCTCGTGGGCCTCTGCTACGATGCCAAGACCGGCAAGGAACTCTGGCGCAAGGTGGTCTCCGAAGGCGGTCTCCAGTGGGACAACAAGAGCAACCTCGCCAGCCCCTCCCCCGTGGTGGATGGCGAGCGCGTCATCTTCCTTTTTGCCGATGCCGTCGCTGCCTCCTTTGACCACGCTGGAAACCAGCAGTGGAAGCGCGATTTTAAAGATTCCCACGGTGCCTTCGCCACCCAGTGGACCTACGGCAGCAGCCCCGTGCTCGACAGTGGCAAGCTTTACATCCAGGTGCTCCAGCGCGATGAAACCTTCGAGTTCCAGGGATTCGCCAAAGGCACGCCCGGCAAGGACATGAGCAGCTACATCCTCGCCTGTGACCCCGCCACCGGCAAAGACCTCTGGAAGCACATCCGTCCCACGCATTCGCAGGTCGAGTCATTGGAGTCCTTCTCCACTCCCGTCTTCTGCGATCACGCAGGCAAGCGCACCATGCTCATCTCCGGCGGCGATACGCTCTCCCTGCACGACGCCGCCACGGGCGACGAATACGCCCGCCTCGTCACCTGGAATCCCCTCGGCGACGGCTACAACAAATTCTTCCGTCTCGTGCCATCCCCAGTCGTCGGCGATGGCATCGCCCTCGTCTGCGCGCCGAAGAATTCCCCCGTCTTCGCCATGCCGCTCGATACCAAGGGCAAGGACGTGCAGCCGCTCTGGACCAGCGATCCGAAAGTGGTCACGAGCGATGTCTCCACGCCCGCCTTTTATGAAGGCAGCTTCTACGTTCTCGACAGCGGCCGCAAGACGATCAGCCGCATCGAGCCCAAGACCGGCAAAGTCATTTGGACCGGCGAAACTGGCAGCAAATCCAAGTTCGAAAGCAGCCCCACTGTGGCTGATGGCAAGATCTACATGACCAACTTCTGGGGAGACGTGTACGTCGTCAAAGCTGGTGGCGACAGCTTCGAGCTGCTGAGCGTGAATGAAATGGGCAACGGTAGCAAACCCAACGGCGACGCCGCCAGTTGCCGCAGCAGCATCGCCGTCTCCGGCGGTGCTCTCTTCATCCGCACGCAGGACAAACTCTATTGCGTGGGCAAGTAAGCTGTTCGCCGGTCCTGTTAGTCAAAATGATCAAAGCACTGGTGGAGACGCCGAGCGTGTGAAGGCTTGCAAAAGGATGTCCAAAACGAGGCTGTGATGTCCTTTTGTTTGTCATGACACGCTTCTCCGCCCTTTTTGTCGCGCTTTCAATCTCCGCCCATGCCGCCACGGAAGCGGATGTCATCGTGTATGGAGCCACGCCGGGTGGGTTCTGCGCGGCCATCGCGGCGGCGCGTGAAGGCGCGTCCGTCATCCTGCTGGAGCCGACTGCGCATGTGGGTGGTGTGAACACGGGCGGGCTTTGCTTCAGCGATTCAAATCAAACGGTGCGCAGCACGGTGATGGGGCTCTTTGATGAATGGCATACTCGTGTTGAGAAGGACTATCAGCAGCGTGGCGTGAAACTGCCGTATCAGGTCAGTGTGAAGGATCACACGCACTGGACTTACGAGCCGCACGTGGCCGCAAAGATCACACAGGAGATGCTGGATGAAGCGGGCGTGAAGGTGTTGACGAAGCGCGTGCTCAAGTCGGCGATCAAAGACGGTGACCGCATATCGCAGCTCACAACGAGCGAGGAAGAGTTCGCTGCCAAAGTCTTCATTGATGGCACTTACGAAGGCGATTTAATGGCCGCAGCAGGTGTGAGTTGGACGCTTGGCCGCGAGGGCCGAAATGAGTTCGGTGAGTCGCTGGCAGGAAAGCAGTATCCGAAGAAGAAAATGATGATGTCGGGACTCGGAGCCGATGGCAAGCCGTTGCCCTTCATCACCACCACCGACGCTGGCCCCGATGAAGACGGTGACAAGAACGTCATGATCTACAGCTTCCGCCTCTGCGTCACGAAAGACCCGGCGAACCGCGTGCCTTTCCCGAAGCCTGCGAACTACGATCCCGCGCGATTCGAGATCTTGCGGCGCTACTTTGCGCAGGAAAAACGTCCGCATCTGCTTTGGGATCTGTATCCACTGCCTGGCAACAAATTTGACGCGAATAACGGCATCGGAAAACAGTTCTCCATGGGCTTGATGGGAGCCTGCAATGGCTGGAGCGAGGCGGATGAGGCCGGTCGCGCGAAGAACTGGGAGGCGCACAAACAATACACTTTGGAGATGCATCACTTCCTCAGCACCGATCCCGCCGTGCCCGCCGCGATCCGTGAGGAATACGCGCAGATCGGCCTCTGCAAAGACGAGTTCCCCGATTACGGTCACTGGTCGCCTCAGCTCTATGTCCGCGAAGGCCGCCGCATGATCGGCGAATACATCGTCTCGCAGAAAGACATCATGAAGGAACCTCAGAAGGACGATGCCATTGTGGTCTCATCCTTCCCCATCGACTCGCACGACTGCCAGCGCGTCGGCACGTCTGAGTTTGTCATCAACGAAGGCACCATCATGCCCGTGCGTGTCCCAGGCCGCAGACACGGCTACGCTTATCACATTCCCTATCGCGCCATCACTCCGAAGGTCGCCGAGTGCTCGAACCTGCTCGTACCCGTCGCCCTTTCCTGCACGCATGTGGGCATCTCTTCGATCCGCGTGGAGCCGACGTGGATGATCCTCGGCCAGAGCGCAGGTATCGCGGCGGCGATGAGTGCCAAACAAAACATCGCTGTGCAAAAGCTGCCTTATCCAGCGCTGCGTGAACGACTGCTCGCACAAAAGCAGGTGCTCGATCTCCCCGTGCTGGCCGATCTGCCTCCCGAGCCCAAAGGTGCGATGAACATCGACCCAAAAACGCTTCCAGGTATCGTGCTCGACGACAAGCAGGCCGAGTTGAAAGGCGAATGGAGCCACTCCTCCGGCTTCAAGCCGCACATCGGCACCGGCTATCTCCACGACGACAAACGTGCCGACGGCCAGTCCATCGCCATCTTCCGCTTCAAATCGCCGAAGCCAGGAAAATACGATCTCCGCATGGCCTACTCCGCGCACGAAACCCGCGCCACGAAAGTGCCGGTGACGATTGAAAGCATTGGTCGCAAGACCGAGATCATAGTCGATCAAACAAAGCCATTGCCCGTTGGCGACGCTTTCCGCAGCATCGGCAGCGTCGAACTCGACGGCGATACCACCATCACCGTCCGCAATACTGACACGGATGGCTTTGTGATCTTGGATGCGCTGCAACTGCTGCCCGCACCCTGATGACAAAAGGGTGAAGATTTTGTGTAACCGAAGCCGCTGGTCGGCATTTGATGACGCGATGCACTCTTCCATTTCAAATCAGCTCCTGCTTCTCACCCTCGCTTTCCTGACGACCTCCGTTTTGGCTCAAGGCCCGCTCATCGGGCGCTTACGGGAGCGCATCGCGGAGCGGCGGGAAACAGACGCGGTGGAGCTGAGCTATGGCAAAGACCCACTGCAAAAGCTCGATTACTGGAAGCCCACGAAGTTCGGATCGCCGCTGGTGATCTTTGTGCATGGCGGCGGCTGGAAGCGGGGTGACAAGAAGAATGCCACAGGCGAGGAAAAGCCGGGGCACTACCTCCAGCAGGGCTATGCCTTTGCCTCGATCAACTATCGCCTCGTGCCCGCCGCCACGGTGGAGCAGCAGGCGCAGGATGTGGCGGATGCCATCGCGTTTCTCATCGGTCGTGCGGAGTCGCTGGGTTTTGATCCGAATCGGATCGTGTTGATGGGACACAGCGCCGGAGCGCATCTGTCGGCGCTCGTCGGCACGGACATGCAGTATCTGAAAAAGGCCGGGCTGGGGCCTCAGTCGTTGCGTGGCGTGATCCCACTCGATGGAGCCTGCTACGATGTGCCGCGCCAAATCGCGGAGGGTGGCGAGTTCATGCACGACACCTACATCCAGGCTTTTGGCAGCGAGAAGGAGCGGCAACTTGCGCTATCACCGACCTCGCAGGCAGCAGCGCCGAATGCGCCCGCGTTCCTCATTCTGCATGTGCAGCGCGTGGATGGTGCCACCCAGTCTCGGGCACTTGGCGAGGCTTTGAAGAAGGCAGGAACGACTGCCGAGGTGCGCGGCTTTGAAGGCATCGGCCTCAAAGGTCACGCCGAGATCAACCGCCGCCTCGGCGATCCTGCTTATCCGGCGACTCCAGTCGTGGATGCGTGGCTGAAAACTGTGTTCTCGAAGTAAAGGCCGTCTTCGCATTTGGAGGCGGATCAAGCACAAGGATTGATTCTTGCCGCACCGCGAATGCATGACATGGAAGAGACATGCTCAGGATCGCCTGCATTTTCTTCTTCGTTTCGTATCTCGGTGCCGCCGACATCACGCTCAAGCCGGGAAACCTCGCTGCCGTGCTCGATCAGGCCCGCAAGACCCCGAAGCCTGTGCGCATCGTCGTGGAGGATGGCGTGCATCCGATCACGGAAACGATCACACTCGGCAAGGATGACTCGGGCGTGACGTGGAGCGGCAAGAACCCCGTCTTCATGGCCGGAAGGGCGATCATCGGCTGGACGAAAGCTGAAGGCGGATTGTGGAAGGCCACGCTGCCGGACAAGGCGTGGAAGTTTGAGCAGCTCTGGATCAATGGCTGCCGCGCCACGCTGGCCCGATCGCCGAACAAGGGCTACCACCACATCACCGAGGCCGTCGGAGCGGGTGTGTTTCCGGATCTGAAGGAGAACATGAACTTCCACGCTTTC
>CAYMHJ010000255.1:0-9323 GCA_964390165.1 uncultured Prosthecobacter sp. | reverse complement strand
TGAGGGCGAGCTTCATGTTGCCGGTGCCGGAGGCTTCCTTGCCGGCGGTGGAGATCTGCTCGGAGAGATCGGCGGCGGGGATGATTTTTTCGGCGAGCGAGACGCCGTAGTTCGGGAGGAAGACGACCTTTAGCTTATCACCCACGCGCGGGTCGTGGTTCACCTTGGCAGCGAGGGCATTGATGCAGTGAATGATGTTTTTGGCGAGGAAGTAACCTGGCGCGGCCTTGGCACCAAAGATGAAGACGCGTGGGTGGAAGTCGGCGCCGGGATTGTTCAGGATCGTCCGGTAGAGCGTGACGATGTTCAGCAGGTTCAGGTGCTGGCGTTTGTATTCGTGGAGGCGCTTGATCTGCACGTCGAAGAGTGCATCCGGGCTGACGTGAACACCGCAGAGATCCTGGATGATCTTGGCGAGGGCGACCTTGTGCTGGCGCTTGATGTAGCGGTAGCGTTCGCGGAAGGAGCTGTCCTCAATGAAAGGCTCGAGGTCGCGGAGTTTGTTCGCGTCCTTGCGCCAGCCGAGACCGATGCTTTCGGTGATGAGGGAGGAGAGCTGCGGATTGCAGACATCGAGCCAGCGGCGGAAGGTGACACCATTGGTGATGTTGACGAAGCGCTCGGGGAAGAGTTCGTGGAACTCGGGGAAGAGCCGCTCGCAAAGCAGACGTGTGTGCAGTGCGGCGACGCCGTTGGTGGCGTGTCCGCCGAGGACGGACATGTGGGCCATGCGGACGTATTTGCCACCACGCTCGTCGATGAGGGAGAGGACGCGTTTCTTCTCGGCATCGCCGGGCCATTTGGCTTCGACTTCACCTTCGAGGAACTGGGCGTTGATGCGGTAGATGATCTGGAGATGGCGGGGGAGCACGCGCTCGAAGAGGCCGACGGACCACATTTCCAGCGCCTCGGGGAGGAGGGTGTGGTTCGTGTAGCTGAAGGTTTCCTGGCAGATCTTCCAAGCCTGCGCCCAGGGGATGCCTTCCTCATCGACGAGGATGCGCATGAGTTCGGGAATGGCGACGGCGGGATGGGTGTCGTTGAGCTGGACGGCGGCTTTCGAGGGGAACTCGCTCCAGGGTAGGGAGTAGCCGCCTTTGAAACGGCGGACGATGTCGGCGAGCGAGCAGGCGACAAAGAAGTACTGCTGCACGAGGCGGAGTTCTTTGCCAGACTCGGTGGCATCGTTCGGGTAAAGCACCTTCGAGACGGTCTCGGCGATGGCTTTTTCACGAAGCGCCTCGATGTAGCTGCCTTCGTTGAAGACCTGGAAGTTGAAGTCTTCATCGGCCTGCGCCTGCCAGAGGCGGAGGACGTTCACGGTGTGGCTGTCATAGCCGACGATGGGGATGTCCCATGGGAGGCCGAGCAGGCACTTGGTGTCGATCCATTCGGCATGGGGATTGCCGTGGTCGTCGAACTTTTGGATGACACGGCCGTAGAGATGAACGCGCTGGCGGTAGCTCGGGCGGGCGATTTTCCAAGGGGAGCCATCACGCATCCAAGCGTCGGGATGCTCGACCTGTTTGCCATTAACGAACTCCTGGCGGAACAGGCCGAACTCATAATGAATGCCGTAGCCGATGGCGGGCAGATTCATGGTGGAGAGGCTGTCCATGAAACAGGCGGCGAGACGTCCGAGGCCGCCATTGCCGAGACCCATGTCGGGTTCGCTCTGGAGGAGGGTGTCGAGGTCCTTGCCCATGTCGTGGAGGGCGGCCTTCGTGGCATCGTAGAGGCCGGAGTTGCGGAGATTGTTCTCCAGCAGGCGGCCCATGAGATATTCGAGCGAGAGGTAATGAATGCGGCGGACACCGGACTGGCGATGCAGAGCGCGGGATTTCGTGGCTCCGTCCATGACGCGATCCCGGACGGCGAGGCAGGTGGCGACCCACCAGTCGTTGGCGCTGGCGCTGTCCACAAAGGCTCCGAGGGTGAAGCGGACGTGATTGACGATGGATGCCTTGATGGCTTCAGGGGTGTTGCCGAGGTCGCAGGGAGCGGGGATCATGGGGGTAATGGAAGGTCGGGATCACCAAGTCACCCATTTGGGAAGCTCAACAGGCGCGATGACCAGGGTGATTTCGCCTTTGGGTGGCTTGGTTTGGTAATGAGAAAGCACTTGCTGTGCCGGACCGCGTTGGAATTCCTCAAACTTCTTCGTCAACTCGCGGGCGACGACGATTCGGTGCTCGGGTTTGGCAGCGGCGATCATGCCGAGGGTGTCCACGAGGCGATAGGGACTCTCGAAGTAGAGGCTGGTAGCCTCGCGCTGCATGGCGGCGAGGAGTTCCTTTTCGCGTTGGCCTTTTTTATGAGGAAGGAAGCCGCCGAAGTAGAAGGGCACGGTGGGCAGACCACTTGCGGCAAGCGCGGTGAGCACAGCGCTGGGGCCGGGGAGACTCTCGACTCTCAAACCTGCCGCGACGATGCTTTGGACGAGCCTCTGCCCTGGATCGGAAACGGTGGGCATCCCGGCATCCGAGATGAGAGCAACACTGCCGCCATTTTTAATGTGAGCGATGAGTTCCGGGATGCGACGGGCTTCATTGTGCTCGTTGAGACTGACGAGTCGGCCACGAATGCTGTGATGGCTAAGCAAGCGACCGGAGTGGCGGGTATCCTCGCAGGCGATGAGATCGACGCGCTTCAGCGCATCCAGTGCGCGGAGGGTGATGTCCGCGAGGTTGCCGATGGGCGTGGCGATGAGGTAAAGCGCTGGCTCGGCAGCGAAGGAGCCGGTATTGAGTGTTAACTGTTTAGTGTCGAAGTCTTCTTCACTGCTGACTAAGGACTGATCACTAAACACTTCTTCTTCATACGCGGACTTATCATCCCCGAACGGCCCGACGACTTCGTCGTCACTCTCCGCATCACCACTCACCATCCCTCGGAGATTTCGTTGGCGAGGTTGTTGGCGAGGCGCTGGGCGGCGTCATCGAGAGCCTGGGCTTCGGAGTTTTGGACGTTGGAGTCGAGAATGACATAGGACAGCCCAGAGGCATTGCCAGTGTGCAGAGGACGGCCTGAGGCGGAGTCACGGATGATGAAGCTGGCGGTGAGACGCATTTGGAGCTGGGAGGTGCTGAGCACGTTCCGGCGGGCCGAGCGGAACTGGGAACGGTTGGTGCGAACGATGACCCCCTCCAGAACGGCCTCGGCGTCGTCTTTCGAGACGATCTGGTAGGAGCCGTCCATCTGGATCTGCTTAATGAGGGCATTGGTGACCACGGAGGAAAGCCGTGGCTCCAGGGTGTCATTCTCAAACGTGGGCACGGCCAACTTTGTGATTCCCGTCAAGTGGGTGGGTTTCTGACCGCCGAGATGGTAGCCGGCACAACTGGAGAGAATGAGGCAGGTGGAGAGCAGAGAAAGGAGCGTTTTCATCCAGGAGGGAAGTGGTGTGAGGAAAGGAAAGTCCAGGCGAATCCTGTCAAATCAAGGTGCGGGCGGCTTTGGCGGCACGGGCAGAACGGTCCCTGGAGCTGGTACCGTGGGGCTGATTGCCGGCGCGGCGGGGACGGGTAGCAGGGCGGGCTTCTCTTCTGTCATCGGAGGCAGGAGTGCTCCAGGGTTGGGGGCTGCACCGGGCTTGGTAGGCAGGGTGGGCTCGCTTAGAGGGATGGGGAGGAAATTATCATTCCCGGCGCGCATCTGTGGCTTTTGGCCGAGTTTGGCAAGCTCTGGAGGCAGCGGGCCGACATAGTCGTCACGGTTCTTCAGGTTTTTGGCCGAAGACAAAGTGTAGTCCTGGTCGGGCTGACCTCTTTGGGCATCGGAGACGGCATCTGGATCGGAGGCGGCAAGCTCTGCGAGGAGTGTGCGGGCTTCGGCGGATGCCTCCGGGGAGCCATACTTGAGCGCTTCATTAAAATAGATGGCGGCGGCCTTGGGCTTGCCTTGGCGCATGTAGAATTTGCCCACATTCAGCGACTGACTGGCTTCCACAGCATTGATCTGGCGCAGGCCAAGTTCGGCTTCCGTGGCACGTTCACCTTTGGGGTTGGTCGTCATGTAAGTGTTCAAAGCATCACGGGCGGCGATGATGTTGGATTTATCTTCGCTGCGGCTGGCTGCCACGCTGCTGATGGAGCCGATGCGGAATTGGGCTTCGCCAGCCTGCTTGGTGTTCGGATAATTGTCCACCACGGTCTGGAAAGCCTGCACCGCTTTGGCCTTCTCTCCGATGTCCTGGTAGATTTCTCCGATGCTGAACTGAGCGATGGGGGCCAGCTTTCCGAAAGGAGCGTTGGCGATGATTTTCTGGTAGAGGGCGACGACGTCTTCACCTCCCATTTTGATGGGGATGAGGATCAGACTGCGCTCTTTTTTTCCGCCCTTTGCCACTTCGGCGATTTCATACTGCTGCTGGATGGCGTCCTCGAAGCGAGGGCTGGAGCGATATCCATCGATGAATGCCTGGAATGCCTCAAACGACTCTTTCAGACTGCGACTCTGTTTGACGAGCATGGCATTGGCATAGGAAGCCTCCGATGCGGCTACGGTGAAGGGATAGAGCTTGATGATTTCCAGGTAGCCGTTCTGTGCGCGGCTGGTGCGGCCATCGTTCTGGGCTGCACGAGCCTGCATGAGCAGAGCTGTGGCTTCAGACTCCTGGCGCTGCCGCTCATCAGTGGCAGGCACGGCTTTGTCCTTTTTCTCGAAGAGTCCGAGGAAAGCGGGGGCAGGGGATGTCAGCGTAAAAAGCGTGGCTGCAGCAGCCGCGAATACCGACAGTCGTGGGAAAGTGAGGTCACTCATCAGGCATCGATACTAAAGGAGTGTCAAAGACGCGTCAAGGAGGCAGACGCCTCGACGCTCAGCCGGAAAATGTGGTTTTTGTGGCAGTGTGATCGTGCGTTGAGCGGCAATCCGAGTCCGGGTATGCTAGAGGTCATGAAATCCCGACGCCATGCTTGCAAGGTTGATCCCGAAAGTGTCCACACGCAGTCATTCACTCTCGGCATCGAGGCCGGTGGCACACGCACCTCAGTTCTGCTCGTCGATGCCGCCGACCAGGTGAGGCTTTCCTTTCAAACCGGTCCCGCCGTGCTGTCGCTGATGTCAGATCGTGAGCTGCTATGGCATCTGCGAGACATCGCCGCGCGGCTGCCCTTCACCCCGTCCTCCATCGGCATCGGCATGGCCGGAGCCCGGACTGAGGCAGAGAAAGACCGTCTCCGCCGTGCAGCCTCACGTATCTGGCCCGCTGTGCCATGCATCGCCACGAACGATCTCGACACCGCCCTGGCCGCTGTGCCTGAGCAAAAAGCACCCGTCTCGCGCGTGCTGGTGCTCAGCGGCACCGGTTCATGCTGCTTTGGCCGCACGCCCGAGGGCCGCACGGCAAAGGTCGGCGGGCGTGGTCACGTCATCGGGGATCGCGCCAGTGCCTGCGACATCGGCCTGCGCGCACTCCGAGCGGTGATTGCCGACCTCGATCATCGTGGGGAAATGGGCGCACTCGGTGTGGCCATCCTGAATGCACTCACCTTCAATGAACCCGAGCAACTCATCCCCTGGTCTGTGAATGCAGGAAAAACCGAGATCGCCAGCCTCGCCGTCACGGTCTTCACCGTCGCTGCCAAAGGCGACAAGCTCGCCAAGCGTCTGCTCTCTGAATCCGCCGCCATGCTCGCCGAGGATGCCTGCGTCTGCGCGCGTCAGTTGCTCGGCAGCGATCACGGAGAGATCGAGTTCGTGCTCAATGGCGGCGTCATTCTAAAAAACCCGTCCTTCCAGCGCGATGTCTCCCACCGCATCCGCAAAGGCTGGCCTGGGGCGCGCATCACGCCAGTGGTTCATCCCTCCGTCTGGGGTGCCATCGCACTCGCCCGCCGCGTCCTGTCACCGGTTCTCTCGAAGCCTGCCAAGAAAGCCTCCGAGTTTGTCCTTCCGCCCGAAATTGCTGATCTTGCCGTGCTCGCGAAATCCCCCACTGAGATGCGCAATCCGCGTTCCCTCAAGCTCGATCAGATGCCCCTGGCCAAGGGCATCGATCTTATGCTCAGCGAAGATGCAGCGCTGACTCAGGCCATCCGTGCCGAGAAGAAAAACATCACCCGCGTGATCACCCAGGTCGTGCGTGCCTTCCAGAGTGGAGGTCGGCTTTTTTATGTCGGCGCAGGCACCAGCGGGCGTCTCGGCGTGCTCGATGCCAGCGAGATCCCGCCCACCTTCCGTGCTCCGCGTGAGCAGGTGCAGGGCATCATCGCCGGCGGACGCCAGGCACTCTGGAGCGCCGTCGAAGGTGCCGAAGATGACGTGCAGGCCGGAGCGCTCGCCGTGAGAAATCGCAGCATCGTCAAACGCGATGTCGTCATCGGGATCGCCGCCAGTGGACGCACGCCCTTTGTCTGGGGTGCCCTGCATGAAGCCAAAAAGCGCGGAGCCTTCACCGTGCTCCTTTGTTTCAATCCCGCCATGCGTCTGGCCGTCCAGCACGTCCGCGATGCCTCATGGAAACCCGCCGTCATGATCACTCCCGATGCCGGACCCGAAGTGCTCACCGGCTCCACGCGTCTGAAGTCCGGCACGGCGACCAAGCTCATTCTGAACATGATCACCACCCTCGCCATGACCAAGGTGGGCAAGGTCGTGAGCAATCTCATGGTCGATCTCAACCCATCCAATTTCAAACTACGTGACCGCGCCGTACGCATCATCAGCGAACTCACCGGCAGTTCCCGGGATGAAGCCCGTGCCGCCCTTCAGTCCTCGGGCTGGGTGGTCAAAACGGCTTATCTGGTCCTGAATCAAAAGTAATGTTCACCGAGGCAGGCTTGACCTGGGGGCTTTTTTCCGAGTAGCCTGAGTTTGCATGAAAATCCCCCTCATCCTCACCGCCGCCTTTTTCAGCTTCCCTTCAGCCTGGGCCGACTGGGTCATCGTCCAAAAAGTCACCACAGATCAGGCCAAGGACATGTCCATGAGCATCAAGGCCAAGGGGGACAAATCACGCATGGACATGGGAGATCAGATGAGCCTCATCCTCGACAGCACGACGGGAGACTCCACCATGTTCATGCACCCGCAGAAGATGATGATGAAGCTGAGTGCGGAAAGCATGAAGGGCATCATGGCCATGGCCGCACAGCAGATCGGAAACGAGCCCGCCGCCAAGCCCAAAGCCACAGGGAAGATGGAAAAAGTGGGAGAGTATGAGTGCGAGATATACACTTGGGAAGGCAAGCTCGGCACTGGCAAGTTCTGGGTCGCCAAAGACTTCCCCAATGCCAAAGAGCTGAACGAACTCCAGGACAAGATGATGAAATCCATGGGCAGTCCCATGGCTAGTCACGTCCCTCAGAACAGCGATTTTCCTGGCATCGTGGTGAAGTCGGAAATGACTGTCATGGGCAAGCTCAACGTCTCCGAACTCGTCTCCGCCAAGCAGGAACCCGTGAGCGATGATGTCTTCAAAACACCTGAAGGCTATCAGGAAATGAAAACTCCCGGCCTGCCCGGCAAGTGATTCTCCGATTCGCGCATCAAAACCTCAGTCGGTGAAACTGCTCCGCAGATCCATCTTGTCTCCCATCTCGGCGGAGAGCTTCACGAGGCGCCCGAAGAGGCTTTTCTTCATCGCCGCATGTTCAGGGTTCGCAGCGAGGTCACTCATCTCCTGCGGATCTTCCGTGAGGTGGTAGAGGCGGAACACTTTCGCCTTCGGATATGCAATGAGCTTCCATCCGTCATGCGTGATGGCGCGTTGGAGTTCCAGGTAGGCTCCATAGATGGATTCGTAGCTCGACTGCTTCTGCTCGCCATTTAGCAGCGGGCGGAGACTATTGAAAAAGACATGTTTCGGCTTCTCGGTTCCGGCGAGATCGAGAGCCGTGGCCATCACGTCCTGCAGGTAGATGGCGTCATCCTTCTTTGCGCCTTTTGCAACACCTGGGCCTGCTACCAGGAAGGGCACGCGTAGACTGTGGTCATACATGTTTTGTTTGCCGAACAAACCGTGATGCCCGACAGCAAGTCCGTGATCGGCGGTAAAGAAGATCCAGGTCTTATCCGCCAGACCGCTGGCATCGAGCGCGTCGAGGATGCGGCCAATCTGAGCGTCCATGTGACTGATGAGCGCAAAGTATTCCTGGCGATGCGTTTTCACGGAAAGCACTGTGCGCGGCATGGGCGCGAGGTTTTCATCCCGCAGTTTATGAGAGCAGCCGATGGCGTCCTTGTGCGGATACTCAGGCAGGAATGTCTTCGGCATGGCGATGCGGCTGAGCGGATACTGGTCGATGAACTCCTTCGGTGCCTGTCGTGGATCATGTGGAGCGTTGAAGGCGGCGTAGATAAAGAAAGGCTTCTCCTGCTGCTTCGCATCGGCGAGGAAGCCGAGTGTGTTGTCGCGCACGACCTCGCTCCAATGTGTGCCGCCTTCCCAGAAGCCGCCGAGGGTTTTGTCGAACGGGCTCCAGGCGTCGGTTTGATCCGCGATGGGACGATTGTAAGCCGAGGGCACCGTCTTCGGCATGCCAGCGCGCACGTCCTTCACCACATCGAAGCACTTCGCGGCATCGGTCTGGATGTGCCACTTGCCGGTCATGTAGGTCTTGTAGCCAGCCTTCTGCATGAGCTGCGGCCAGAGCACGCCTTTCTCGCGTTCTGCGTTCGTAGTTTGATAAACTTTGTTCGCGTCCCACACGCTGCGTCCCGTGACGAGCATCGTGCGGCTGGCCACGCACACTGCGCCGCTCCATGAGCCCATGTTGTAAGCCCGCGTGAAGGATGTGCCTCGCGCAGCGAGTCGGTCGAGGTTCGGCGTGTCGATGTCCGTATGCCCAAACGCCCTCACCGCCTCGTAACAGTGATCGTCGGCGAAGAGAAAGAGGATGTTGGGCCGCTCAGCAGCCATGGTTGCACTGATGAAGAGAACGAGAATGAAAGCGGGAAATCGGAACATCATTGTGCAACGGGCTAAGGCTTCCTTACTTCACAATTAATTCATTGATCCATCAACTGATCCTGCTGTGAAATCAATAGCCTGCTCAAATTCTGCAGGCATTCGCTCTGGGGTTTATGAGTGCATTTGGCTTCATGAAGCAGTGCAAAGTATTGCAAAAATGCAGGGTGTGATCGCTGCTAGGTTCCCCAAGTCAGTATTCTGCAGTCCTTTGCGAAGTAATGCTGCGCGTGCTGCCAACGTTGGTATAGCGCTGACCATCCGATAGCCTCAGCCTATTTTACATTCATGAAGCGCATACCATTCCTCCTCATCACGCTCAGCGCAGCTGCCGAACCGCCCGTTCCGGCCAAAATTGAGTTCAACCGCGATGTGCGGCCCATTTTGAGCGACAACTGCTTCTACTGCCACG
>CAYMHJ010000254.1:0-9387 GCA_964390165.1 uncultured Prosthecobacter sp. | reverse complement strand
GGCGTCACGGCGAACATTCAGGAAATCTGGCGCTGGAACCCGAATCCTAACCAGATGCAGTTCACTTCCTCTCCTTTGGTTCCCACCTCAGGTACGCCGGAATGGAGTGTGTGGGTACGCGGAGGCAGCGCTAACACACTGACCAGCCTCACCGGACAGAGCGCCTATCTGGTGAAATGCGTCGGCACCGCATCAAACACCTACAGCGGCATCACCGTGAAGCATTCCCCGAAAATGCCGGGCACTTCCTGGGTGCGGAATGGTGCGAATTTCCTCGGCTTCCCAACACGACTGAACGGCACCTATCCGCTCTTTTCCAATTACTTCGCCACGTTCCCTGCGGCCATCGCGGCAAACACAAAGGTCTTCAAGTATGTGGGTGGTGACCTCGGCCCAACGAACCCTGTGCAGGTCTTTTCCCCCTCGCTGGAGCGGGTGGATGCGAACCAGGGCTACTGGTTCTCCGCCGAAGTGGTGGGAAATTTTTACGCGCCGGTGGATATCAGTCTCAGCATGGCTGAAGGGATGGATTTTGGGCGCAACAGCTCTGTCATCACTATGCGCGTGCTGAACCGCACCGCCACGGCGATGACGCTGACGCTCGCCCCGGTGGCCTCCGGCACGGCTCCGGCCAGTGAGGAGGATCTCAGCGGCAGCACGAACAATGTCAGCCTGCCCACGGGCAACGTGCCCGTGACACGTCGCACCTTTAATTCTGGCACCGCGAACTGGCAGGAGACGCTCATCAGCACAGCCTACACGGAGGCCATCGGTCCCGGAGCGGCGGTGGAGCTGAGCTTTGGCATCCAACGCAGCGCCATGACGGCGGCCAGCAGCAGTGCGCTGTATGCCTCCTTCCTGCGCCTTACGGATTCGACAAACCTCTTCGACATCCTCGTACCCGTGCGTGCCCGCAAGACTTCCCTCTCCGGTCTATGGATCGGCGAGGCGCTGGTGAATGCCTTGGAGAGCAAGGCCGAGGCCGATGCCGTGACGCCCACGGGCCGCGCCTACCCGCTGCGCTACATCCTGCATGTGGCGGATGACGGCACCGCCCGAGTACTGTCCCAGATCTTCATGGGTAAACTGACCTCTCCGGGCAATCCCGTGGGCCTCTGCACCAAGGAGGCCGGACTGCTCAGCACGGACAAGGCGAATGCGCGCCGCCTCGTGGCCGCACACATGCCGCTGGACCGCGTGCTCACCGTCGGCAGCGGCAGCGTCGCTGTGCCTGGCACCCTCACTCGCAGCATCAGCCTACCATTCGATGATCCCACCAACCCCTTCGTCCACGCCTTCCACCCGGATCATGATAACAAAAGCGCCACCGGTGCTCCTCTCGTGGCCGGACAGGAGAGCTACAGCATCACACGCGAGGTCACCTTTACCTTCACTGCCTCCCCACCGCCCGGCAGCAGCATCACCTCCGGCTGGGGAAGCAGCGTCATCGGCGGCACCTACGCGGAGGTCATCCAGGGTTTGCACAAAGACAGCAGCGGAGTCGGCACCGGCAATGGGCTGAACCTCACCGGCACCTTTGAGCTTCGGCGTGTGTCCGAACTCGGCAGCCTCAGCATCACTCCTTAAATCTCAGACGGATCAGACCCATCTCTCAAAAACAGACCATGAAAACGAAGCACCACCTCCTCATCGCCGCCCTGCTCCTGCTGCCCGCCTGGGCGGTGGCGCAGAGCATCACCTCAGCCGTGCCCGGCACCATCAGCTACCAGGGGCGCGTACTGAATAACTCCGGCGGTCTCGTCGGTGCCGGCACGCCAGTGAACCGCACCGTCATCTTCCGCATCTGGGATCACCCGTCCAACACACTCACGGGTAATCTGCTCTATTCCGAGCAGCAGACCGTCACCATCTCGGAGGGAGAGTTTAGCGTTCTCGTGGGCCAGGGTGCAGCCACCAGCATCCAGACCTTTGGCTATTCCGAGACAGCGAAGGGGCCGCCCACCGTCAGCCTGCCGAATGCCTTCGGCGGAGCCACCCGCTACCTGGGCGTCACCGTCGCCGCTGGGACCACCATCCAGCTTACTGACAATGAGATCACACCGCGCCAGCAGATCGTCGGCAGCGCCTTTGCCTTCCGCGCCCGTTTCGCGGAGAGCGTGGGCAGCAACGGCAACACCGCCCTTACAGCTCTGAATGGCGGCCAGGTCGGAATCGGAAATACCAACCCGCCGTCCTTGTTCACTGTCACCGGTGCCACTACCAGCACCACCACCAATACCCCTCAGATGATCATCACAGACAGCGGTGACACCAACGAACGCCTGCTCTTCGGCGTGAACAGCACCGGCAACGGCACAGGCTTCATCCAGGCAACGAAAGTCGGCACTGGTGCCCAAAATCTCCTGCTGAACCCCAATGGCGGGAATGTCGGCATCGGGATCACGACGGCACCCACCACGAAACTGGACGTCAACGGCGGCATCAAAGCTAGCGGAGCCGGCGGTTATACATTCAACAGCGGTGATATCGACGGCGGCTTGTTTTCTCCCGCGAACGGAATACTCACGCTGCTAACCAACAACACAGAGCGGATGCGCATTGATGGCTCCGGGAAAGTGGGTTTGGGCACCTCACCTTCCGCAGGCGCGGCATTGACGGTGGATGGCGGCTCAGCAATCGAGGCTAGCAATGGCAACGGCGATTTGATCATCGGTCCCCGCACAGGAGAGCACCTGAGTCTAGGGCACGGACACAGTTCTGGCACTGGCTTGAACATGATCACCTCATTCAACAACAACACGCAAACCGACATGTTCTTGAATTATTGGGGGAATGGCGGGGTCGTCTACCTAACCGGTTCTGGGACATCATCAAAAGTTAGCGTGGGCACCACGGGCGTTACCGAAAAATTTAATGTTGGAGGCAACGCGCATATTTCGGGCAATATTTATGCGAACAACCGCATCGGAATCGGAACAACTGGACCTGGTGGCCTGATTGACATTGGAGTACAGGGTTGGGGCAACTCCGCAGTCAACATCAGGGCACGTACATCAGACGACATCATCATGAACGTTTGGCGGAGGACCAATGCCACGGGTGGCGGTGGTGCTGGCTCAGAGTGTTTCCGCATGGAAGACTGGGGCGGAACCGGTTTTATCATGCAAGTAATGCAGGGTAGTGCAAACAAACCTGGAGGCGGTTCATGGGGCGCGTACTCTGATATACGACTGAAAAACAACATCCAAAGTTTGGAGGGTGCGCTACCGAGACTTCTTCAACTTAGAAGCGTTAGCTTTGAGTACAAAGATGTGCCTGAGTCGGGTGGATTAAAAGGGTCTCAAATCGGATTCATCGCACAGGAAGTGGAAAAGGTATTTCCCCAATGGATCACAACCAGCAGCAGCGGATACAAGGTGGTGAACATCACAGGGTTTGAGTCTCTAACTGTTCAGGCATTTCGTGAGATGAAGAGTGAACTGGAGGCACAAACTGAACAATTACAAAAACTCCAGAAGGAACTCGCAGCCCAGATCCAAACGAATGATGAAGCGGAGAAAAAGACGGCTGCCATGAAAACCGCACACGACGTCTTGGTGAAAAGGCTGGCGCTGCTTGAGGCCCGTGACAAAGCCCGCGATGCTAAAATCGCCGCGATTGAAGCTCTACTCACGAAAGACAAGCCGACCGCGTTGCCCGTGACTCTGAGAAAGAGTTCAGGTGGCGCAGAATGAGTCCATCCAACAATCTTTGTCATGAGACTGGGAGTTCCAACATCTCAAAAGGCCGGTCCGGCACGGCGAAGCCCTCGGACTGCGGCAGCCCTGCTACAGCTTTCTCAAGCCAGCCCTGCTGGCGCTGATGGACGTGAGGTGTACTTCAGCACCCAGCGGCTCCGCCCTCGCGGTAGAGCCTTGGCTTCGATCTTAACCACAAGGACTCCGACGGCAGCACGGCTGCCTCAGTCCAAGGTGCTGCTCCCCCTCTCTCTCCGATTAACTAAACACTAATCATTCAACATTTCTGCTCTCATGAACCGCTTCCTTTCCCTCGTCCTCCTGCTGCTCTTCACTACCACGGTGCAGGCGCAGTTTGAGATCAAAAGCGCCTCCACCCACGTGCTGGATTACCGCCGCGCAGGTGCATCGGCCACGGTTTCTGGAGGTGCGGTCAATGTCATCACGGTCCGCGGAGGCGGGGGCGGCTACTCGGTGGCTCCGGCGGTCGTCATCGCCGCACCGCCAAGCGGCACCACGGCCACGGCCACAGCCTCCATCTCCGGTGGCGTGGTGACTTCGATCACGGTGAACTCGGGAGGCAGCGGCTACACCACCCCGCCGGCCATCACCATCGCCCCACCACCGCCGAGTCCGAGCGGAGGCCCTGCTGTAACGACTCCCCAATTCGCTGGCGCGGCAGGCCTCTCCGCCACGGCGGGGGCCATCTCCACCTCAGGCATTCTGGTCGGCAGATACCCGCGTTCGCGGGATTTCACCATCCCCGCCAGTCCAGTAACGACCATCGTGCTCACGCGTGCCAGCTTTGGCTACGGCTTTGCCTCCGGGGCACCGCTCTACCTGATGGGAGATGAGATCCTCCGCCCCACGGTGCGTTGGGATGGAGCCGCAGTGGCTCAGAGCTACTGGCGTCCACAGCCTGTGCTGCCAGGAGAAGTTTTCGCCCCCCAGGGCACGAGTAATCTGGGCACGCTCTCCTCTCCTCCGTTTGCCCTGGAGACAGTGACCGTGACGGAAAGTGCCACAGACAGCAAGGTGGTCACCATCTCCGGTGCCGCACCTGCCGCCCTTATCAGCGGGGCTGAGCTGCTGGGGGCCACCGTCGCCACGGTCAATGGCAGCACGATCACCCTTCTGACGAATGCCAACCAGACCATCAGCAGTTCCACGGCGGTCAGTTTCAAGCCCTACCAGCCTTATTACTTTAGTCCACATGCGGGCCGCGTCTTTGCCACCCAGCCGGGTCGAGTGACCATCACCTGGGTCTCAGCCGTCCCAGACACCACTAACTCAGCAGTCGAGGGTGGCACCCCGACCTACAAATTCCGCCGCGAGACCTTCGCCGTCTCCAGCGGCACCACGCGGCCGGTGCGGACTCTGTTTTGGACAGAAAAGAGCTTCGATGCCAAGCCCGTGTATGTGCCCGAGGGCCGCATCGTGCGCGTGAACCCGGTGTACAACACCTTTTTCCCCAGCAATGTCGTCAGCGAATATGTTCCTGTGGGCACGAACCCCGGCGCCAGCGGCCTGCCACCGGAAACCCGCACCGTTTGGTATGAGAGCGAACTTGGGCCCGCCTCCCTCCGTGCCTACAACACGGAGGGGCGGCTCTTTGTGGAGTACCTCGGCTCGGAAAATCAGGGCACCAGCGGCGTGCATCAGTTCATCGGAGCGGACATCGTGGAAGTGAAGCGCGTGGCGGAGGTGCAGACCCTCACCGCGCTGCTCGGCACCGAGCTGCGTCCGAGGGATGGCCCGGCGGAAAATGACGACGACCAGCTCGTGCCCGAACTCGTCGGCACCTCCACCACCACGGCGAAGCTCCCTTACGGCACCCATCTGCGGCCAGACGGAGTCAGCCGCTACTTCGCCGAGCGTGAGAGCCTGGACCCGGACCGCGTGACGCTTTACTGGAATGAACCCAAGGATGCCGCCATACACTTCCTGTCTGCTCCTTCCAGCCCAGGCATCACCATCCTCTGGCCGAAGCTGAAGCGAAACTACCTTTTCGTCTGGCCGGAAAGCATCTCCCAGTTTGAACCAGTCAACGTCACAGCAGTCGGCAACGGCCCTGCCACCGCACTCCAGTTCGCCGCCAGCAGCCTGCCACAGGTCATCTTCCAGGATGATCCTGACGAAAGCGAGACCGAGCTGGACGGCACCACCCAGCGACTGTTGGTGGATTTCACCGAATCGGCTGATCGCACAAACCGCAGCCTGCTGAAGTTTGGCTCCGTGAATGGCCCCTGGTATGTGCGTCTCTTCATCCAGTCCTATGCCGAGCTCGGCAGCCCCGAAGTGCCTGATCCCGATGGTGCCGGACCGCTCAGTGGTACACCGGCAGTCTATACGTTAAACGACCAAAATGCCGACGGCATCGCCGACTTTTCCCCTACAGGCAGCACAGTCACCACCGCCATCGTGGGCACCCGGCTGGAGCCGCCCACCGCAGATCTGGAGTTGGGTGGGTATGTGGTCGATGGACGTGGCTACAGCGCAGAGGCCTACATCGATCCCTTCACCGCAGGAGTTCCTGCCGCTGCCGCCGGGGGCATCATTCCGGTCAATGCCATCCCGGGTGAAAACACCCTCACTGTCTGGTGGATGAAGCAGGTGCCCGCCCCCTCGGACAAATTTCAGCCCTTCTATGTTCCCGCCGTGGCCGCCCGCTATACCATCAGCTACCCCGCCAGCCCGCAGGATCTTGTCATCGCCTCCGGCAAAGGCATCGAAAATCCCGGTCTCACGGCTGAGCAGGCCGCTGGCAGCATCTATGTCCAGAACGACCCTACACAGGTGGGCTACAACCCGAACGAAGAGCACGCCCTCATGCTCACTGGCAATGCTTACGCACTCAGGGATGACCTGAACAACACCACCGCCGGACCGGATTACACCTCCCAGCCTTATGTCCTCATCGCCTATACGGATGCTGGTAACAGACCCGCCATGAGGGTGGCCCGCGTGCTGCGGGAAAATGGCACCTACCCACTAAGCTATCTGAAAGCCGCCGGCACGCCTGTGCAGCCCCCAATGCCGCTTACCGCTCTGCCCCTGCCTTTGCGACCAGACGGCTCGGTGCGTAATGAAGAAGCCATCGACATCGCGGACAATCCCGTGGCGAACGCACCAGAGGATTACCAGAGGTTCACCTTTGCCGACCGCAAAGGTCAGCACTGGCTTTACCGCGGTCCCCATGGCGCAGGTTCGCCGACCCTGGTCATGCGCTATTATTACTACAGCCTGCCCGGCTTCTATGTGCCGGGGGCTACACCGCAGCCCGCCGTCGGCACCATCATGCCATTCATCGCCACCACAGGAAACAAGGTCACCGGTACCGCAGCCAATGTGACCTACATCCCGAAATGGCCGGACGATCCCGCCTTTGGAGCCCAGGCGGCCCAGTTAGGCGAGATGAGCACGGCGGAAACCCTGGCACTGCCGAAAAATGGCCTGCCGCAGGTGCGCGGCCAGACCAGTGCACAGGTGCTCTACCAGCAGTCCATTGCCTCCGTCGCAGGAAATCCAAAGTCTGTCATCCTGCACGATCCCACCCGGGCGAAGACCTATTTGCTCGGAGCCGTCAATTCCCTGGCTGCCATCCCCCCTTCCGTGCTTACCACGGACTACGCCGGGCGCACCTACTTCCAGACTCTGCCACCAAATCTGCAAAACCGTTTCTACTTCGACGGCACTCTCGGCACGAAGGGCGGCCTCGTGCTCATTGGTGAATTCATCAATGAAATCAGCGGTGAAGATTACTTCCACCTCAATGCCCTCAGCAATGACGACGTGGCAGCTCTCCAGGCGGTCTGCCCCCCTGAAGATACGGTAAACAAACCTCTTTGGAATGCCGCCATCTCGCAACTCAACGGCAGCAGTCAGCAGACCAGCGGCCTGAGCACCACCCTCCAGACCTGGCGCAAATATCAGGTGGCTAAAATCACCGCCACCGTGGCCCGCACCGCCACAGCCAAGGCCGTGCTCAGCAGGTTCTATCCCGATGCGGGTAACCAAGTATCCTACATCCGCCTGCTGAATGGTGGTGCCGGTTATTTGACTCCACCCACAGTGACACTCGGCGCGCCGAGCCAGGATGACTCGGTCTTTTCACCCAGTCTAACTGGCTGGCTCCAGCAGTACCTCACTCATCCCGCCGCAGCCACGGCCACATTGAGCGGCGGTTCTGTCAGTGAGTTCTCCCTCACGAGCGCAGGACGCTATTACCAGACCTTCTCCCCTACCGTCACCATCTCTGCACCTGAGCGCGCCGGGCAGATCCTCAACCTCGATCTGATCGCCCCCGGCTCTGGATACAGCAGCACACCTCCCACCATCACCATCTCCCCGCCGGCAGGTGGTGGAATCACCGCCACGGCCACCGCCACCGTCTCCGGCGGCTTTGTCACCAGCGTCACGATCACCAATCCAGGCACTGGTTACAATCCCGCCAGCCCGCCCACCATCACCGTCTCTCCGCCACCGAATATCCTGGCTGTGGACACCTCCCTGAACAAAACCCTCGCCGCACGCGACATTTGTGAAGTCACCGATCCCGACACCGCAGTGGACAGCTACGCACTCAGCTCTACCGGCGCGGGCACTGGCTATGTGACCCTCGTCTTTGGCAATGGCAATGTCTTCACAGACGAAGGCGACCCCGTGGTCATGCAAATCATCAAGGTCATCCCCGATCTCTATCGAGGTGATTTGAAAGATCTGCCCAGCAGCAATCCCCTGGATGAGCAGGTCGTGCTCCGTCACAGTGGCGACTACGGCGCTCGGCCTGAGAACTTCGAGTTCCAGTGGCGCTACGCCTTCCCAAACAACGGCGCACCTCCCACAGTCCCCGGCGGAGCCGCAAACTCCACTGATGCCACCATCAATACCACCGCCAGCACCAGCACCTGGCTGAAGCCAAACGGCACCTGGGGTGGCAGCATCCTCGTCGGCGGATCACCCTCCGCCGCCATCAGCGCCCCCGCCGTCATCATGGCGGATACCTACTTCACCATGGCCTACCGAAAAATCGTCTCAGGCCAGGCTGCGGACGCCGGCTGGTCCGAATGGATGACACCGAAGCAGGTCGAAGGCTGGATCAAGCGCGTCCTCGCCAAAATCACCCCCTTCAACCAGCGCGTGGACGATCTCTTCAACAACGCCGTCAACACCGATGTCTCCATGCTAACACAGGCAGGCACCCGCTGGGAAGGCGACATCGCCCTGAATCTGGACAACATCAACGATGCTGGTCTGATCGAAATTTATGAGACCATCCTGAATCGTGGCAAGAGCTTCACCATCGGCTCCGGCATCGACTTCGCCTATTCGAACGACGCACTGCTGCTGGCTGCCGGTTATCTAAACGACCTCTACACCGTGCTCGGCAACGAAGCCTATGCCGACGCCGCGAATCCCACCATCTCCATCGACGACCAAACGACCGTCACCGAGGTGAACACCAGCCGCTTCAGCTTCGAGTCACAGGTCGCCAGCTCCCTGGATGAAGAACTCGGCCTGCTGCGCGGACGGGATGACAGCGCCAGTCCGGGCACCGACATCGCCCCGGCCTACAACCGCCTGTACTGGAACTACACCCGCGGAATCAACAGCGGAGAAGTGCTTTACGCAGTGAACTACAACATCAAGGAAAAGACGGGCAGCCCCACCGCCAATGGCATCCTCGATG
>CAYMHJ010000253.1:0-9414 GCA_964390165.1 uncultured Prosthecobacter sp. | reverse complement strand
CTCATGTCTTCCTGTCCTCGGTTTTGACCCTCCACACAAACTTTCTGACAGGCTCGATCTTCGGCGTTTTTTAGCCCGGACACGGCCGTGGCGGCGTCTCACGCATGGGAATCCTCTGGCCCTGCCACGTCTGTGTCCGCTCCACATTAGATTCATCTGGAGCCGCCACAGCCGTGTACGGGTGAAAAACCAGCCTCTCTCAGCACAAACCCCGCATTTGATTGCCCCGCCACGGCCGCAGAGCGCCCAACTCCGTGATCTTCCCACCCAACCGTCGGCGATCAAGCTGCGGACCAACCTCACGATCTGTTAACCATCTGAAATTACGAAACTGACGCAGCAGAATGACTCACTTCAGCTCTTCGGGCCGCTTCGGTTTGATGCGGGACCACTCGGCTTTTTGATCGGGGGTGAGGTCGGTCTCGATCTCGGTCAGGGTGCGGTCGAGAATGTCCCAGAGGCTGTGCAGGGCGGTGGCTTTGAAGGTCTTGAGCTCGGCGATGGTGGCTTCGATGATCAGGTGCTGCCACTGACAAAAATCTGCCAAGGGTGCGAAAGCGAAAGAAGACCGGACACGGCCGGGCTTGCCGGGGGGCAATTGCTCGTTTTGGTCCGACCTCCCTCATGCCCACCGCTCCCGCCTTTGCTTCCCGTCATATCGGTCCCCCGGATGCTGAAAAAACAGCCATGCTCGCCGCACTCGGTGTGGAAAGTCTCGATGCGCTGATCGATCAGGTGGTGCCTGAAAACATCCGCCAGCGCGGCAGTCTCAGCCTGCCAGCACCGCTCACCGAGGAGCAGGCCCTGCGTCGTCTGCGCCAGCTCATGGACCGAAACAAGGTGCTGCGCAGCTTCATCGGCCTTGGCTATCACGACACCTTCACCCCGCCGGTCATCCAGCGGAACATTTTGGAAAACCCAGGCTGGTACACCGCCTACACGCCCTACCAGCCGGAGATCAGCCAGGGCCGCCTCGAAGCGCTGCTGAATTTCCAAACCATGATCTGCGACCTCACCGGGCTCGATGTGGCAGGTGCCTCGCTTCTGGATGAAGGCACCGCCGCTGCAGAGGCCCTCGCGCTCGCCCTGGCCCAGGTCAGCGGCTCCTCCCGCGTCTTCGTTTCCGACCGCTGCCATCCTCAAACCATCGCCGTGGTGAAAACCCGCCTCCAGGCGCTCGGCACCCAGGTCGTCATCGGCGATACAATGAACTGGAAGCACGAAGGAACCGCCGGTTTCGCCGCCGTTCTCGCGCAGTATCCTGACACCTTCGGCGTCATCCATGATTACAGCGACCTCGCGAAAGAGGTACACGAAGCCGGTGCCCTGCTCATCGTCGCCGCAGATCTGCTCTCGCTCACGTTGCTGAAAGCACCCGGTGAATTCGGCGCGGACATCTGCGTGGGAAACAGCCAGCGCTTCGGCGTGCCGCTCGGGTTCGGCGGACCTCACGCCGCCTTCATGGCGGTGAAGGACGCCCTGAAGCGACGCATGCCCGGGCGTCTCATCGGTGTCTCCAAAGATGCCGAAGGCCGCCCCGCATGCCGCCTTTCCCTGCAAACCCGCGAGCAGCACATCCGCCGTGAAAAGGCCACCAGCAACATCTGCACCGCCCAGGTCCTGCTCGCCGTCATGGCCAGCATGTATGCCGCCTACCACGGCCCCGAAGGTTTAAAAAAGATCGCCCTCCGCGTGCATGGTGCCGCCGTCTGGCTCGCCCGCGAGGTCATGGGGGCCGGACTCGACATCGCCAGCGATGACTACTTCGACACCCTCACGGTGCGTGTCCATAAAGCCGACGACGTGCTCCGCTCCGCACTTCTCTTTGGCATCAACCTCCGCAAAGTCGATGACACACACGTCAGCATCGCGCTCGACGAACGCATTACCCCGGAAGAACTCATCAATCTCGCCGCCGCCCTCGGCATCAAAAAAGCACGCCAGAAGCCCGAACTCGATGAAGAGGTGGAGCCCCACTTCTCCGCCCTCTACTTCCGCGAGTCCGCCTACCTGACGCATCCCGTTTTCAACCGCTATCACAGCGAGACCGAGATGATGCGCTACCTGCATCGCCTCGAATCCAAGGACATCGCGCTCAACCGTAGCATGATCCCGCTCGGCTCCTGCACCATGAAGCTGAACGCCGCCGCCGAGATGATGCCACTGAGCTGGCCGGAGGTGAATTCGATCCACCCGTTTGCTCCTGCCGATCAATCCGAAGGCTACCGCGCCATGTTTGCCGAGCTGGAAAATTGGTTGGCCGAATGCACCGGCTTCGATGCCGTTTCGCTTCAGCCAAATGCCGGCTCCCAGGGCGAATACGCCGGCCTGCTCGCCATCAAGCGCTTCCATGCCTCGCGTGGTGAAGCACATCGCGATGTCTGCCTCATCCCCACCAGCGCGCACGGCACGAATCCCGCCAGCGCTGTCATGTGCGCCTTCAAGGTCGTGCCCGTCGCCTGTGATGACCACGGCAACATCTCGCTCGACGACCTCAAAGCCAAGTTCGAGGCCAACGCCGGCAAGGTCGCCGCGCTCATGGTCACCTATCCGAGCACGCATGGTGTCTTTGAGGAAAGCATCAGCGAAATCTGCCGCCTCACGCACGAGCACGGCGGTCAGGTTTACATGGATGGCGCAAACATGAACGCCCAAGTCGGACTGACCTCGCCCGGCAAAATTGGCGCCGATGTCTGCCATCTGAACCTGCACAAAACTTTCTGCATCCCGCATGGCGGCGGCGGCCCCGGCGTCGGCCCCATCGCGGTCGGTGCTCATTTAAAACCACACCTGCCCGGCCACATCACCTGGGGTGACAAAGCCGAAGGCGCAGTCTGCTCCGCCCCATGGGGCAGCGCCAGTATCTGCACCATCTCCTGGATGTACATCGCTATGATGGGCCCCCACCTGGCCGATGCCACGAAGTTCGCCATCCTGAACGCGAACTACGTCGCCAAGAAGCTCGCCCCTCACTTCCCCACCCTTTACAAAGGCCGCAGCGGCTTTGTGGCCCATGAGTGCATCCTCGATCTCCGCCACTTCGGCAAAGTTACCGTCGAGGACGTGGCGAAGCGACTCATGGATTTCGGCTACCACGCACCCACCATGAGCTGGCCCGTCGGCGGCACCCTCATGGTCGAACCCACCGAGAGCGAAAGCCAGGCCGAGCTCGACCGCTTCTGCGAAGCCATGGCCTGCATCCATGCCGAGATCCTCGGCGTCGAGGAAGGCCGCTTCCACGCCACCGACAACACCCTCAAACGCGCGCCCCACACCGCCGAGTTCGCCACGAAAAGCGACTGGCCGCATGCCTACACCCGCGAAGCCGCCGCCTATCCCCTGCCCTGGGTCAAAGAGTCCAAATACTGGCCGCCCGTCGCCCGCGTGGACAACGTCTTCGGCGACCGCCACCTCGTCTGCTCCTGCCCAAGCGTCGAAGAAGCCGCTGCCAGTTGAGTCCATCAAGTCGCCGCGATCCAGCGCTGCCAGATCCGCAGCACTGGAGCCAGCGCTACAAACCCAAAGGCGAGAGGCAGAGACACCTGGCTCACCGCCAGCGCATCCACAATCGGGATGCCCGCCAAAAGCATGCCAACCGCCCGCCCGATAGCCGGGCCGCCCTGGCGCATGATGTGCATGGCAAGGAGCACCCAGATGGCAAAAACGCCGATGAGCACCAGTGGGATGAGAGGTGTGAAGTCAGCGAGGATGAAGACGGGCTTCATACTGCCTAAAGGGAACAAAATCAGCAGTCCAAGCAACCCAGGACATGAAAGCAGAAGAAGAGAAAACCACAGTTCCAACTTCGAGGCGGACGAACGCTTAGCCTCAAGCCTAGCCACCATGGTCAGCCCCACGATGTAGGCTCCGAGGGCTAAAGCGGGAAAAAAGGCAGAGGTCCAGCTAGGAACCTTGCACGTTGCACTCAGGATCGGTGCTGAGCTTGGCATCAACATCAGCAGCACCCGGCACATCCCCATCACCCAAACCGCGCCCACCCAGGGCTTGTGGTAGAGGTCATAAAACAAAATGCAGCCCACCAGCGCTGTCGTGATCTCCCAACTGGCCGTGCCGAGAAACACAGCGAGATACCACCCGAAGGCCATCATTCCCAATCCCACCGACCAAGCCGCTGTAACACTCACGCGGCCACTCGGGATCGGCCGTTCCTTCCGATGCTCGCGATCAAAGCGGACATCAGCGGCATCGTTGAGGATCATCCCACCCGTGTAGAGCAGCGAACCTGCGACCAGCAGCCAGAGCAGCAGAGGATTTCCCAGATCCCCCCCCGCCAGCAGCCACCCGGCGGTCACGTTTGTCCATACCGTGGGCAGGTTGGAGATGCGGGCGAGCTCTAGCCAGGCGCGGATCATGGAAGCGATTGGCTTTCTCCAGGTTTCAGATCTTTGTCAGGCTCGTCAGCTTCGTCGTCACCTGCTGACGTACGGGGATCTTCTTCCCCTGGATCTCAAGCTGGATGTCCGCCCGAAAGGCTCCATAAGAAACGGTCCCGCGCTCCAGATCGAACAGCACCTGCCCGAAGACCCGCGAGCCATCGCCGATAGTGACGGCGCGTGATCCGGCGGACTCGTCGGCGCGCTTCATCTCACCTTCAAAAGATACCTTGGCCTGAGGACGGCCTTCATATTCCACCAGCGCCTCCAGCTTCGCCCGCAGCTCGATGTTCACCGTGCCCGCGCTGGGAAAGTTCACCGTCTCCTGCGAGGTCCAGCGGTCACCCGTCTTCACCGGCATCTTCGGCAGCCCCATTTCCAATGACCGACGGTAGAGATCCGCCACCTGCCTCGCCTCGGAGATTTTTTCCAAATCAGGCCCCTCCTCCTTTGCCGGAGTCATCGCGCTGGAGTCGCGCACATCGAGGAAGCGGTCCTCGGCGTCATAGGCCAGCACAAAGGTCTTGCCCACACTCTGGCCTATGGAGGCGCGAATCATTGGGTTCGCCGCCTTTAGATTTGCCGAGTCGAACAGTTCCTTCTTCCCGTTGAGCATCACTTCACCACTGAGCGCGGCAAAGGTCACTCGCGCCTGCTTTTCCCCGCTGGCAGCACCCGTCACGCGAATCTCCGTCGTCTGCTTCACCTTCATTTTTTGATCCTCCGGCTTGCCGATGGCGGTGAGGCCGGTGGTCGTCTCCGTGGTCGTTTCCTGCACATAGGCATGGTCCGGGAGCCAGCGCAGCCGCAGGGAGAGTGGCTCATCCTGGGCCTGCAGGACGGGCTGGAGGAGGCACAAAAAACAAAGAAAGAACAAGTGGCGGAGCATGACCCTCCGCCCTAGGTCATACATGCCCGCATTGCAACCTCGCTGCACACGGGCAGGTGGGCCGAAAATTTTTCGCGAGGAAACTTGGCACGCTTCCCGCTTTTCGATAAAACTCGAAGCAATCAACCTGCGGAAAATCACCTCTGGTCTTCTCTGGTCGTTGCATAATCCGCCAAACCACACAACTAATTGCTCAGCCATGAAAAAAGTCGAAGCGATCATCAAGCCCTTCAAACTCGAAGACGTCAAAGAAGCCCTCTCTGAAGTGGGAGTGGAAGGCATGACCGTCGTCGAGGTCAAAGGATTCGGCCGTCAGAAGGGCCATACCGAAATCTACCGCGGCTCCGAATACACTGTGGACTTCCTTCCCAAAGTGAAGATCGAGGTCGTCGTCGAAGACTCCCGCAGCGAAACTGTCGTCGATGCCATCGTCAAAGCCGCCAACACCGGTAAGATCGGTGACGGCAAGGTCTTCGTGAGCGATGTCCTTGAAGCCGTTCGCATCCGCACCGGTGAGCGTGGTTCCGACGCCGTCTCTGGCTCCTAATTTTCCCCTCCTCCGAGACCTGAAATCCATCAACACCCGCCGTGGCGTAAGCCCGGCGGGTTTGTTGTTTTGATAGGCAGACACGACCATCGAAAGAGCCAGCCCTCGACATGGCGTATGCTGTCCATGCGCTCACAACTAGCTCTTCTCTGTCTCGTCACATCTCTCCAGGCCGCGAGATTCCCTGAAAAGACGCCAGACACGCCGGGAAACCGAATGCTCCATAACTACTGGGAGCGGCAGGTGAATGAGATCGAGCAGACAGGTGGTCTGAAGGACATCCAAAGCGCCGATGACTGGAAAGCCAGGGCACCCGAGTATCGCCGCCAGCTCGCCGAGATGCTGGGGCTCGATCCCATGCCCGAGCGTACACCGCTCCAGGCCACGAAGACCGGCGATCTCGCTGGCGATGGCTGGCGCGTGGAAAAGATGCACTACCAAGCCGTGCCGGGACTTTACGTCACTGCCAATCTCTACCTGCCAGCGAAGGTGGAGAAGCCTCTGCCCGCCATCCTTTATGTCTGCGGTCACGCCAATGTCGTGAAGGACGGCGTGAGCTACGGCAACAAGACCGGCTATCACCACCACGGCATCTGGTTTGCCCGTCATGGCTACGTTTGTCTCATCATCGACACTGTCCAGCTCGGCGAGATCCGGGGCGAGCATCACGGCACCTACAGCAAAGGTCGCTGGTGGTGGTATTCACGCGGCTACACGCCTGCCGGACTCGAAGCCTGGGCAGGGATGCGCGGGCTCGATTATCTCGAAACTCGCCCCGAGGTGGACAAGACACGCTTCGGCGTCACGGGCCGCAGCGGCGGCGGAGCCTACTCCTGGTGGGTGGCCGCGCTGGATGAACGCATCAAAGCCGCCGCACCCACCGCTGGCGTGACGAACATGCGCAACCATGTCGTGGACGGCTGCGTCGAAGGTCACTGCGACTGCATGTATTTCGTGAACACCTACCGCTGGGATTATGACCGCCTCGTGGCGCTGGTGGCACCGCGCGCCCTGCTCATCTGCAACACGGACAAAGACAGCATCTTCCCCATCAACGGCGTCTTTGATCTCCATCAGAAAGTCAGCCGCATCTACTCCCTGCTCGGTGCTGAGGACAAACTCGGCCTGCAAGTGGCCGAAGGTCCGCACAAGGATCTCCAGCCGCTGAACAACGGTGCTTTCCACTGGTTCGAGCGTCATCTCAAAGGCGCTGACCCCATGGCCGTGTTGGATGAAGGCGCGAAGAAGCAGCTCGAACCCGAGCAGCTCCAAGTCTTCAAAGAACTGCCGAAGGACGAAAAGAACACCACCATCGATCAGACCTTCGTCCCGCAGGCCAAAGCTCCCGAAGTCCCCAGCTCGCAGGGCGACTGGAATCAGCAGAAGGAAACCTGGATGACTGCGCTAAAGGACAAAGTCCTCGCCGGATGGCCGAAGGAAGCCGCCGCCAGCCAGCCGAACAAAGAAGGCCGCAGCGAGCGCGACGGCGTAGAGTTCACCGCCTACGATTTCGAGTCCGAACCCGGAATCCGCCTGCGACTGCACATCGCCCACCGTGCCGGTTTGCGACTGGAGGATCTGGAACTCGTCGCACTGAACGTGCTCGATGCCGAAGGCTGGGAGCACTTCATCGGCACCTACCATTCACGTTTCGGCAAACACCTGGATGTCTTCCCCTCCATCAAGCCGGATGAAAAAGCCTTCGAGAGCGAGAAGAAGATGTTTGAGACTTTCAAATGGGGCATGGCCTATCTGGCCCCGCGCGGTGTCGGCTCTACCGAATGGACCGGCAGTGAGAAGGCACAGACGCAGCGCCTCCGCCGCTTCTACCTGCTCGGCCAGACCGCCGACTCCATGCGCGCCTGGGACATCCGCCGCGCCGTGCAGGCCGTGAAGCAAATCTCCGGTCTCGAAAAGAAGCCGCTGTGGATTCAGGGCCAGCGCGACATGGCCGTGAACGCCCTCTACGCATCGCTCTTCGAAGACGGCATCACACGCCTCGATCTGCACGAACTTCCCACCAGTCACGCCAGCGGTCCAGCCTACCTGAATGTGCTCAAGTATCTCGACCTTCCCCAGGCCGCCGCTCTCGCTGCTGAAAAAACACGCGTCATCATCTACAGCGCCGATGAGAAAGCCTGGGCCTATCCCGCCGGAGTCGTGAAGCTCCTCGGCCTGCCCGAGAAGCAGTGGCAGATCAGGAAGCCCATGGCGGCTGAGTGATTCTCACTTCGCCGCCGTCAGCAATTCCGCCGGAGCCGCCTCGATCTTCTCGAAGACCCGCGCCGGGATGTCCACCGCCTTCATCTTGCCGGACATCTTGTCCCGCTGCACACAGGCAGCGATGATGCGCCCTTCGGCACTCAGCTCCCCATCCTTCTTCCAAAAACGAATCAGGTAGCGGATCGTCTTTTTGCGCACTTCTTCGACGAGCAGTTCCATCGTGAACTCCTCCTCAAAACGCAGTGGAGCCTTGTAATCACACGAAGCATGAACCCGCGGCCAGCCCACGCGCTCGCCAGCGGTGACTTCATTGTGGCCATCCCAGATCGACATCCCCAGCGCGCGGAAAAAATCATGCTCCACGCGCTCCATGTAGCGGAAGAAGTTCGAGAAATGCACGATGCCCGCCATATCGGTATCGGCGAACTGAACTCGGTCGGTGAGCGTGTGGCGGTAGGGCATGGAGGATGTCTGGCGCAGGGCCACCCATCATTCAAGCTCGCGCAAAGCCTGCCCGAGGCACTTGATCACATCGGTAGGGAGCACGGAATTCTGCCCCATTCTCAGCGCAGCGATCTCCGCCGCACGTCCGCAGCTCCAGGCTCCCAGTCCTGCAGCACGATGCAAATCCAGCCCTTGTCCGGCAAACGCGGTGCACACTCCAGTGAGCACATCGCCCATGCCGCCGGTGGCCATGCCGGGGTGGCCAGTGGTGTTGAAGTAGGTCGGCGGCCCTTCCGTGGCGATCACAGTGCGTGCGCCTTTCAGCAGTAAGGTATTCCCCGGATGCGCCATGGCCCAAAGCTCGGCCTGACTGATGCGCGGATGGGCATCGCAGTCGCCCACCAGCCGTGCCATTTCACCGGGATGCGGGGTCAAGAGTCGCGGTGGTGTGGAGGTGAGAAAGACAGGCACCTCAGCGCGAGCGACCATCGTGATCGCATCCGCATCCACCACGGCGGGAACGCTGGCGTATTGGACCACGGTCAGCACCTCGTCTTCATGCTCAAAGCCAAGCCCAGGACCGATAGCGAGTGCATCCAAGTTCATCTCCAGCACCTCACGGTAATCATTCACCAGCTTGACCATTACCTCAGGCGGCACGCGCGCAGCGAGCAGTGGATATACCTCATCCTTCACGAGCAAGGTCACCATCCCAGCCCCGGCACGCAAAGCCCCACCACAGGCCAGCATGGCCGCACCGATGAAACCGCGCGATCCCGCAATGATACCGACTCGCCCTGCCTGACCTTTGTGAAACTCAAAGCTACGACGCGGCAGGAAGCTGCGCACCAGTTCAGGCGCGAGCAGTTGTGGACTGTGATCATCCTCAGCTCTGAGGTCACGCAGAGGCACCAGCG
>CAYMHJ010000252.1:0-9468 GCA_964390165.1 uncultured Prosthecobacter sp. | reverse complement strand
CGATACGCTGCTTTCCTCATTTCTTCGTCGCGGGCGGGAGTTGTTTGATCCATGCGAGGTTGAAGACGTAGTGGTCCTTGCTGGTGATGAGCTGGATGCGGCCGTCGCGGCTTTGCGTGGCGGCGAGGTAGCCGTAGCCGTCGGCGGTATTTTTACCCTCGGGCGCGAGCAGGCGGCGGTCGGGCCAGGCTTTGCCCTCATCGTAGCTGACGGCGGCGTAGAGGCCGTAGCCGGTGTAGGTGCCGGTGGTGGATTGGAAGATCATGCCCTGGCGCTCTTTGAAGGGTGTTCGCCACTGGTCGGTGAAGGAACAGAGCACGATAGGGCCTTCCTTGAGCCGCAGCATGACGGGCTTTTGCACGCTGCTGACGACGGGAAACTCGCTGACTTCCCACTGCCAGGTCTCACCGAGGTCGCTAGAGTAGTTCACGGGCATTTTGAAGCGGAATCTCTCCTGCAAGGGGACGGGGTCGAGGCGGCTGAAGGCCATGAGGCGTCCGTCGGCAAGCTGCACGATGGGAGCGTGGTAACCGGCAATGAACGGGCCACTCTTGCCGGGACGAATGTCGTCGTGGCCGCCGAGGTCGCGACCGCGTGATTGCCAAGTCTGACCGTTGTCGCGGCTGATGAGGAGCGATGAGTTGTCATAGGGCATGGCGATGACGCCATCCTTCAGGCGGATGGGATGGTTCGCTGGCTCGCCGTGGGAGCGGATGACTTCGGCTTTCGTCCAGGTAACACCGTTGTCGGTGGAACGGCGGATGAGGTTGTCGCCGTGGCCACGTGCTTCGACAAAATGATAGATCGTCTGCTCGCCATCCCACCAGATCTTGGGTGCATGGTCGTTCACGTCCTGTGGGTCCCAGAAGGGTGAGGCGGGTTCCCACTCCTTGGCACCGAAGCGCAGCCGGGCACTGGCGTTGGAGGTGGTGAGATCGGTTTCGGCCATGGTGGAGAACCAGACGGCGAGCAAATCGCCATTCGGGCACTCGGTGATGGAGGGGCTGTGATTCTGGCTGATGAACACCGGACCCACCGTGCCTGCGGGGATGCGCACGAAGGGCTTCGGGCCTTCAAAGAACGGCACGTCTGAGGGCTGCGGTGTGATGTTTGGCACGGCTTGGCTGACATTTTGAGCATTCAACGGCGGTGGGGCCATCGGCAACGGTTTTGCCTTCGGCAGCTCTCCCTGCACGACGCGGAAGCCGATGCGCGGGCTCGCGGAGTTCGGCACCCAAGAGCCGCGATTCGCCGAACGAAGGAAGCGGATCATCGACGAATGAAATCCGCCGCGAAAGACGCGGCAGTCACCATCCGCGCGGCCGACCGGGTCGGTCTGTGCGCCGCTTTCATAAGGCCCATACCAATCGCTGCACCACTCGGCCACGTTGCCGTGCATGTCGTGCAGGCCCCAGGCGTTCGGCGTCTTCTGCGCCACGCGAAAGGAACCCGCGCCACCGGCTTTGGATTCCTCCACCGGATGAGCAAGGCCGATGATCTCGCCTTGCTTCAAACTTTTGGCCGATGCCTTGCTGGCATCCCGCCATTCATATTCGCGCGGCATCGGTCCCGGCGGGAAATAGGCACCGCGAAAGTTTTCCTCGCCGAACCACTTCTGATGACCGTCCGGCAAATCGTCACCGGTATTGAAGAGCGTCGCTGTGCCCGCACGGCAAGCATACTCCCACTCAGCCTCGGTCGGCAGCCGATAGGTCTTGCCTTCCTTCTTCGTGAGCCACTCGCAGAACGCGACCGCTTTGTCCCACGTCACACCGCTCGCTGCATCGTCATCCGCAGGCTTCGACTTCGGATCGTTCTTTTTAAACTCAGGATCGAACTGCCGATACTGCGCCACCGTGACCTCGGTGACGCCGATTTGAAACGGCCGAGTGATTGTGACCTTGTGCGCGGGCTTCTCATCGAAGTCGATCCGGTCCTTCACGTTGTAGAGTTCTTTGATCCGCTTCTGCCCCAGGTAGTCTTCCAACGGCGGCCCGTCCTGGCCCATGGTGAACGTGCCCGCTTCGATGCGGACAAGCTTCATGCCGATGGAGTTGGTGATGGGTTCGACGGTTTGCCCCGCGGAACACACCGAAGCTACGGAAAGGATGAGAGGAATGAGGACGAGGCGGACGGGTTTCATGGCTTGGTGATTCATTTCTTTGGCGCAGGTGCAGGGGCTTTGATCCACGCGAGGTTGAAGACGTAGTGGTTCCGGCTGGTGAGGAGCTGGATGTTTCCGTCACGGCTCTGGGTGGCGGCGAGGTAGCTGGCGGGTTCGGCGAGGGTGTCGCTGATGAGGAAGGGAGTTCGTTCCTTGGTGATCCACTTCCGCTCCGGTCCGCCGGGGGTGATGAGTCGTCTGTCGGGCCAGGTCTTGCCCTCATCGTAGCTCACGGCAGCAAAGAGGCCGTAGCCGGTGTAGTCGCCGCTGGTGGATTTGAAGTTCAGCCCCTTACGAGTGCTCCAGTTTCTCCATTGGTCGGTGAACGAGCAGAACAGCAGTGGACCTTCTTTGAGCCGCAACAGGACGCTCTTTTGAGCGCTGCTCACGACAGGAAATTCGCTCATTGCCCACTGCCATGTCTTGCCGCGATCACTCGAATAGCTGACGGGCGTGCGGTTCTCGAAACGAGCCTGCTCTTGCACGGGGTCAAGCCGTGAGAAGGCCATCCAGCGCCCGTCGGCGAGCTCCACCATGGTGGGATGGTAGCCGGCGATGAATGATCCGCTGTTGCCGGGCCTGACATCCTCGTTTCCACGCATCCTGCGACCGTGCTGCTGCCAACTCTTGCCACCGTCTTCGCTGACCATGACTTCAAAGAGGTCATACGGGATCGCCAGAACGCCGTCTTTGGTGCTCATCAACTGGTTGGCGTAGTCTCCGGAGGCACGGAAGAACTCTGGTTTCGACCAAGTGGCTCCGTTGTCAGTGGAGTGACGCAGGCTCTGACACCCGGACTTATAATACACGTCGTCGAGGTGATAGATGGTTTTGTCCCCGTCCCACCAGAGCTGCGGCGCTCCGTCCAGCACATCGGCCGCATCATAGAACGGTGAGGCGGGTTCCCATTCCTTCGCACCGAAGCGCAGTCGTGACGCTGCGTGCGAGCAGGTGAGGTCCGTTTCAGCGGGTGTCGAAACCCATGCCGCAAGCAGGTCCCCATTCGGACATTCGGTGATCGTCATGCAATGGTTCTCACTGCAATACACCGGCCCGGCTGCATCGTCCGCGACATGCACCAATAGCTTCGGTCCCTCGAAGAATGGCACATTGGCGGACTGCGGCACGATGTGCGGCACGGTCTGGCTGACGTTTTGCGCATTCAGCGGTGGCGGTGCTTTGGGTAGCATCGTCCCTTTTGGAAGCTCACCCTGCACGACGCGAAACCCCATGCGATCAAACACATCGTATGGCACCCTTGAGCCCCGGTTCGCCGAGCGCAGGAAGCGGATGAGTGAGGAATGAAATCCACCCCGGAACACGCGGAAGTCGCCATCCACACGCCCGAGCGGGTCTGTCTGTGCACCGCTTTCATACGGCCCATACCAGTCGCTGCACCACTCGGCCAGATTACCGTGCATGTCGTGCAGGCCCCAGGCGTTCGGCGTCTTCTGTGCGACGCGCAACGAACCCGCCGCATCGTGTCTGGCGTTTTCATGAGTCCATGAACCGCCGACGAGTTCGCCATACTTCAAACCGGCCATCGCTTTCTCTCCCGCCTTCCGCCAATCATACTCCTGTGGCATCGGCCCGGGTGGAAAATAGGCGACGCGAAGATTCTCATCGCCAAACCACTTCTGGTGACCGTCCGGTAGCTTTTCGCCCGTGTTGAAAAGCGTCGTCGTGCCCGCACGGCACGCATACTCCCACTCCGCCTCGGTCGGCAGGCGGTAAGTCTTGCCTTCCTTCTTCGAGAGCCACTCGCAGAACGCGACCGCTTTGTCCCACGTCACACCGCTCGCTGCATCGTCATCCGCAGGCTTCGACTTCGGATCGTTCTTTTTAAACTCAGGATCGAACTGCCGATACTGCGCCACCGTGACCTCGGTGACGCCGATTTGAAACGGCCGAGTGATTGTGACCTTGTGCGCGGGCTTCTCATCGAAGTCGATCCGGTCCTTCACGTTGTAGAGTTCTTTGATCCGCTTCTGCCCCAGGTAGTCTTCCAACGGCGGCCCGTCCTGGCCCATGGTGAACGTGCCGGGCTGAATGGGCATGAGCTTCATGCCGACGGAGTTGGTGACGGTCTCGGCAGCGTGGCCCACGGAACACACCGAAGACACGGAAAGGATAAGTGGAATGAGGAAGAGGCGGATGGGGTTCATGGATTGGGGATTCTTTGTGTTCCGAGGATCGTCACTTCTCCCAAGGAGCGCGGAGCGTGGGTTTCTCGGTCAGGAACTCCAGGCCGCCGCGCAGCTTGCTCTCCTTGGTGAAGAAGGGGTGGAAGCCCTGGCCGTTGATGCCGTTGTCGTCGTAGCGGTCCCGGCGGGTGGAGATGGCGCGGCCTTCGCGCAAGGCCCAGCCCATCCAGCCGAAGCCAGCGGTGGAGAGCTGTTCGTGGTAAATCTTCACGACTTCCGCTCGCTTGGTGTCGTCGAGGCAGCCCGGCATGGTCTCGTTGACGAGCAGCGGCTTGCCCAAGTCTCGCCGGATTGACTGGAAGAGGGCGATCTGCTTGGAGAGTTCGGGGGCGGTATGGGTGTAGGGGTGGGCGCAGAGCACGTCGGACAGCGGTGCGTAGAGACGGATGTGCCCCTCACCCGGCACGTTGCCAACCAGGATGGGCTGCCGGGCACCACAGGTGCGAACGGTGGTGGCGATCTCCGACAGCCACTGAAACTCCCGCCTGCTCGGCTCGTCGTTGAGGCTGCCGGCCTGCGGCTCGTTGCAGAGGTCCCACGCGAGAATGCGGTCGTCTGATGCGAGCGGAGTTACGAGTGCCTTCACATACTCGAGCGGCTGCCGCCAACCGGGCTTGAGGTTCTCGACGTAGGTGCCGCCATAGTCGAACTTGGAATCGTGCCAGCGATTAAAGAGGCAGGGCATGACCTTCATGCCGTTTTCGGCGATGGCGGCGACAGCATCCATAAAGTGTGCCGTGACTTTCTCCGAGTCGCGCTGCCATGCCGTGAACTCGATCCAGAGGCGGATGCAATTGACGTGAATCTACCGCGCGAGGGCGACCTCCTCGCGCATTCTAGCGCCGTCGTAAAACCACCACGCGTCCTCAATGCGGGCAGCCCACGATGGCACCATGCCCAGACCACGCAGCCAGCCGTAGTCTGGATAGACGTGCAGCGTGGGTTTGGGAAAAGCCGGGGTGGGCACAGGCTTTGCGACCTTCGAGTCCTGCGCGGCAATCTGCTGGCTCACACCTGCGCCGATACTGGCTGCGGCAAGCGTTTGGATGGCTTGGCGGCGGGTGATGTCCGGATGATTACCGGACGCGGGGTTACGTGGATGTTTCATGGCTCTTTGTGGGTGAAGGGTTTCTCCGCTTGAAGGTCTGCGACGTTCTGTGTGCTGAGTGGATGCGGACCGACGTGTGGGCCGGGGCGGATGAGTTCGTTGCGCTCGATGATGGCGTCCTGGATGTCGTGGAGGAAGATGGCGGCGGTGTTGTCCACATTGCGCGGTGTGGCATCGCCTGCGTGCATCTGGTGCGAGTCCGTGAAGCGGTTGCCACGCACGATGACGCTGGTGGCGGCATGGACCTGCACATCCACGCCCCAGCTTTCCGCGATGTCATTCGCCTCAATGGCGATGTGGCGATGACCGCCAGAGGACTCGAATCCTGCGTCCCAGCTAACGACGCTGATGGAACCAAGGAAGTCCGCCAGCAGCGGGCGGCCCAGATTTGCACGGGCGATCCTGTTGCGGACGATGCACACGTCGTTTTGGAAACCAGAGCCGCCTTCGCGGCGGAAGAAGGCAAATGTATGGACGGCGGGAAAGAAGGTGTCCTCGATCTGGTTGTCCTCCACGCGGATGCGGGACGCATTGGCGACGATGCCGCGCGAGCCAGCATTCCGAACATGGCAGGCGCGGATGATCGTTTCGTGGGTGGCCTCATCGCTCAATCGAGCCTCGTCACCAGGGCGGGCGGCGACCGCAGTCTTCAACTCGACCTCGAATGGTTCGTTGAACTGGTGTGCGTAAGCGCTGGGCATGAGCTGCTTTTTGACAGCCATCCAATCCGCTGCTGGCCTCTGACTTCGTGCGCTGCAGGTGACGATACCTTCTTCCATGCGGCCTGTGGCGGCGGAGAAAAAACGGAGACGAGTGCTAGGCTCGGGCAGTGGTCCTCCGGCGGGTCCGTGGCTCAAGGTCACCCTTTGACCAGTGACCTCATAAACGAGCATCGACGGAGCATAGACCGCGATGCCGTCGTCGCCAGTGGAGTCAGTCTCGCAGTCGAGGATGCGCAGGCCGCCAGTGATGGCGGAGAAATTGAATCCATCTCCCACGGAGGAGAAGAGCCGTGGTTCCATGCCTCCCTGAGGCGCGGGGCCGGGCACGACGCGGCATGACTGGAGCGTGACGCCGTGGCACCAGCGAAAGCAGGTGGCGTAATGCAGCGGCGCGGAATGAACCGTCACGCCGATGAGTGTGAGGTTCGTGCATTGGGCGGCGATGAGAGTGGAGGCCGACTGCACTGGCTGTGGGATGCGCAGATAATCGCCGACCACAGCCGCGTCAAAAACCGGCACGCCGTGCGCCACCCGCCACACGCCGCCGCCCATGTCGGTGATGGATTGGTTGGGCCGGTTGGCGGTGCCGGGTTTGATGAGCCGTGTTTTTGCGTCGGAGGTCCAAAGAAAACCCCAGCCGTCCTTCAGGGCGAGCGGCGCTGGATAGCCTGCGTGAATGCGCACATCCGTCCACTCGCGCATCGGCCCGAAGGCGGTGATGGTGCCTTGCGTCATGGGCAGCGGCGCATAGTCGATGGTGAGCCCACGCAAGGTGAGGTCAGAGCACTGCATGATGTCCACCGCACGGCTCAAGCGGCCGCAAACAAGCGTCACGCCCGTGGCGTCAATGTCGAGGCCACGAATGGAGCGCAGCATGATGTGTGGCGCCTTTTCCTGTGGCGGCAGGCCATGGTAAACGCCCGGCGTGATGCGCAGCGTCTTTTGCCCGGCGGCGATGGCCGCATCGATCTGCGCCTGGATGGTGGCGGTGTCCTGCGCCATCACAGGAAAGGTAAACGATACCAAGAAGGCGAGCAGTGATAATTGGACACGGCTCATGGGCAGAACTCGTTGAAGCTGCGAAAGAAGGATGCCGACACAAATCACCGCGCCGCCGATCACTTGAAGCGGCCCCATCGTCTCGCCCATGAACAACCATCCCGCCAAACATCCGACCAACGGCACTGCGTTCACAAAAAAGGAGGCGCGGGCGCGTCCGACCTCATGGATGCCTTTGAGAAAGATCAAATTCGGCACCAGCAGCGCAAACACAGCGCCGTAGAACAGCACGCCCCAATCTTGGAGATTCAGACTGCGATAAAGCTGCACGCTCTGCTGCGGAGCAGACCACGCGAGCATGATCACGGCCCCCGTGCATAGCATCCATGTCGTCACAAACCACACGTCCAGCCGGGCCAACAGAGATCGGCTCCAGACCACATAGATGGCCAGGAAAAGCACTGAAAGCAGCACCAGTCCGTCTCCCGCAAGCGTCTGACCTGTGAAGCCCGACCCACGCCCTGCCACCACCGCAGCCACTCCGGCCAATGCCACGAGCGCACCCAGCCACTGGCGTGCCCGCAGGCGCTCCAATCCCAGCAATGCGGAAATCGATGCCACCAGCAAAGGTGTGCAGCCCCAGATCAGCGCCGAACTGGCAGTGGAAGTTCTCACCACACCGGAAACGAAGGCTATCTGAGTGAGTCCATGCCCGACAAACCCGAGGCCTGTGAGTTCGCACGCATCCCGCCATTCAACCCGCTGCCACCGATCGGTCCGACGGCAAACGACCAGCATCACGACTGCGCCCAAGAGAAAACGATCCGCATTGTAAACGGAGATCGGCATCGCACGGTCTCCTAGCTTGATAGCGATGAACATCAGGCCCCAAAGCAGCGCCATGACAGCCAGCAGGCCATACGTCACCCCGATGTTGCCGGGGGATACGATGGCGGATGGTGACTGATTTTTCATGTCGGGAAGTAAAGCCCGACGGTAATCATTTGTTTACAGGATTGTCTTCCAATATGAGCGGGCAGACTATTTCTAAACACACATGCCAGCCAGGAAACCCAAAGCCACAAACACCCCCAACGCCCTGCCGGTAAGAGAAAGCGTATTCACTGGAGCTGAGTTCGGCCTGCCTATGGTCGGCGCGGCTACGGCCACGCAGGGCTTTCACGCCACACCGATCTCATGGCACCGGCATGACCGCCATGAATTGCTCATGCTGCTGAGCGGAGGCGCGGCGTATGAGTTCAAGAACGGCAGTGAACTAGAACTCGCCGGAGGGCAGATGCTCATCGTCCCGCCCCGTCATCTGCACCGCGCCTCACGGGACATCCGCACGCCGTCGATCATCTGTGCCGTTAACTTCCACACAACGCCAGATGACTCACGGCGCAGTCCGTTCACCAAAAAAGAAGCCCGGTGGATTGCGGCCCGGTTTGAAAGCCGCGACCCCGGACTCTACACCATGACCTCCGCCCTTCGGCGCATGGCCCATTCGCTGCACCAGATGCTCATCCAGCATCGCAAATCACCCACCACTCCCGATGGCCTAGCTTCCATGCGTCTGCTCGTGGCCTCCATCATCGTCGAAGCCGCCCGGCACACCAGCGGCACGCATCAGCGTCGCGCTGCCGAGGCCGTGACCATCGCTAAGGAACACATGGATAACCAGTTTACCGAGCCGCTGACCATGAACGATGTGGCGCAAAACGCTGGATGCAGTCGGGCGCACCTCTTTCTGGTATTCAAACGTGAGACCGGCATGAGTCCCAACGACTGGCTGCAGCGCCGCCGCGTGAAAGCCGCCACCGAACTGCTCCGCACCACCAACCGCAAGCTCGAAGACATCGCCACTGCCACCGGCTTTTCCTCCGCCCAGTATTGCTGCCAAGTCTTCCGCAAATACACCGGCAAGACGCCCGGCGAGCATCGTGCCCGTTGAGCTGGTAGATCGGGGATTAGCCCCTGGTCAGGCAGATGAAGCCGCCTTTGATCCCGCCGATGGATTACTGAGCTGCTGCCACGCTCACGAGTCAGGGTGGACGTTGGTTAAACCCATCGCTTCCCGGAGTTCCTGCAAGCGCCTCGGCATCCGTTCGCGGATGCGCTCAGCATCGTCGTTGTCCGGCGTGGCGGGCCGGGGTTCGCTTGGCGTCTGCCGTCACTTCTTCACCGTCGGCACCGGCCAGTCATCCGTGCGGAAGGGCGAGGCAGGCAATCCTGCGCCATTGGCGAGGCTGTAGTCGGGCCAGTCTTTCC
>CAYMHJ010000251.1:0-9471 GCA_964390165.1 uncultured Prosthecobacter sp. | reverse complement strand
GTTTCTCGACGTAGGCGTTTTTTCCTTCTTTGGCCTCTTCGCTCATGTAGTAGAGCAGGGTGGCGTTGCCGGCGAGGTCGAGGAGGCCCATCTGGCCGTCGCAATCGGCATTCAGCGCGGCTTTGAGGCAGCGGAGGGCGAGGGGGCTGTGCTGGAGCATTTCGCGGCACCAGATGAGGGTTTCGGTTTCGAGATCGGCGAGGGGGACCTTCACCACAGAGGATGATGACGCCGACGTCGGGATCTTCATGCAGAATCTCCAGCGCGATGAGAATCTCCTTCACCGTCTGCAGACGGAAGGCATTGCGCACTTCCGGCCGGTTGATGGTGAGCTAACCGATGCCGTCTTCGGTTTTCTCAAGCTTGATGTCTTTGAAGGTTTTGATCGTGGTCCACATGGGGCGGGGAAGGGGAAGTTGACGGTTGTTTCCAAGCCGGGGAGGAAGTCAGGGCTTACGGTTTTAAAATTAAGTGGCCGATACTACAGGATTAACAAAATTGGCAGGATTAACAGGTCTGAAAATCCTGTGCATCTTTTCAATCCTGTAGCTCAAGCTGTGATACAAAATCAGGTGCCGATTTGATGTGTGAGCCCTGGCAAAAAGCAGATCTGGAATTGGATTGAGAAACAACGATCAGCCGCAGCCAACAACCGTAAACCACGTCCCGTTTTACGCATGGAAGCTCGTGTAGCTCTGCAATTCCGCGAGACGCCCGGCGACGTCGGCTTTCGTGACTTTCTGGAGCTTGTGGGTGCTGAAGGCTTCGCAGGTGTAGCTGGCGGTGACGCTGCCGTGGACGACGGCCTGGCGGAGGTCGGCGAAGGTGGGCTTGGTTTTGTCATTGGCGTGAAGCCAGCCGGCCATGCCGCCGAGGAAGCTGTCGCCAGCGCCGGTGGGATCGAAGACGGAGTCGAGGGGGTAGGCAGAGCAGGAGAAGAAGTCTTCGGGCTTTTCACCAAAGAGGTAGCTGCCGTGCTCTCCACGCTTCACGACGACGAAGCGGGGGCCTTTTTCCTGAAGTCGGCGGCCTGCTTCGACGAGGTTGGTGGTCTTGGCGAATTCCTTGGCTTCGCCATCATTGATGACGAGGAGGTCGATCTTCTTCAGCACATCGTGCAGGCGCTCATTGGCGATGCTGATCCAGAGATCCATGGTGTCGGCGATGATGAAGTCGGCACCGGTGCATTGCTCGACGGTCTGGATCTGGTTGTCCGGGCTCATGTTCGCCAGGACGGCGATCTTTGCCTCGGCAGCAGTAGCGGGCATCTTCGGTAGCCAGGTTTCGAGGACGTTGATGCCCACGGCGTGCGTGGTGCGGTTGTTCATGTCTTCGTGGTATTCACCGCTCCAGGTGAAGGAGGCTCCGCTGCTGCGCTCCAGGCCATCGAGTGTGATGCCTTTGCTGCCGAGCAGATTCAGATGAGCCTCAGGGAAGTCATGCCCGATGATGCCGACGAGGTGCACGGGCTGGGTGAAGATGCTGGCGGCCAGGGCGGCATAAGCGGCGGAACCACCGAGCAGGTTTTCCTGCGAGTCCTGCGGGGTTTTGACATTGTCCAGGGCGACGGTTCCGGCGATGACGACTGACATGAGGTGTGGGCGAAGGCTGAGCGTTAGTTTGGAGATGTGAAGGAAGGATTCCCTGCTTGCCTCCGCCGGGCACGATGGGAAAGAATGCCTGCCGGAGGGGCGCGGAGTATCCGTGGTCGCTCCAGTGTGTCAATCGCTCATCCCTCTCCCTCGCCATGCGCTTCACCGTCGTCCTCTTTTTCATCGCGCTGCTGCCGGTGATGATGCTGGCGCACTGGTGGGATTTCGAGGAACATCAACAGCCGAGGCTGCGGGCAGAGGTGGAAAAGATCCTGAAGAAGGCCGACATCAAGGGTGCCACGGTGGATCTGCGCTACCTGGATCTCAGCGTCACGGGAGATGCCCAGGACGAAGCCTCCGTGAAGCAGGTCACGCAGGAGATCACGGACATCGGAGCACTGCGTCTGGTGAGCAATCGCCTCAGCATTCTGGCGCGGTTGAAAGCGCGGCTGGCGGATGACACCCTGACGGTGGAGGGCTGGATGCCTGACCTGGGAACTGCGGAGTCGCTGAAGACGCTTCTTCAAAAGATCCGCCCTGATTTGGAGATCACCGCAGAAGGTCTCCACACTTCCGCGCTGGTGCGTCTGCCTGAAGGTGAAAAGCTGCCGCTGCGCGAGGACAGCCCCATGCTCCAGCCCATCATCGAGGCACTGCATGTGCCCTCCGCACTGGAGATCGTGCGGCGGGAGGGACGTCTCCACGTTTCCGGCATGCTTCCCTCAGAAGACCTCCGCGCCGAGGTGCTGGAGGCCATCAGCTCCGGTCCGCACGGACTGCCAGTGGATGCGGAGAAGCTCCGTGCCACGCAGTTTGCGCTCGCCGCACCATTCACCACGGACGGTGTCATCGTCCCCCTGCTGCGCAGTTTTTACAGCACACCGGCTCCAGGTGACTTCAGCATCCATGCCGATGGCAACCCGCGCCTCTCCGCCGATGCCACCCGCACTCTGGAAAGCGCCTGGCTAACTTTTCTGCGTCCCATGACAAAAGGCCGCCGCGCAGAGATGCAGCTCACCTATTTCCCTTCGAGCTATCATTTCCCAGGCCGCCGGATCGAGACCGCCCTGCCTGAAGATGTGCTGCAAACTGTGCGCGATGTGTTTGCGGGTCAGTACATCTTGTTCGGCCTGGGCAGCAGCACGCTGAATGCCGGGGATAAGACGCGGCTGGCCACGCTGGTGCCTGCGCTCCTCTCCGCCGGGCCCGCGCTGAAGCTCGTCGCTGGTGGTCATCCTGATCCTGCGGGTGATTTGAAGGTAGAGTCTGCTCTGGCCCGCCGCCGCGCCGAGGAGGTCGTGTCATTCCTCATCGAGCAGGGTGCGCCCGCTGCGGAAATGCTGCCCGTGGCCTTTGATCCCGTCCCAGCGGGCAGCAGGCACGCCCCCGCCGAAATCCGCAGTGTCGAAATCCTGATCCAATGAGTTTCATCCACCACCGCCTATGAAGATCGAGTTTCCCATCCTCGAGTCCGAGCCGCTGATCTACTTCCTGCTTCACAGCGGCGTCTTTGTATTCGCGCTAGCCTTCGTTTTTTTCCTGCTCGGCATGTGCATGGGGGCGGCCATCTGGGGCCGGTATAAGAAGCATCTCCAGCACATGAAGCTGGAGAATGCCGGGCAGCTCCAGGAGATCGCCGTGCTGAAGCGCAAGCTGGCTGAACAAACGATGCGCCCCTCCACGAGCCCGCTGAATCCACCGCCTACGCTGCTGACTGAAGTGCTGCCGAACGTCAGTGCTGTCTTCCCCGAACGCACGATGCCACCAGCGGCCAATCTGACGCCTGCTCCAGAGAAGCCAGCTCCGGCAGCACCGCCCGTGGCGCCACCTCAGGTGGAAATGACAGCGCTGCCCGCCGTGCCCACCGTCACCGCCGTGACATCTGTGCCCGAGGTGCCACCCGCCGCTGCTCCGGCAGCGCCTGAGATGCCCCGGACGGCCACCATCCGCCGCCCGACCATTCGGGTAAAGCCCGCCAAATCTGCCGAAACTCCCAAGTCGGCGGCAGCCCCTGTGCAGGTGAATGGAACCCATCCCGCCGCCGATGAAGAGGAGGTCTCCCCTTTTGGCTTCCTGCTTGAAGAGGCCCCCGAGCCGCTCATTCCGTCCTCGGCCATTTCCACCCTGACTTCCATCATCAAGGCCCCTCCGATCCCTGAACTCAATCCCGCCGCCGCAGCACCTGCGCCATCCGCCGCTGCATCATCGGTTTCAGCGATCCCCTCCGTGCTGCCTGAGTTTGATTCCGCCCTCGGCCTCATTTATAAAATCGCCCCGCCTGACGCCGACGATCTCACACGGATCAAGGGCATCGCCAGCGTGCTGGAGAAACGTCTGCACGACCTCGGCATCTACACCTGGCGCCAGATCGCCTCGTGGGAGGAGCGGCACATCCGTGAGTTCTCCAGCCGCCTCGCCTTCAAAGATCGCATCGCGCGTGAAAAGTGGGTGGAGCAGGCCCGCAGCCTGAATGAGGCACGGCAGCTCGTCTGAGCTTTCTCTTCTGGAAAACGGGGCTGCTATCCGCTATCCAGAGTCATGCTCCGCTGTCTGCTTTTCCTTTCCCTCTCCGCCCTCTGGTCTCCGCTCCAGGCTGCCGATCAACTTAACATCATCCTCATCCTCGCCGATGATCTCGGCTACTCAGACCTCGGCTGCTTTGGCAGCAAAACGATCCGCACACCGAACCTGGACACCCTCGCGGCGGAGGGCACGAAGTTCACTTCCTTTTACGTCACGCAGGCCGTGTGCAGCGCCTCCCGCTCGGCCCTGATGAGCGGTAGCTACCCGAACCGCGTCTCCATGCAGGGCGCGCTGAATCACACGAGCAGAGAGGGCATCCACCCGGACGAACATCTGCTGCCGGAGATGCTGAAGCAGCAGGGCTACACCACCGGCGTGCTCGGGAAATGGCACCTCGGCACTACACTGATGTTTTCGCCCCTGAAGCATGGCTTCGATGAATTCTGGGGCATCCCCTACTCGAACGATAACAGCAAGTACCACCCCAGCCTCGCCGCTGAGATGCCGCCGCTGCCGCTCTATGAAGATGAGAAGATCATCGAGACCGATCCAGATCAGAGCCAGTTCACCCGCCGCATCACCGAGAAGGCTGTGAGCTTCATCCGCCGACATGAGGCGAAGCCATTTTTCCTCTACGTGCCGCACATCATGCCCCATGTGCCCATCTTTGCATCGGAGCGTTTCAAAGGGCAATCACCGCACGGACTCTATGCCGATGTCGTCGAAGAGCTGGACTGGAGCGTGGGTATGATCCTCGCCGCCGTGCAGCAGGCGGGCATCGCGGAGAAGACGCTCGTGATTTTCTTCTCCGACAATGGCCCCTTCCTCAGCTACGGCAATCACGCGGGCAGTGCCGCGCCTCTCCGCGAAGGCAAGCTCACGAGCTACGAAGGCGGCGTGCGCGTGCCCTTCATCGCCAAATGGCCCGGCAGGGTGCCTGCGGGACGCGTCTGCGACGAACCGATCACGGAGATGGACCTCCTGCCCACGATCTCCGCCTGGCTCGGCGCACCGGCTTCTCCAAACAAGATCGACGGGCGCGATGTCAGTGATCTCTTGTTCGGGAAAGAAGGCGCGAAGTCACCTCACGAGGCCATCGCCTTCTACGCAGGCACCGAGCTGCAGGCCATCCGCAGCGGCGGGTGGAAACTGCACTTCGCCCATCCCTACATCACCCCGCACGACACACCGGGCCGCGATGGCAAGCCCTCGAACTGGGAGAACATGAAGCCCGCCGCCATCACCCAGAGCGGCATCGCAGGCATCGCCACGCGGCATGGCTACAAGGTCGCTCAGCAGGAACCCGCGCTCTATGATCTGAGCATGGATGCGGGAGAAACGAAGGATGTCAGCGCGGCGAATCCTGAGATGGTCGAGCGCCTGAAGGCGCTCGCCGAGCCATTCCGCACCGAGCTGGGAGACTCGCTCACAGGGGTGAAGGGCACCGCCATTCGTCCGGCTGGCAAAGATGAAGGCTGAGGCAGAGCGCCTTGGACAACACCGGGCAGCATCGCTTTAGTTCCACAAACATGAGCACCGAATCCCAGAACGAACTTCTCGAAGAGGTCCAAGCACTCGCACCGCACGCAGTCGCAGATCTGCTGGAGACGAAATCCGCCGAAGAAGGCGTCTTTGTTCTGGAGGCGCTGAACCCCATGGTGGCGCAGCAGGTGCTGAATGAAATGCTCGATGAGCACCGCTGCCAGATACTTGCCGCCGCTCCCATCGAAAAATCAAGGCAGTGGATGCACAACCGCCAGTATCCCGAGGACAGCGTCGGCTGGCTCATGGAGCCGCCCGTGGCCGTCTTCCGTCCCACGATGAGCGTGCATGACACCATCGAAGCGCTGCGGAAGCTCACGAAGCGTGCCTTCATCACCTACGGCTACGTCACGGATGAGTCGAACAAACTCCTCGGCGTGCTCGTCTTCCGGGATCTCATGCTCGGCAGGCCGGAGTCACTGCTCTCGGAAGTGATGTACAAGGATGTCTTCACCCTCTCTCCCGCCATGGCTTTGACCGATGCGATGAAGAGCACCGTGAACCGCCACATCCCGGTCTATCCCGTCTGCGATGCCGAGGGCCGGCTGCTCGGGCTCGTGCGCGGCCAGAATCTCTTCGAGGCCCGTGCCATCGAGATCAGCGCCCAGGCGGGAACCATGGTCGGTGTGGAGAAGGAGGAACGTCTGAGCACACCGCTCATGCGCAGCCTGAAGTTCCGGCATCCCTGGCTTCAGATCAATCTGCTCACTGCCTTCATCGCCGCCGCCGTCGTCGGCATGTTTGAGCACACGCTGGAGCGCATCGTGCTGCTGGCCGCCTTCCTACCCGTTCTCGCGGGTCAGTCGGGGAACACTGGCTGCCAGGCGCTCGCCGTCACGCTTCGTGGCATGACCATGGGGGATCTTGAGGCGGGAGATGAACGCCGCCTGGTGATGAAGGAGGGCATGCTAGGCTTGTTCAACGGTATGCTCGTCGGTATCAGCGCCGGGCTCGGCATGTATGTCTATGCCCAGATGCAGGGGAATCCCGCCGCCCTTTCGCTCAGTCTTGTCGTCTGGCTTTCCATGGTGGCCAGTTGTGTCACCAGCGGCCTTTGCGGCGCGCTCATTCCACTCATCCTGCGCCGCTGCGGTGCCGATCCCGCCACGGCCTCCAGCATCTTCCTCACCACCGCCACAGACGTGGTCAGCATGGGCGTCTTCCTCAGCCTGGCGACGGTGCTTGTGAAGTGATCCAGTCCAGCAACTGCCGCCTTTGTACGGGCAGCCGCCGGTGGAAGTTCTCCTCGATCGCGCGGGCTGACTCACCCACGCCCGTGGCCCTCTCACCCACGAGCCCCAGATCCTCTGCCAGCCGCAGTTCGAAGCGCTCCACCAGCGCCCGGCTCGGGTCATGCTCCGCCAGATAGTCCAGCGCCTTCACCAGCAGCTCATGGATCGCCGGGATCGGCGCGTGAGGCTCCACCACCAGCTCCACGAGCTTCACCATGTAGGTCGCCGCCAAAATACGCCCGTAGCTCTGCCGCAGACCCAGGCGCGGATTCGTCCAGCGGGCCTCCGCCAGCGTATGCAGATCCCCCGACTTCGCCCGGCCAAAGCGGATCTCCGCTGAGACAAAAAGGTCCAGTGTGCCCGCAAATGCCGACTTCGGCCTCAGCGCCCCTTTGGCGATGGTCTTAAACAGCCCCATCTCCGGGCAGCACCAGTGGACGATCAGCGTCGTCTCCGAATAGCGCATGCGCCCGATGATGATGGCCTCCGTTTTCTCCATGAGGGCAGTCTTCCCGTGCATGCATAGCAACTCAAGTCTGGAAGTTCGCCGGGCAGGTTCCGGCGGGGCAATGCACCGGACGCCATGCCAATGATCGCGACCAATGGGTATCTCCAGCCTCTGCGTTCGGGTTAAAAAAGGTGAGCCACCTTCGCTGGGCAGTATAGGCCTCCCTGGATAGCGGTTTTGCCACCAGTTTTCCCTGCCTCAGAGAGATGAGTCCCGGCACCTTGACCCACTGATTATCGGCCTTCCCTCCGTCGAATAAGCTGATCAAGAAGGGGATGACGAAAAAGAATGCGTCATGTGCGAAGAGGACCCCCGCGCCTGTGGGAAAGCGATTCTGCGGCATCAAAAGGCGGGAAAACCAGAACGGCTGCACAGAAAGAAGATTGGGTGCACCACCGGCGGGGTGAGCTAAAAAATGTCGTGGGGATGGCGCGCCATAGGCAGGGGGCACTGGGTTGATGAGCCAAGTGCACCAAGCTCCTCAGCCCAGGGCGGCAGCCCTGGAGTTCGCCGCTGCCCCGCATCTTCTTTCTCAGAGCCCCGAAGGAGCGCTCTTCGACTCCGGGCGCGCTCTCAGTCGGCCGGTGCGCGGTGTCGAGTGGCGTCCTTTCAGGACTCTGACTCCTGAGTGTGTGCTGTATTCTTGATGGACCCCAGGCCGTTGCCCTGGGCTCAGGAGTAGCCTGCCTTGGGCACTTGGCCGATGTGCACCTCTCCTCATGCTGGCGACACGGCCATCACTCCAGCGACAAATGACACTCAATGAAAGCCTGACTCGTCACTCGTGGCTCCAGTCAGCAAGGTTGCCGGGTTTTGTTCTTGGGTATGGCGGGCCAAGTAGCTGATCCCTCTCCCCGATGTGGAGGTGTTTCGACGACAAAGGTCTTTGCGGGGGAAGGTGAGTGGCATTCACGGATCGACCGGGCAAGGTGCCGGCCCCTCACCCCCGGCCCTCTCGGAGTGCGCTCCTTTCAGCGGGAACGGTGAGGAGACTACCTGACGCGGGCATAAAAAAGCCTCAGAGCTGAAGCTCTGAGGCTGAAAAGAAGCTAAACTCCAGATTAACGACGGCGACGGAAGAAGAGGCCGACCAAGCCGAAGCCCAGAAGCATCATGCGGGACGGTTCGGGGACTGTTCCAAAAGTGTTATCCGCAGGACGCACTGGGTCAGTACCTTGGAATGGCGTGCCATAGGAAACAGACGCTCCTGTATCAGCAGGCAAGATGAAAGAAGCATCAGTGAAGAATCCATATTTATCACCTTCCCCTGAACTGTTAGTGCTGAACCAAATAAGCGCAAAACGATCATTAGTGCTGATTCCGTTTGTATAATTCACAGCAATATCATCAACAATTGTTCCATTGCCTGGTGTTGTGCCACCAAAGTCTCCAACAGGATAAAGACTCGATCCATCGACAGTCAAAGCTCCTGGGATGTAATAGTCGTCACTAATGGTGCTACCTGCGCTGAAGAAGCCAGCTGTAGTCACGCCTGCGAGGTAAGGATCATAGCTTGATCCACCTGAGGCAAACCCGTTACCAGTGGTATCGACGATGATACCCCAGCGCATACCATTGGAAGCTACTCCAGCTGCATTTGCCAAATTATCGGCAATACCACCAAAGTATGGCTCATAAAACTGAACCGTTGTGGCAGCATTGGATAATTGTGCCGCAGAGGCAAAAACAAGGGCGAATAGCGTTTTAAGTTTCATGAGAGATTTTAGTGCTGACATGGTAATCATTGAAATGAGCTTTATTCAAGATAACTTTGCAGGTCTGTCCATACCACACTTGATGGGGTAACACTTTGGTTTTTGCGGAAAAGATAAGACTGTCCAGGGAGCAGACTAAAGGTAGATGTTACAGGATTAGGACCTTGTAGCCAGTTGGTGCCATTCCAGACGAGCGTGATTGTAGGTTTATTTTTTCCAGTGGCTGCATTATCAACATAGAGAAATTGGTCGCCAGGAGCTAGTGATCCAACATTGAATACATTGCCGATAATTTCAGGCACAGCGCTATTGTAGAAGATGCGGATATCTTGACGTGTGTTAGCGGCAAGAGTGGAAAG
>CAYMHJ010000250.1:0-9472 GCA_964390165.1 uncultured Prosthecobacter sp. | reverse complement strand
GAGCGCCTCACCGAGATCGAAGAGCAGGAGGAGGAATCTCCCGCCGTGCTGGTGTGACTTGCTCGGAGTTCTGCTGGAATGACTGCAACCGATCCCGATGCCTCGCCTCCGCTGACGCTTGACATCACTTCGTGACTTGTATCCGGACAAACTTTCTCGTGCTAGGCGTATCCAACGGAGGCTTGATACGGACGGTGACGGTTTCAGTCACGCCATCGCCGGTGGGAGCGGTGCTGATGGGTTCGATGTCGTCGCCACTGCTCCAGCCGTTAAGGTCGGCACTGGTTTGCACGGTGTAAGTCATGCTCTGGGCCTCAGCATCCAGACGTCGGCGGTAGGTGTAGATCAGGTAGGTTTTGCCATCGGCTGGGTTGACGGCGCTGGACACCCCAGGCCCGTTGGCCGAATCGCTCTGGTTCAGATTCATTGCGAAGGCATACTCCGCGAAGTTGTTGTAGCCGTCGTGGTCGCTATCGCCCGTAGTGCCATCGTTGCCGGTGGCACTGTTCGGGTCGAGGCCATTGGCGATCTCGTAGGTATCGGGGATGCCATCTGAATCGAAGTCACCGGCGGTGTTGAGGGCGTAGGGGACGGTTTCGGAAGTGGTTGTGCCTGCGGGGTCTTGTGCAGTGCTGCGGAGGAGGATGATGCCATTGTGGGCGGGGAGATCGGCCAGGGCGTTCCAGAGGAAATCGTGGGTGGTGCCTGCTGGAGTGGCGGTGAGGGAGGTGGCGTTGGTGATGGGGCCGTTGTTGACTTTGGAGAGGGTGGCGGGCTTCCAGAGGCTGGCGGTGGCGTCCCACCATTGCAGGGCGGCTTGGGCGCGGTTGGCCTCGGCGTCCCAGATTCTCACACTGACATGCGCCAGCGCTCCGCCGCTGGCGGCGCGAAAGACGATTCGGGATTTGGGCAGTGTGGCCCATGCAGTCGAGCCTGCGCCAGTTGAAGGCGTGCTGGTGGCGTCGTTTGCAGCGGTGTCGGCCAGGAATTCTTGCTGGTTGGTCCAGCCGTCGCCATCGGCGTCGCCGCCGTAGCCCTGATTTCCTGCGCTGCTGTCAATGGCCAACCCTTGGGCGAACTCCCAGGCGTCCGCCAGTCCGTCGTTGTCGGCATCGCGGGCGAGTTTGAGCAGATGGCGGAGGATGTTGCCGTTGCCATCGTAGCGCCAACCTTCCCAAGCTCCGTTGTTGTAAAGAGTCGTCACGAGTCGATCTGCACGATCATAGCGATGCCTGATAAACATAATTCCGTGCCGTTCCTCGAAATCACCGACACCATTGGCGTCTGTGTCAGCACTACGCGGATTCGTGCTATTCACCCCGCCATTGAATTCCTGGGCGTTGGTGAGTCCATCTCCATCAGCATCCAGCGAGGCATCGTTGGACAAAGGGTTCAGGCCATTGGCCATTTCCCATACATCGAAAAGACCATCGTGATCGCTGTCCATCGCTAAAAGGTCAGTTCCAGTATTATATTCGGCCCCATCTTTGACTCCATCCTTGTCTAGATCGTCATCATTCGCACTACGGGCATACCACCCGAAAAGCACAAACTCGTGAATGTTCGAGAGTCCATCATTATCGTGATCCAGGGCAGAGTCATTGATGCCGACATTGAGACCATTGATGAGTTCCCAGGCATCTTTCATTCCATCGTTGTCCGAATCCGCGACACTCAGAACTAAGTTGATCCCAGTCTTGTCGGTGTTGAGGAACAAGGGGTTGGATGGATACATCCCGAACCTTTCGTTGAAGTCGGCCACCAGATTCCCGTTGGTATCCTGGTATGCGCTCAACGTGTATTCATGCCCCAAGGTAAGTCCGGAGATCTGATACGATCCATCAGGCTGAACATCAGCGCTCAAGCTGGATGTTTGAGATTGAGCCAGCACTCGAACGCCCCCCGGCCCAGCAGCCCCAGTGACCATCCCGGAGATACTTCCAGGGTTGATGACAACGTCCGCCGTGTATTCCACCGTCAGGCTGGCAGGATTACCGGACTCCGCCATGGACATGACAACGAAATCATTGGATGCGGGTGCGACGTTGTCGAGGTCTCTGCCCCAGCGGAGAGCAAGCTGGGTCTTGCCTGCTTCTGATGCCGAAGTCGGCCTTTTGTTGGAGCCGGTTGCGATGAAGTCACGTCCTGCGGCATTGAGCGTCCAGAAATTGAATGCAGAAGGCAATCGAGTTGTAAGGCGGGTCGAGCCTTCCACGGAACCCCGCGATGAAAAGTCGGCCACTGAGAGCGAGTTCCAGATTCCTTGCTCAGCCTGCACGACGGCGATTCCGTCACTGCCTGAGAGGTCAGCCCCAAAATGAACGCCAAGGAGTGCATGATTGATGTTGATGCCCGAGGAAGGAATAGCGGCAGTATCAAAAGGGAAATGGGGGACATAAAGATTGAAAATGCTGCCTGACTCTAGGCCAGCGCTGGCGTATCCCGTCGCGGCCACGACATGAACGGCATCGGCTTGTGGCGCTCCCCGTGCCAAAGCCCAGTTGGTGTTTGATTTGCGGACAAATCCGTCAGCGCCATCTGACTTGAATTCAGCTCTGACGATGCCGCCATAGTACTTCATAATCTCCTCGGTGGACATGGCTCTCTTCTCGATCAAAACCTCGTCCAAGGAGCCATTGAATGGATGCTGCGTGGGAACGTAGCTTTGGTTATAGCGCCTTCCGATTTGACCCATTGAGGTGGGGTTGCAATTACTGACCGAGGTGTAGGTGTTTGACGCGACGTTCAACCCGTTGACATACAAACGGTAAACACCTCCTTGACGTGTCGCTACCAGATGATGCCAGCTATTGCTTGTCAATGAGATGGGTGCAATAACCTCCTGGGGATTCGACTCCGTGCAGTTGAATTGTAAATAGGAACTGGAGGCCGTGAACTTCCAATTTGGTTTTCCAGTTCCGCCGCTCTGTTCTCTACCGATGAACACTTGATCATTCGATCCGAGATTTTGAAAATTAGCCCACAGTGAGACCGTGAAATCGCCATCGTCAGGATTGGGCAAGTTGGCCTGGATGTAAGAATTCGCTGTGACCAAGCCCCCGTCTGAGTTGGAAAATCGAACGCCCTGCCCAAATTTGCCATAGGCGCTGCCAAACTGGGTGTTCGTGTTGGCTCCATTGATGGCAGCAGCACTACTATCATTGCTGTTTCCGTCCAGGTGCCAAAGCATGGCTGAATGGCGATCTGCTGCCCTGGACAACTGATGCATAGTCCCAAAAAAGGGAAGGTCATTCGTCTGGAAAGAAGTCCCCACACTCATCAATGAGTTTCCATGGCCGCTACCATCGGCTAGTGAGTTGTTCAGCTTCCAGTAGCCCCTCAACCCGCTTTCAGTGCCTGCAAGTTCATCAAACATCGTTGATCTAATTTGAGCCTGGGTGCGGGCAGTTGCCCAAACCCGCACCTCATCCATCGAACCATCATGATGTTCGCCAAAGGTGTCGCCAATACGAAAACCAGCGGTAGTGTCTGGAATGCCAGTTGGATAACCCGTCAGGGAACCCACGTTGAATCCGTTCATATAAAAGGTCGCACCACCTGCGGCAGCAGTATAGACCGCCGCATAGTGAGTCCACTTGCCTGAATCATCGAAAGGGTAGGCTAGTGCCTGTTCGATGTCTGCCGTGCCGTTCGTGGAAATGGTAAAAACAAGCTGTTTGACGCCAGATTCATTGGTCCTCCGTTTGAAAGAGTACGAATGCTTTCCTGTCGCGATCTCGAGCTTGTTGGCAATACCACGAATTTCGTAAAGCCCGAAGGGTGAAGCGTCCTTCACCCAAGCTTCTATGGTGAGATCCCCGGTGATCGACAATGAAGCGCTGTCGGGGGTAAAGAAATACTGCGACAGGGAGCGCTGAAAGGTGGCACGGTGGGTGTTCTGTGCGCGCAGCGGAATTACGGCAGCGCAGCAAAAGAGGGTCACCGCAGCCAAAATGGAAGATCGAAGATGTTTCATCTGCGGAATGCCGGTTACTTCTTGGAGGATCTGCTACTTGAGACGGTAATCTTCGCCCCAGCATAGATCCTGTTGGGATTTGAAATGCCATTGGCGGATGCAAGGGCACTCACGGAGGTGCCGAAACGAGCGGCGATGCCGGAGAGGGTGTCACCCGATTTGATGGTGTAGCTGGAGGAACTCCCGCCACTCGAAGAACTTCCTCCACCACCAGATGAACTTCCGCCTCCTCCACCACTGCTGGCGGTCGTGGTCTTGATGGACGTGGCTGCCGGGGCGAGCTTGGCGGTTTGGCTTGCGTTAGTGGTTGTGGCGTAACTGGCAGCCGCTTTCGCCGAAGAGCCGTTTCTTATATTCGCAGAACTGCCTCCAGCACTCACGGTCCTGAGTGCTTCTATGCCAGTTGAGATTGCAATGTCCTTAACTACGCCGTTTTTAGCTGCAACACCTGACAGATGCCCAAGGAACGTAGATGGTTCAATCCAACCGGATGTGTTTGTGAAAAGTTTTCCTGATCTTGAGAAGTTGATATGCTCCAGCAGCTTTCCAGAGATACTTCCGGCCGCTCCAATCCCTGCATCCAAGGCATAGTCTTTCAAATCGTCATCTTCATCGTCTAATACATTTTGTAAAATGGAGCCGGATGCTCCTCCCAGAGCTACAGCCACAAGTCCAACTCCACTGCCAGCAATGGCACCAGAAAGTGCGCCACCCGCCGCCGCAGCCCGCAGGTTTTGCCAACTGAAACTTTCACCGGGGTTGATGTACATGCTGGTAAGTTGCTCTGTGGCATTGAAAGCTGCTGAAACCGCGCCCCCAAGTATGCCGCCTGCTACAGCTCCCGGGATTGCAAACTCCCCTTTTGGGTCGCTAAACTTCAGCGGATTTCCTTCCGCATACGCATACGCCACCGGTTTCCACCCAGGCCCGATGTTCTTCACAGGATCAGTGCTCAAGAAGACGCCGGCCTCCGCCGAGTAGTAGCGGGCGCGCATGAAGTAGAGATTGGGGAACTCCTCCATGACGCCCTGGGAGCCGACGAAACGGTAGGGATTGACGGCGGTGCCGGTGGTGGCGAGGAGGCGACCATAGGGATTGTAGGTGTAGTCGGCGATGACTGTGCCGGTGGCATCCGTGAGGCGAAGGATGTTCCCCATGGCATCGGCGTGGTAGCAGGTGATAGCGGAGGTGGTGGCGTCCTCTTTGTAACCAAGGCCGTCAGGGCCGTGGACGTAGCGGGCGGTGAGGGTGCCGCTAGAATCGGTATCCGCCAGGATGCGTTCCATGCCGCCGGTGAGGTCGAGGATGTAGCGGGTCTCGGTGGTGGTGCCACCGCTGGTGAGCGTGCGGCTGATGCGGCGGCCCAGGGAATCGTAACGATTCACGACGGTCTGGGTGGCGAGCGGCGTGGCTGTGTAGGTGAGCTGGGTGACGCGGTTGTCCTCGTCGTAGGCGAAGGTGGTGCTGACTGCGGCGCTGGTGGCGGAGGTCATGTTCCCGCTCTCGCTGTAAACGTAGGTGGTGTTGCGGCTGGCGTTTTGGGAATCGCTGCTGCTGACGATGCGACCTGCGGCGGTGGGCGTGTAGGTTTCATCGAACTCGGCCACCTGACCGGCCTCGCTGCCGGGCTGCCAGTCGAGCACGCCCTTTTTCTGCTCGCTGGTTTTGCTGCCATTACGGTCATAGGCGTAGCTGAGGGCGACCTGGGAGGGATTGGCCACTGGGCCTTGATTCAGTGTGGTGATGCGGCCGGCCTGGTCATAGCTCAGGCTGGTGGTGATGCCATTTGGGTAGGCGTGGGTTTTGAGGCGACCCACTTTGTCATAGGTGAACGTGGAGACGCGGCTGGCCCAATCCGTGAGGGTGCTGAGGCGGCCTGCGGGGTCGTAGCCGCGCGTGAGCGTCTGCCCGCCGGGATAGACGGTGGTCTTGAGGCGGCTGGCGGCGTCAAAGGTGTAGGCGACGGTTTTGTTGAAGGTGTCCTTGGCGGTGAGCACGCGGTCCATGGCGTCATAGGTGAGCGTGGTCTTGGTGGTGACGCCGGAGACGATGCGGCGGATCTCGGTGGGGTTGTTGTTGTCGTCGTAAAAGAAGATGGTGCTGCGACCTGTGTTGAAGCTGAGGGTGTCCACGCGGCTGGCGTCGTCATAAAACACGGTGCGGGTGACGCCGTCGGGATCGGTCTGGGTTTTGAGGCGGAGTAGCTCGTCATAGGTGTAGGTCCAGGTTTTGAGGTCCTGATTCCGCTCGGTGAGGCGCTCGCCACGCGGGCCGTAGGTCATGAGGTAGTGGCCGCCATTCGCGTCGGTGATGTCGAGGATATTGGCCGCGCCATCGTAGGCGTAGCGCCAGATGAAGCCCTCGGGGTCGGTCCACTTCAAGAGACGGGCGCGGCCATCGTATTCATGGCGGGTGATGCTCCCGCGTGGATTGGTGATGGTGTCGAGGCGGCCCGCGTTGTCGTAGGCGGTGAAGATGGTGTTCCCTTCGGGGTCGATGCTGGCGATGACGCGGTTCAGCGAGTCGTAGCGCTCCTCGGACTGCTTGCCTTCTTTGTCGGTGACGAAGCGGACATTGCCCACGGCATCGTAGCTGACGGTGCTGAAGAAGCCATTGGCGTCTGTCTCCTGGGTGCGGCGTCCGGCGTCGTCGTAATCGTAGCTGACGGTGTTCGCGGGCGCAGTGAGCGAGGGATCGCGGACGAACAATGGCTCGCCACGCAGGGTGTAGCCGTAATTCCAGATGCGCGGCGCTCCGGCGGTGTGGTCGCGCTGCTGCATGGTGACGCGCTGGTCGGCATTGTCATAGGTGAAGACGGTCTGCTGGCCCTTGGCATCGGTGTCGGTGAGGAGATTGCCATTGGCATCGAAGGTCTTGAGGAAGGTGCGTCCAGCGGAGTCGATGACGCGGTTGGTGTTGCCATTGATGTCCTGGAAGAACTGTGCGGCGGGCTGGAGTGGATTTTGCTCGGTTTTGAGCCAACCAAGCTCGGTGTAGGTGTAGCTCCAGGTGCGGCTGGCAGCGGGCAGGGTGCCAGGGACGATCTTCGTCGCCAGGAAGCCCTCCGGCGTGTAGGTGAAGGCAGTGGTCTGGCCACGGGCGTCGGTGCTGGTGAGCTGCTGGCCGGTGGCGTTGAAGGTATTCACCGCGAGATCGCCGAGAGCGTCGTATTGGCGGAGCAGATTGCCGCCGGAGTCGTACTCGAAGTTTGTCTCCCAACTCGCGGCTGCGGCTTCGCTGTGAACAGCGGGCGGGTCAGTCTGGCGGGTCGGTTTGTTCAGCGGGAAGGTATTCAGCCCGCTGCCGATGGTGGCGCTGTATTGCCAAGCGGTGGTCTGATTGAGGGCGACGTTGTTCTTGGTCAGCACATTGGAGCGGGCGTCATAGGTGAACTCGGTGCGGTTCGAGTTGGCATCCACGCTGGCTGTGATGTTGCCTGCCGCATCGAACTCGAAGGTGGTCTTGTTGCCGAGTGGGTCCTTTTTTTCGGTGACACGGCCTTTGCGGTCGAAGGTCTCGATCCAGGCTTTGCGACTGGCCTCGGGTAGCGAGGCCTGGTGAGCATCGAAACGGCTGATCTGGCGGGTAGCGGGGACGTTGTACTTGGTGAGTTGCTCACGCAGCTGGCCGTCCTTTTGCGAGATGACACGGGCGTAGGTGTCGTAGCCGAGCTGCACGTCGGAGTAGGTGGGTGTGCCGCCATTGTAGCCGCGCGGATCGGCGATTTTCTCCAGGAGGCCGTTGGTATTGTCCGACGACGATTTGTAGAAGAAGCCCCAGGTCGTCGGTAAAGCCGGAGTCGCTGTGTAGGCGGCGGGACCGGTAAGCGCGAAGGTGGCCAGACGATTTTGGGCGTTGTAGGTGAACGAGACCTTCCACAGCGGGTTGGCGAGGTCGGGGCCGAGGTAGCCGACGTATTCGAGGCGGCTTTGAGCATCGTATTTGAAGCGCAGCACGCCGCCGGCGGTGTCGGTGACGGTTTGCAGGAAGCCGAAGCTGTCCCACACCAAATTCACGACGTTGGGCGTGGATTGAAAGTTTTTGATCGACGAAAGCCTGCCACGAGCGGAGGCGGAGCCTGCGTAAGGCGTATTGAAGACGAACTGGACGCGGTCCGGCGTGATCCAGGTCATTTTTGACGAGGCTGAGAACAACGACCCTGTGAAGATGAGATCACCGCGATACTCGCCAGAGCGCGGGATGAACTTGTCCGTTGATTCATCATAATCCCAGGCCTCCAGGCTGCCGTCTGACATAAGCAGGCCGATGCTGTTGGCTGTGCCGTCAGGCTGGAAAGCGTCCGCAGGAACAATCCGCATGTCGAAAGTGTGAGACCAGCCTGCGCCGAGGCCATTCGTCTCGAAGGCCGGAAACTGGGGAATCTGCACGCCATTGTGTGCCTGGGCGCTGTTGTAGCCGATCTTGAACTCGAAAGGGATCCCCGTGGTGCCACGACGAAACAGCGTGTGCTCCCAGGCGAACGAGCCGGAAAGCGGGGCCAGCGCATCCCGCCCGCCATTGCGATGAGCGTCAAAGCTGGATTGCTCACCCGCCAAGTTTGACAGCTCAAAGGTGACGCCGCCGGTTTTCACGGCTGGATTTGTGCCCGCCGGTGGATTCAGGGCGCTGTTCATCAAGCCGGTGGCTGATGGCGATCCCAAGGTGAAGTAGCCTTTCAGCGCAGGCTGTGTGAGAGCTGGCTGGCTCTGAAACATGTAATCAATGGTCGTCCCCTGCGGCAAGACTGCCTGATAGATGGCGACCTCCTGCACCTCGCCATAAAGATTGGCCGAGTCATCCGGGGTGCCGCCGATGAAGACTCCTGTGGTGTTGGCGGACGAGCCGATGTCATTCCCTACCGTGAACTGTTGCCGACCGTCCGCATATCCCGTGAAGATGGTGCCGGAGCGTGTGACCGCGACGTGATACCAGCGTTCCAAATACGGCCGGGAGATAAGCGTCTGCGCAGGCAGCGGCCCATTGGCACCCCGAGCGGTGAACTCGACATTGCCGGTCTGGATGTTGAACTGGATCAAGTAGGCCGAGGTGCTCGTGGAGTTGGTGCTGCGCACGTTCGAGAGGATCGCCATGTTTTTGCTGAGCGTAACCGTGCTGGGAATCGAAAGCTTGAACCAGCATTGAACGGTCATGGCATTCGCCGTAGTGTTCCAAGTCAATGCGCCTGAGGGATCCGACACATCGACACGCCCGGTGCCGTCGAACTGGGCGGCATGCGAGATGCAACCAGCTATGAATCCAAGGACGAGAACGAGCCGCGATTTCATAGCGGTTGACCAAGGCGAGAAATCCATCAGGAGAAAGTAGATAAAACATATCGTTAAATAATTGCATGGGAGTCTACGCTCGAAGTCGGGTATTCATTTTGCACTCTCCTCAGAACCGTAGGCTTGACCTCTTAACCGTTGACGCTCCTGTCCGAGATGACCTTCACCATCGAAGCCTTCCAGTTCCACGTGCTGCCCATGCGGACGCGGT
>CAYMHJ010000249.1:0-9512 GCA_964390165.1 uncultured Prosthecobacter sp. | reverse complement strand
ACGTTGTAGCTCCGGTCCACGATGCAGGAGCGCAGTGAGGAACGCCGGGCGAACAGATTGAATGGAACGAAGTTGTAGTAGGAGGGGCCGATGTCGTAGTAGCTGTCCGTCCACTGATTGAAGCCGATGCTGACAGACCAGCGTGCCTCCGGTGGCAGCGGTGCCCAGCCGACATGGTCATTTGTCTGCCGCCAGGAAACCCAGGCTGGTGCCCATTCATACCCAGGCACCCAGACCCAGCTCCCTTCCATGCGAATCCAGCGGCCATAGTGATAGGTGGCCCAGCCAAAGTCTTCGTTCGAGATCCAGGTCCAGCCACCATCCGTGTAGGCCCAGTAGCCGTCCACATAGGGTGCCCAGTCGCTCTGCTGGGCCAGGGTGGGCTGCCAGACATAGCCGTAGTCATCGGCGTAGATCCAGTCGCCATACGGGCTGAGCGCGTCGAAAAAGAAGTCGATGGAGACATCGACGTTTGCCTGCGCAGATGGTACCGGCACGGTCACTGCGAAAAGCGCGGCACATAACCAAAGTTTGAGAGTTTTCATGATGGGTTGATAGAGGTGTTCATCGTCCTTGGATGCAATGAGGGGGCGTTCATTCAGTTTATCTGTCTTTCGCCATCAGGATGTCGCTTTGGCACTGGCCTCTCCTCGCTACTGATCAGTCCTGGCGCAGCGCTCAGCCCATCATTATGTCCCTCCTCGAACGCCTCTTTTCCATCGGCCCCATCCGCAAAGCCATCTGGCAGTTGTGGTATCCCTTTCTCACGCGGCGACTGCGCGGTCAGGAGGTGCTCTTTCTCAACTACGCCTTCGAGACGGATCCACCCGTCGGTTTGAAACTGGCGGCTGAGGACGAACCTAATCGTGCCTGCATCCAGCTTTATCATCACGTCGCCTCGCAGGTGGACCTGCGTGGCAAAGAAGTGCTGGAAGTGAGCTGCGGTCACGGCGGCGGCGCATCCTGGATCACGCGCACTCTTCAGCCCGCGAGCTACACCGGGCTGGATCTGAATCCCACCGGCATCGCCTTCTGCACCCAGCGCCATCGCGTGCCGCAGCTCAGCTTCAAACAGGGAGATGCCCAGCGCCTTCCCTTCCCTGACGGCTCGCTTGATTCCGTGATCAATGTCGAAGCCTCCCACTGCTACCCGAACTTCCCCGGCTTCCTCGCCGAGGTCGCTCGTGTCCTCCGGCCAGGCGGGTACTTCCTGTATGCCGACTTCCGTTTCCGCGATGGTTTTGCTGAATGGGAGAGCGCCATCGCGCAGACCCCCATGCAGCTCATCCAGACCCGCGACATCTGCACTGAAGTCCTGCGCGGCATGGAGACCAATGCCGCCCGCAGCGAGGCCCTCATCTGCCAGCGACTGCCGCGCTTTCTGCACCCGCTCGGGCGTGACTTCGCAGGCATCCCCGGCTCGCGGGTGCATGAGGCACTCAGGAGCGGCGAGCTCTCCTATCGCTCGTGGTGCTTTCGCAGGTGAAGTCCATCGCAGCCTAAATCGGCAGCGGGGGAGACGCCTGCGGGGAAGTTTTTATCCTTTCCGTCGATTCAGTCCTTCGTTAAACACTGGGCTATGCCCGAAGAACCTACCGCACTCTCCCGCCGTCATGCTTTGAAATGGCTGACTGGTACCGTCGCTGCGCCGATGGCACTCTCAGCAGCTCCTGGCGAGACGGAGCCGGCTCCGCCAGCCTACGTGGCCCGCTACACGATGCATGACCCGGACTACACGAAGCCTGCCACAGGCCCGTGGGATCGCGTGATGACGCCAGAGGAACTCAAGACGACGACGGCTCTGGCGGATCTGCTTTTACCCAAAGATGCCAACGGTCCTGCTGCCAGTGAAGTCGGCGTGCCCGAGTTCATCAACGAATGGATCAGCGCGCCTTACGACACGCAGCGCGAGGATGGCGAAGTGGTGCGTGGTGGTCTCGCCTGGCTGAACACGGAGAGCTTCCGCCGCCATGAAAAGCGCTTTGACGAACTCACGCTCGATCAGCAAAGCGGCATCGCCGATGACATTTGCGATCTGGCGAAAGCGAAGCCCGAGCACCGGATCGGCGCCGCCTTCTTTACCAAATTCCGCCAGCTCTGTCTCGGTGGCTACTACACCCACAGCTCCACCTGGAAGCAGCTCGGCTACGTCGGCAATATCTCCCTCGGCGGCCCCTACCCAGGAGTGCCGCAGGACGTGATCGAGAAGTATGGATTGCAGGATGTCGCCTGATCAAGCGTGCGGCCCGCGAATGCGGTGCAGCCCCAGCATCTGCCGCACGACGGCAAACATATCTCCGAGCTTTCCCCAATAAGGTCGCGATGGCGTGAGCACCGTCACATCCCCCTGTGGGAAGTGCGCACGCAGACTGCCGCTGGGATGAACGAGCACGCGATTGCCCACGAACTCGAGCAGAGGGATGTCGGCGGAGCTGTCGCTATACGACCAGCAGTGGAAACGCTCTTCTTCCGATAGCGCAGCCACACCCGAAAGGCGCTGGCGCATGGCGGCGATCTTGGCTTCGCGTTTGTTGTTTGTGCCGATGATGAGCGGACGCAGCGGTACCTCGTCGCCGATTTTAAACTGCGTGGCGATGCAGTGATCGAAGCCGAGCACTTCAGCGATCTGATCCGCGTAAAAGTCGGGGCTGGCCGTGTTCAGCACCAGCTTTCGGTTCTGGTGCTTGTGGCGGAGGATCTCCGCACGCAGCTCGGGATAGATCCAGGTGTCCACACAGTCATGGGCAAAGTCCCGCGCCAGCTTCCGCAGGTGCGCGCGCTTCATGCCTGCGAGGTAGGAAAGGAAGGCCCGCTTCGTCGTCGCCGTGCTCACGAGTCCGACAGCGCGCCCCAGTGCAAACGGGATGAACCAAAGATGCAGAACGATCCTCCACGGATGCCGCCGCAGCACAAAATTGCAGAACAGCGCCTGCGTGTCGAAGGGCAGCAGCGTGTGGTCGAGATCGAAGAAGGCGTAGCGCATGAGGAAGGCGGGAGAAGGCAGGTCAAGAGGTCAACGGTCAAGCCTTGTTGTCTCTCACTTGTAGTCCTCCCCATTCAAACTGCGCGCCACGCTTTCCAACCAGTTCTCCAGCGCTTCCTGCATCTGCGGGACGCGCTCGGGCTGCTCGGCGAAGAGTACGCGACTTTCGTCCGGATCGGCGCTGAGGTCGTAGAGTTCCCAATCGACATCGCCGGTCTTCTTATTCTCGATGCGGTGCAGCTTCCACGGCCAGTCGAGCCAGGCCGAGTGGCCGGGGAATTTGTTCAGCGGCACCGGCTCACCGATCTTGCTCGCATCGGCGGCGAGGCGGAGCGGATCATTGGGCTCCTCACCACGCGCTTGAGCCTCCAGCAGGTCGCTCATCCACAAATCGGACGGCGTGCTGATACCCTTCGCTCCGTTATCCCAGAAGCCCATCGGCTGCGTGCGCTTTTGGACCTCGCCTTTGAGCAGAGGCAGGAGGCTGATGCCATCCAGCGGCGGCGATTTCCCAGGCTTCGCATCCACAATGTCGAGCAAGGTGGGCAGGATGTCTGAGGTCACGCAGGGCGTGTTCACCACCTTGGGCTCGGCGAACTGCGCGGGCCACTCCAGCAGTGCGGGGACGAGCAGACCGCCTTCGTAGATCTTGCCCTTGTTACCACGTCGTCCGCCGCTGGAGCCAATCTTCGGCAGTGCAACATTGTCGCTGCAATACCAGAGCACCGTGTCCCGCTCAATGTTGAGCGTGCGGAGTTCATTGCGCAGACGGCCAAAGGCGCGGTCCATCGCGGTGATCTCACCGTAGAAATGCTGCTGCGCTTTTGGCAGACCTTCATACAACGCCGCATCCGCCTCCAACGCCTTGTGTGGCCCGTGTGGCGAGCCAAACCAGACGACGGCGAGGAAGGGCTTCTTTTCCTTCGCGCACTCGCGGATGAAGTCGATCGCCACCGCCGCAGTGACATCGGAACTGTCGCCTTTGAACTGCGTGGCCTTGCCATTCAGACTGAGGATGGGATCGAGATCGAAGAAGTTCGGCGCGGAGACCCACTGATCGAACCCGCAGGCTCCAGGGCTCACCGCACTCGCCCTTTGCACCGAGCCGAGGTGCCACTTGCCGAAATGCCCGGTGCGATAGCCCACCGGCTTCAGCGCCTCCGCCACCGTGATCTCCTGCGGCCGGACCGGGTGGCCCCAGGAAAAGACACCGTAGCGATTCGGCGTGCGGCCCGTCATCACACTCCCACGAGTCGGCGAGCATACCGGTGCCGCCGCATGAAACTGGTCAAAGCGCACCCCAACCTTCGCCATCGCGTCAAAGTTCGGCGTCTTTACCTGCGGATGCCCGTTGTAAGCCATGTCCCCCCAGCCCTGATCATCCGCCATCACCAGCACGATGTTGGGTGGAGTCGTCGTGACGGCCTGGGTAGTGAGAGCCGCAGCGCAAAGAAAAGCGGGGAGGGATTTCATGCGATCAGCTTACTCAGGATCGCTGGATGCTGGCAAGCTCATGCGTGAAAAGCTGTGATCGCGGGAGGCGCTTGCTACGGAAAGTCTGCGCTCCGGCTCAAGGGACAGCGGCCTTCCAGCCTGCCTGGAGCCGCTCGGACAGATCACGACGCGTCTCTACATAAGCAGGGTCGCCAGCGAGGTTCACATTCTCCTGCGGGTCGCTGAGTTCATCATACAGCTCGGTACCCGCAGGCTGCTGCTTCAAATCGTGCCACTCAGTGTAGCGCCAGCGGTCGGTGCGGATGCTGCGGCCGGTGTAGGGCGGCTTGCCGGTGCGGAGGTATTGGCTGAAGGCGGCTTTTTTCCATGGTTGATCAGGCTTTTCGAGCAATTGGACGAAGCTCGTGCCTTCGAGGTGTTTTGGCACCGGCAGCACACAAAGTTCGGCGAGGGTGGGATAGAGATCGACCAGTTCCACGAGGGCTTTTGTGCGCTGTCCTGCCGTTTTCATGCCGGGAAAGCTCACGATGAGAGGCACGCGGGTTCCGTTCTCGAAGTTGGTCATTTTGGTGAAGACGCCATTTTCGCCGAGGTGGTAGCCGTGATCGCCCCAGAGCACGATGAGCGTGTTTTCACGCAAACCGAGCCGATCCAGCTCATCAAGCACGCGACCAAGCTGCGCGTCCATGAAGCTCACACAGGCGCGGTAGCCGCGGATGAGCTTCAAAGCCATTGCATCCGTCACCTTGCCATTTTCAGGAACGGTGCCGTAGCTACGGAGTTCGTAGTTGTTGTGAAAGGCAGGCTCCGGGGCGTCTTTGGGGCGCTGCGCATTCGCGGCGAGTTGGATCGACGACTCAGGATACAAATCCCAATACTTCTGCGGGCAGGTGAAGGGCAGATGCGGCTTCACGAAACCGACGCCGAGGAAGAACGGCTTTCCATCGGCTTTGAGGCGTTTCAGTGTCTCGATGGTCTTCATTGCTGTCTGGCCGTCAGGATAAAGATCGTCCGATTCATCCGCCGCTTCAAAGGGCGCGGCGCGAATGAGCTTTGGCTGTTTGTCTTTTGGCAGCGACTTGAGCCGCTTCACATAGTCGAGTGAGTCCTTGGTGAACCACTGCCGGTAAGGCTCGCCGTGATACCACGCAGGCTCGCTCCACGATTCCGGATCGTCGCCGGGTTCGCGGTCGCTGTGGTGGAAGATTTTGCCGAGGGAGAGGCTGGTGTAGCCATGGTTCTTAAAATGCTGCGGCAGCGTGATGACATCGGGCATGTTCGGCCGCATGAAGTGCTGGTTGTCGAGCACGCCCGTCGTGTCGGGTCGCGTGCCGCTCAAGACGCTGCTGCGCGAGGGATTGCACACGGAGACCTGGCAGTAGGTCCGCTCAAACAGCATGCCCTGTGACGCAAGGCGGTCGAGATGCGGCGTCTTCATGTGCGCCGCGCCGTAGCAGCCGAGTTCGGGGCGCAGATCATCCACGGCGATGAAAAGAACATTCAACGGCTCTGCTGCGGATGTCGAAAGTGGAATGCCAAATGCTAAAACAAGCAGAAGAAAAAGAAGACGTGGGGCCATGTTGCGGAAACGGGGTTGTGCGTCAGTCATTGCGTCAATCTAAGCCGCGGCAGCAAGGTTCTCCTGCCATTGATCATGATTCTCCAGTTCCCGCAGCGTTTCGCCATATTCGCAGAAGATGTAGATGCCACTGGCTCCGACGGTGAAGGCGGAGCACCTGCCTCACTGTGGGAGAAGCGCGAAGCTGGAGACGGCGAGTCTGACATCCTGACGGGTGCTGTAGATGAGCACGGAGGTGAGAATGTTTCCGGCGAGCGTGGTGTGCCGGGTCGAATTGGGGCTGAATCGAGTGAGCGGCACAGTGATCTCGCACCAGCCATCAGCAGCGGGTTGGAGTTCGCTCTTGTTGAGTTGGGTCTCAAAATTGCCGCCAAAGCCGCCATCGAGCTGGTGAGTGATCAACATGAGGTTCAGCGCGCTGGCCTGCTCCTGCCGCAGGCGGTAACGGATCACGCCGCCAGCCGTGGCTATGAGCCGGGCTGGCTGTGGCAACATCGCGGTGCGGATGGAGACACCGTGGTGGATGATCACGCTGCCATCAGGATTTCTTTTGGCGATGTAGGGCATGGCATTCATGCGTCCGTCTTTGGCAAAGCCACGCCAATCACGCGGTGGGGTTGTTTGAGTGAAATCAAAACTCCAGTTCGTCAGGGGCTCGGGTGTGAACGCGGCATCGAGTCGGGCATCAGCGCGAGATGAGGCCAGGGCGCTGCGATTGGCCGTGACGGCGATCTCACTGCCATCCGCGAGCCTTTTCAGCTTCACTCGGCCTGTGTTCACCTTCAGCAGCGTATCGTCCGCGCGCGCGGATAGGTCAAAGGCAGTGCCAACGACTTCAGCCAATGCGCTTGGTGTGCGAATCAGCATCGGCCGGCCCGAAGGCTGAGGCTTAACCTCGGCGGAGAGTGTCCCGCGAGAGAGCGTGAGCACTTTTTGGCTTTCGTCGGCAAACGATAGCTCTGCCTCACCTTGCAGTGTAATGAGCGACCCATCATCAAACTGGAACAAAGCCGAGCTATCGTCACCCACAGTCTCCAGCGTGCCCGCGGGCAGTTTTTCGCCCGGCTGAATCAGCGCTCCGTGGCTCCAGGAGACACTGCCCGAGCACTCTAACAAGGTCAGCACTGGCGCAGGCCTACTGGCGATCCACATCCACGCGCTGGCCGCCAGCACGGCGATGGAGGCAGCGAGAGCCAGAGATGTGAGCCAAACACTCCTGTCTGGTTTTTTTGGAGTACTGACAGTAGTGTCTGTTTCACGATGTTGCCGCGCCATGTCTCCGAAGGCTGCCACTTGCTCCGCAATGTCCCGCAGATGCTGGCGCAAGTCCACCTCGTCACGCAGGCGTTGATTGAGCTCCGCGAGGTCGTCACGCGAGATGCTTCCATCAAGATAGCGTTGGATGAGGAGGTCGTCGTTCATTGTGTTGCTGGGTTCAGCCGCTGTTCGACACACTGTTTGAGCTGCCGATGCAGCCGCGAGAGCCTTTGATAAACCGCATCGACATTCGCCCCGACCTTCTGAGCCACTTCATCACACGAATGGCCGTCAAAGTAGCGCAGGTGCAAAAGCTGCCGCGACTTCTCCGGCACGGAGGCGAGGCAATCACGAAGCGCCTCCATGCGTTGGCCTTCCGGTTGCGGATGCGTGGACCATTCGTCACTGATCAAATCGAGCACCTCCGGCTCCAGGCCGAGCGTCTCTGGCTTGCGTTTGCGCAGCCAGTCAATGGCCTCACGCTTGATCGAGACCATGGCCCACGAAAGCAGCGCACCCTCGTGCTCGAACGACACATTCTTCGTCACCGACTTCAGCGCCACGTTTTGAAACAGATCCTCCGATGCTTGCGCATCCCGCACCATGAGCCACGCCACCCCGCTCAGTCGCTGTCGGGCCTCAAAGAGGTGTTTCAGGATGGTTTCGTGATCGAGTGGCATGTCTCTGGGCAACGGATGAAGTCAGCGCGGCCTGACAGTGAAACAGGCGCTCTTGTCTGTTTGTCTCCCAGAATGCAGGCAGGAGTGCCAGCATCACTTTTGGCCAGACAGGAGTGTCTGGCTCACGGCCTGCCAAGTCTCCCAAGCCACGGTTTCGAGGTAACGGGCGGTTGCATCATCCAGCGAGGCGGCGGCGTGCATGGACATATGTTTGAACATCCACTTCGCCATCTTCGCTTGGTAGGCATCAGGCTGGAAGGCGGCGAGTTTGGCCTCATCGGCCTCATACTTGCCGTGGGGCCAGACGGGGAAGGTGCGCGGCAGTTTGCCGACGGGTGATTCACGCGAGAGCGCCGCGTAGAAGCAGGCGAGATTCAAAAAGTGGCCCGCATCGCCGGGATGCGCGTTGTCCTTCGGATGCTGCAGAGCGAGATTGGGTTTCTCAGCATACACACGTGCCCAAGCCGTGGAGCAGGGCGCGAAGAGGGTGATTTGGTTCTTCTTCGCGAGTTCGAGGATGCGCTGGCGGCCTTCGGCCTCGCGTTCGGTCTTGCCCCAGCCCATTTCATAAAACATGGGCTCGCCCCCGGCTGCGCGAATGGCCTCGCAGTAGCGGGTGATGGACGTGGCGTGATCGGGGTTGCCGTTTTCCGGCGCGTCGTCGCCCATGATGAAACGGCACACGACCATCATCGGCACGATGTCAGGCTTCTCGGTGGCGATCTTGTCGAGGAAGCTCTGTCCGGGCTTCACGCCGTATTCGTAGCGATTGAAGCCGGGCTCGAGATACACGCGGATGTCGCTGCCACTGCGGCCCACAGCTTCGGGAATGACTGGTTGGCCGATGTGACCGGCGATTTTGCCATCCACGATCTTTGCGACTTCACGCGGCAGATCGTTCCAATACATGCTGCTACTGCCTGCGAAGAGCAAAGTAGTTTGGGCTTCAGCCCAAAGCGAAGCAACGGGTAACAGGAGGTAAGCGAGTAGAAGGTGGAGTTTCATAGTAGCTTGGGCTTTAGCCCAAATCGTTGGGATGAGCTTGGGCTGAAGCCCAAACTACTTTTGGCTAGCGCTGCTCATAGCCCTTCTTCTTCGGCAAAGCATCGCGATCCGGTGGTGGAGGCGGCTCGATGCCATTCGCGCGCATGATGTCACTGATGGCGGTGATGGTGGGCACGCTGGGTTTGAAGTTCCCGGGACGAAAGCCCTGGGCGATGAGCAACGGTGTCCAGCCGCGATCGTTCTTTTGATTCCACACGGCGATCTTCGCGCCTTTCGCGGCGAGGAGTTTGGCGACCTTCGGCAGGCTCTTGTAGGCCGCGCCGTGCATGGCGGTCTGGTTTTTCTTGTCCAAGGCATTCACGTCCGCAGCGAGGCTGATGAGATACTCGCAAGCAGCCACGCATTCGTCTTCCGTGCCGGCTTCTTCATCGGGCGCGTAACAACCGAGGCCCGCGGCGGCCATCAGTGGCGTGGAGCCGTCAGCGTTCGGTTTGTGTGGGTCCGCGCCGAGTGCGACGAGCAGTTTCATCATCTCCAGATCGGCGTTTCGGCA
>CAYMHJ010000248.1:0-9622 GCA_964390165.1 uncultured Prosthecobacter sp. | reverse complement strand
ATTCGCTATCACATAAGGCCAGCCCACGGGTGGATGCAGCGTGCCGGGAGTGGTCGTCCCTGGGTCCTCATAATAGCCAATGCTGAAGCGCTTGTTGTCGTCGGTGAACAGACCGCTCCAGTTCACCGGATAGATGGGGCCCCACTTGCCCACGGCAGCGTTGCGATTGTAGATCGAGGCGTTGTAGTTGGATACCTCGTTCACGATGTAGCCCGAGTCGAAGCGAGCTTTGTCGAGATTTTGGTCGGTGATTTGGGAAGCCACGGTGGCATTTCCCGAGACACCACTACTCGTGAACGACTTCACAACTCGCACGGCGATCTTTTCCTTCTTCAGATTGCCGCTGGCCACGCCTCCATCCTCGCGGTAGCTGAAGACGAGCACTGTCCTTTTGTCAGTCGCAGCCGCCGTGAATCGAGGGCCAGCGTCGGCATCGGTCACTTTGGCGTCATCATCCTCAGAATTGGCCATTCTGAGGTAGGTCCAGCGGTCCGTGGCCGAAGAGTCGAGATCCACCGGGAAGGGCGAAGCAGGATTTGGAGAGATCTGATAGCGGTAGTGGGCGTCGGGAGTCGCGGGGAAATCGGACGCAGTGCTGGCATATTGAACGTCTCTGGGCCCGATGTTCGTGTGGTTGGCATCATAATAGGGATCGACATTCGTTTGCGTGACGTGGGGGAAATCAACCTTGACGATGATAGTGCAGTAATCCTTGGTGGCATCTTGGTCGTTCCAGTTGATGGTGTAAGTGCCCGGCTTGAGCGGATACCACTTTTGGCCGACCATATCCCATTGAGACTCCTGATCCGAAGCCGGCTGCCCATCGGAGTTATCACTGGAGTAGTTGACGGTCTGGACGGTTTGTGCCGGATTGAACCTATTCTTGGGGTCATTTGGGTCATTCGGCAGGGGGAAGTTCAACGGCGTGCTCATGGCAGCCGTGCTGGAGAAGTCCAGCCCCTCGCCAATGGCCAGATAGGCGTAGTGGGGCTCTCTGGCACCTCCAAGCATTAGACTGCCTGGGCCGGAGGTCGCGGTAATGGTCACGCTCCTGGCGAGCTTGGAGTTGTAGTAAACCTGCTTCAAGACATTCAGGTTGACATTAGCGAAATTGTTCAAGGCATTGGACACCGACATGAAGGTGTAGCGCTGGTCCGGGGTGCGATGAAGGTGACCGAGTTCGAGCTGTTCGCCCTCGGCGAGCCATTTATCGAGCACTCTCAGGATACCGGCAGCCGTCTGGGTTTGGATCGTGTTGGTGCTGTCGTCGAAACCATCCACCCTTCTGAAAAAGGGAAGCTGCGCGAGGGAGTTGAGCGCACCATCAGGCAGGCCGATGGCGTTGACATCGACCGTGTAGTGGAAGGTCTTGTCCCACAGCCAGAAGACGCGGCGATAGTTGCTTATTGAGCCCTGCTCGGCGCGGTCGATGTTCTGGGTGGTGCCAGAGTTGCTGGGGACGGCGTTGTAATGAAAGCCAGGCATCATGGACGCCACTATCTGGTCTCCGGTGGCGGGAGCAGCGAACAACGATTCGGCACCATGCAGGGTGAAGGAGACCCCCGTCAAACTCTCGGTGGAGGCGATGGTCATGGTTCGCATCGTGAAAAGGTCGCGCGCGAGCAAATGCAGGTTCGAGGAGGGAATCGCAATCATCGAGGGCAGGCCCGCGTCCGCCGAGGAATACATGATGGTGGGCCTCTTGATCGCCGTGCCCGTCTCGTAGGCTTGGAACTCGATGACGTGTTCGCCTTCGTCGAGCGCCCGAGTCGCCACGAGGGTAGGAGTGTCCGTATCGCCAACCCGGGTGCCGTCGATGAACAGCTGGAAGCCGTCCCCGTCGATCACCTGGAACGAATAAGTGCCAGCCTTGCCCTTGTCGATGGTGAGCCGGGCGCGGAGCGTCCATCCGTAATAGCCCGCCGAGGAGGCCAGCGGCACCGACGTGGTGGCGGGTAGAGAGAAGTCGGACGGCGTGGTTCTGGTCTCCACCGGGAAGGAAGCCGTGTCCGCCACGCTGGTGGGCTTCGGGGTGCCCTTGCGGCGCTCGAGATAGACGCCGGCCGTGTCCACGTTGGGCAGGGTATCGAACGGAAGCTCCAGGCCGAGCGAGGGGTTCCCGACACCTACGACCTTGGTGGCAAGATAGCTGCGAACGTCGGCCATGCTGAGCGCTGTTTTCCAGACGCGCACATTGTTGATGCCTCCCGGGAAGAAGCCTTCCACATTGGCATCAGCGGGGCCGTTGGCACGTGCGCCAATTGTCACCGTCGCTGTGCTGCCGGAGAAACTGAGCGGCACCGGGTTCGCCTGGGTGGGTTTGATTGCCTTGCCGTCCCGGTAGAAGATAATAGAGGGGATGCTGGCGGTTTTGTCATTTACCACCGCCCAGTGGTGCCAGCTGTCGTCGGTCAGCCCAGCAGGTAATGTATACCTAACGGCATTGTTGGTAATGAAAAAGGCATTGTCGGAGGTGAAGCCGGCGCGCAGTTGCTTGAATGCACTTGTCTCCGACCCCAGCGCAACCACGTTCTGGTCGTCGGTCATGGTAACGGGGTCACGCCGGGCCCAGAACTCAATCGTGAAGCTGCCGTCGCCGCCAATCATGCCCGATGCAGCAGCGGTGTCGGTGCGCAGGTGGTCTTGAGCGCCGGATATACCGCCGGATAACTGCAGGAAGCGCTCCGGAGCGTTGGGCGCGTTTTCAATCACGTAGCCCCTGGGTTGGAACTTGAGGTCCAGCCCGGCACCGGTGGGCATGATCTCGGAGAAGACCACGGAATTGAAATTGTAATTGAGCGGACGCCAGTTGCGCCCAAGCGTGCCTTGGTTGGTCGCATCGGTCACGGAGGAGGCGGAAATGCCCTTGCCGTCTGCGGTCTGGATGGACTCGGTCCCGGTGTTGACTTCCGCCAGATAATCGAGCTGCCAGTCCCAGTTGACCACGGAGTCCTGCGTCAGCTTGACGGCGGCGCCGTTCTGCAGGGGCTGACCGTTGATGGTGCCGCCCAGGCGCGTCGCCCGGTAGGCGGCTCGAAGCCGCATTTCATCTTCAGTTCCGGAAAGGGCTTTCCCGTAGCGGTCGAGATAGACATACTGAGGTGCGGTGAAGACCGGGCTGGACCCGGTCTGGTAGGTCGTGGATCCCACGGGCGGGGAAACCAGATTTTGACCGAACTTGCTGGTGACACTGACGGAGACGTTAGTCCATGCGGCCAGACTGATGTTACGCACTCGTTGTGCCTGATACTGACCTCCAGTGTCACCACCGAATCCGATGCCCCACCCCTCGGACTTGGACGGTGCGTAGGGCACGGAGACATTCTCGAGAATCCGCAAGCCATTCCAGGTGACGTTCACCTTCGAAGCACCCGTGGCATCACCGACTAGCTCCACCTCCACGGGCACCCAGCCGCTCGTGTAACCCGAATAGTCAGTCGTCATCGGCAGGGAATTGCCAGAACTGTCCTCGACAACACTGTACTCGTAGGGCCGGTCACTGCTACGGATGCCGTAAAGGGAAACGCCGCCTTTCACAGCGGCTTCATAAACCACCTCGACCGCTGGCGCGGTGTCCCCACTTCCATTATCAAAGGAATCGAACGTCACTGAAAGCCCATGCGCGGCACCATCATGCGTCATAGAGGTGGCGGTGGTCAGGTTGGGGCAGAAATTGAAGCTGAAACCGTCGGCCGGCGGGGTCGTGCCACCCGTGAGTTGCACCTCGAACTTGGCCACCAGGCGGCTCACCTGCTGCTGTGCGGGCAGGGTGTTGATGACCAGGGTGCCTTTTTGGTTGGTGCTCGCCGGGGTCAGTTCCACGTAGTTTGAGGCGCTCGTGGCGTTGCCAGTCAGCTTCACCCGGGAGACATCACCGGGAAAGGTGAAAGCATCCTTGAACACGGCAGTGGTCGTATCGACGGACGTGACCGCCACCGGCTGAAAGCTAACGCGCTGGAGTGTGATTGTGACGGAGCCATCATTGGACTGAACACCATCAGTCGCGATAGTCGGATAAGGGTTTGGAGAGTAACCGGAGTCATTCGGAATAACATAGGACGTTCCACCGTTCCCGACATTGCCCCCGCGGGACCCGCCGTTTCCTCCGTTGTAACCGCCACCACCGCCGCCGCCGCCATCGTAGGTGAAGTTGGGCCCGCCTGCGCCGCCGCCACCCCAGCCGCCGTTGCCGCCAATCGAATTATTGCCGGTGTTTTTGGTGGCTGTGCCGCCCGCAAGTGCAAACGAGTCAGTGTAAGCCTTGCCTCCATGCGCATAATTGGCATCGGCGCCATTAGAGCCGTATCCGCCTCCACCTGCCCCTGATGGATCATTGCTGTCGCCTTTTGCCCCCCCCGTGCCCGTTCCCGTGGACAGGGTCGCTGAACCCGATCCGCCATTCCCACCTGCAGCACCGCCCCCGCCGCCGCCTGCCATCACCAAGAGCTTGCCTTTGTCGACGTGGTAGATGGATGAACTGCCCCCGCCGCCGCCGCCAGTGGTATTGCTGGTGCTATTCCCATAGCTCCCCTGGGAACCCATCTGGCCTACAGCAATTTTGAGCTGCTGGCCTGCTTGCAGGCGGAAGGTGGATTGGATTCGGGCACCGTTGCCGCCAGGCTTGCCATTGCTTGAAGCCCCCCCCTGCGCGCCTCTGACATCCAGCAGATACCATCCGGTCTCCGGAACCGTCCAGGTATAGAAGTTGTTCTGCTGCGATGGTCCAAAAGACCATTGCGCGCCCGCTGATTGAGCAACGGCGGAAGCCTGCATGAGCAGGCCCACGGCAAGCGCAATCAGCGGCATTTTCATCCGGTGATGAAGGCTGGAGCCGGTCGAAGAGTGTTCGATCCGGGTAGTGGCAGAGGGGCGGTGCATGGCTGGAAAAAAGGTTCGGGCTTACTGCAGGCTGTCGGCGGTGCTGATGCGGCGCAGGGAGATGGTGCCCTTGGACACGATGCTCTGGCGGGCGAGGCCGCTGGTGGTTTCCTGATAGGTGCCGGTCAGGATCGTCGGGTCCGGCGCCGCGTCGAAGGAGATGGTGAAGCTGCGGGTGATGGCGTAGCCCACGCCGTGTTGGGCGTGGAAGGCATGCCGGAAGGGGTTGCTGCGGTGGAAGGGGTCGAGCGTGAGGGGCGAGGAGCCGCCGGTTCCCAGGGTGCGTCCGACGCCAAGCTGACCTTCGAGGGTCCAGGTCAGATAGTAGGTCTCCGGCAGGTCCGGCGGGCGTGAGGTGCTCGTGCCGAGGGAGAAGTAGGCGCTCACGTCGGCATCGGTCACGTTGGCGGGGTCGACAATGCTGATGGCCGTGGCGATGTCGCCGCGTAGCTTGGACGGAAGGCTGGCCGCTCTAAGGTCCCGTGGCATGTCGAAGGTGATTGTCTCCAGGCGCAAACCCACTCGGGTGCCGTCGGCCCGCTGCTGGATGCCCTCAAAGAAGCGTATGCGGTCCTCATTGACGACCAGCACCGGGGTCGGAGCGATGTCCGGCGAGGTGGTCTTGGTCTGCATCAAGATGGACCGAGGAACGAGGCGTGCCTGCCCAGCCCCATCCACATGGATAAAAATCTGCATCGAGAGCTGGCTGGGGGTCGGCTGCACCGGGGTGCCGGTGGTGACCAGGCTGGTGACGGAGTTCAGGATGATCTGACCGCCCCACAGGCCAGCGAAGGTATTGCTAGGCGGAGTGGAACTGGAATCCTCGGGTAGATCAGGATTGATCGCGCTCACGGGCAGGTAGCGATATACCGAGCCCCCGCTAAGCGAGACGCTGAGCCGGTAGAGGTGCTCCCGCAAGTTGAGCCCGGCGGTCCAGTTCCTTTTCACACCAACGGTGATAGAGCGGCTTGAGCCAGCATTAATGGCTACTGCCTGCCAGCCGGAGAGAAAATCGACGGCCTGCGTCTGCCATTTCAGGTCCAGCGGGACGGGTTGTAGAGCGAACAACTGGAGGTCGCTGGCCGCGGGATCAGAGGCCGCCGGAGAAAGGCGGGTGAGGGTGATCTGATGAGAGGATCCGCCATTGCTCTCGAGGCTGGAGAAAGTCAGCTCCGTGGATGACATGAGCACTGGGTCCGCCGAGGCATCGACCGGATTGATCACCTGGAGTGAACCTGGACCCGACCCAAAGTTCAGGGAGCCAGAGACAGCCCCAGCGAAGTCTGTTTCCACCGGTCCCACCCAGCCTTTGCCGGGGAGAGTATAGGGAACGTTGAACCAGTAGGCTTTCCCGCTCTCGACTGTGTCTGAACCCTTCACCGGCTCCCAAGCCCCGGTCGAGGAATTCAGTGTCTGCACATTGGCTTGGGCACCGACTGGCCCATCCACGACGATCCCTGATCCCGCCATGAGCGAGGTGAAAGTGGGCGCACCCTGCACTCCGAAGCCCATCAGGTTGAAGCTGCCCTTGCTGGCGATGGGCTGATAAAACTCGACCTTCCCGCGCACATCCAAGGTCCCTGCCTGATCACCATCCTGAGCTGTGTTTGACTTGGGTGAGACATGGACGAGGTAGGCATGGTTGGCGCGGATGGCGATGTTCACTGTCTCGCCCGACTGGGGACTGGCCGCCCAAACATCCCAGCCGCCCTGATTGAAAGTGCTTTCGGGGTCGGAGGTGAACTCTGCGGTGCCGATCTGGCCGATGGGACTTGCAACGCGATCAATGAGGAAATCGCCCGACAGGAACACTTGGTCAGCGGTGCGCGTATGCCCCTGGTCGTCCACCGGACTCACCTCCAGCCAGACGGCATTCCATCCATAGCGGAGTTTGAGAGTCTGTGTGGCTTCGACGGCTTGCAAATCGCGAGAGCCGCACATGGACAAAATTAGCACGAAGAAAAACAGCGTCGACAAATGAAAGGCGGGGCGGATCATCAGGGCAGCAGATTGAAATTTCAAAAAGACGCTAGCTTTTGCGGTCGAGGAAGGCTCAGTCGCGGAACTCGAGATGGGGTTCAAAAGAACCCGACTTTGTTTTCAGCCCGCTAGGTAGCAAGGAGCCGAATTTGGTATTTTAAGGCCACTTCGACTAAAATGGGCTACCCCAAGTGTATCGCCCTCAGAGGCGCAAAATTAAGTTAAGTTTATTAGTAATATTTTAATCCTTTCCATGAAGCCTTGTCCGCGATCGCCTGTTGCTATCATCACCTGTGGAACATTCACAGAGGTGTATGCAACGCAGCCCCAGGGGGGGATGGTGGCATGAGTGAGGATTCGGTTCATTTGCGGCCTGTGTAGGCCCACTGAGCATTTCAATCTAGACGAGCGATGCATTTGGACATCCCCACTCTCGCGTTGGTGATTGGCTGCATCAGCTTGATGCTGGTGTTTGTCTTTGCCATGGTCTGGGTGCTGAACCGCAATATCCCGGGGCTTGGCTGCTGGACTCTGTGCAGCGCACTCAGCGTGGGCTCTGTGGTGCTCGTGCTTCTGCGTCAGGTCACCGACGCCACCCTCATCACTAAATTACTGGCAACGCTGCTCGCCTGGACTGGCGCTTTCTTTTTCCATGTCGGTGCCGCCTCTTTCCAAGGGAGAAAACCCTCCCTGAAGTGGCCGTTAATAGGCTGCGTGTCATGCCTGGCCGGTTATTTTTGGTTTGGCTGGGTGGCGGAGCAGATCTGGCTGCGCCCCCTTTTTTACACCCCTCCGATGGTGATGTTCCTGGCACTCGGGGCCAGGGAACTCTTTCAGGAACAACGCACTGGAATGCGTTTCTCCGCCCACCTCATTGGCTATGCCTCATGTGGTTATGCTCTGGCTCTGACCTTTCGTGCCTGGATGCTAAGCGTCGGCCAGGCGAATCCAGAACCGCTTCTGAGCAACCCTCTACAGGTTCTCGCTTTTTCCGTGACATTGCTGTGGCTGCTGTGCTGGGCCTTTGCCACCGTGCTGCTGGTCAACCAATGGCAAAACCTGGAGAAGATCCAATTTCAGGATGCCAAGATCAAGGCCTCGGAGGAACTGGCCTTGACTGAAAAGGCACTCGCGGCCACCGAACGGGAACTGGCCGCAGAACGCGCTGAGCGTCAACGGGCCCTGATGGTGCGCGATCTTCACGACGGACTGGGCGGATTGACAGCCAACCTGGTGCTGCTGGCTTCGATGGGCCGCAGCAAGGACACTTTGTCCGAGCGTCGCGATCTGATGCATCACATCGAACACCTCGCCGTCGAATGCAACCGCGAGGTGCGAATGCTCATGGATGCAATCCATCGGGGATCCATCGACTGGCGGCAATTTCTCCAAGAATTGCGCGAATACGCGAAGCACATGGCCGCAGGTCACCGCTTCACTCTAAACTGGCACATCGCAGGTGAGGTGCCAAGAGAGTTACTGACCGACGTCGCCGCACAGATTTCGTTAATGCGCTGTCTGAAGGAGGCCGTCAACAACCTCGCCCGCCATTCTGGAGCCTGCGTAGCTATGATCCGGGTCCGCTTCTTCAAACGCTACTTAGGCGTGACCATCGGCGACAACGGCGTCGGCCTGGGGGAAAGCGAGGCGCAGAACTCCACCGGCAACGGACTGCGTAACATGCGCCATCGATGTGCGGAACTCGGCGGCAGGCTGTCCTTTTTTAGCAACGCGGGAGCCGCCCTTCGACTCGTCATTCCGTTGCCGGTGAGACTATCTCCCATGGCCAAAAAACCCCCATTTCCTGATCTTGCGACTGATCCCGAAGAGAACCAGAACAGAGCTCAATGATTCGCCTCGTTTTAGTCGAAGATAATCCGAAAACTCTGGCGCTCCTCTGTCGAGTCTTCAACTCGGCGGAGAATATCAAACTCGTCGGGGCTTACGAGACCGCCGAGGACGCTCTGAGCGGGACGGACTGGATGACGGTGGATGTGCTGCTGACAGATTTGGACCTGCCAGGCCTCAGCGGCGCGCAATTGATTGCTGTGGCCCGCGGGCAGGCACCCGAGCTGCTGGCCCTGGCCCACACGGTCCACGAGCAACGCGAAGATCTGTTTCAAGCACTACGCGCTGGCGCGACGGGCTACCTGGTCAAAGGCACCACGCCCCCCGTGCTGCTGGAGTCTATCCGGGCGATTTTTGGGGGGCAAACACCCATCAGTCCAGCTGTGGCCGGTCACCTGACCGCCTACTTTCGTGCCGCCGAATCGTCCTCGACTGATTGGGAGGAAGTCCTCACGAGCCGGGAGTTGGAAGTGCTACGACTCTTCACCCAAGGTCACACCTATGACGAGATTGCCCACTCCATGGGCGTCAGCCGCCATACCGTGCACAGTCATGTGCGGAACATCTACGGCAAGCTGCAAGTCAACAGTCGCAAACAGGCACTGAAGCAGGCCCTAGCAAGAGGCTACATCCGGGCGTGAGCCGCCGCCATGAACACTTTGTCCCCTCAATAGGCCGACAACAACCACGACATCCCATAACCACAGGAGAAAAAAGAATGAAACCAACGAGAGAAATGCATTTCCCCTCACGTCGAGAGTTCCTCAGGCAGGGCACCTTCGGAATCGCCGTATTATCCATCGGTCATTCGGCCCTGTCAGCACAAAACGGCAAATCCGAGACATTGATCTCGCTTGTTTTCCAAACCTGTCAGCGGCTGGCAAAACTGGGGTGGCGGGATCTGCTACTCGACGTC
>CAYMHJ010000247.1:0-9651 GCA_964390165.1 uncultured Prosthecobacter sp. | reverse complement strand
AACCAACATACCCGCAAGAAAACTGGCCGATGATTTCCTAAAGGCTTGCCTCGCTGGAAACACTAGTATCGCCAAAGCAGCGGCGGCACGCATTCGTCACCAGGCTCTTCAAGAAAAACCCACACCTTATGCCAACGAACTCCACGCCAGCCTCCTGCTGCGCACGGATCACGACTCCGACGCACTCGCCGCGTTCATGCGTGAAGGAACCCTCTTTCCCTACAACACTGAAAACGTCCGCGAGACCGCCCTCCGGCTGGCCTTGCACCTGAAAGACGAAGCCGCACTACGCAATATGATGGAGCAGGGCTGGCTAAGCGCTGCGCCACCCATCCTCGAGCATGAGACAGGCATCGTACTCGGAGATCTGGCCGTGCAGTGGCGCGGGCTTTTGAAGCATCGTTTTGAAACGGTGCCTTATCTCGCGCTGGCACTTACCGCTCTGGCCGCTGGTCTTTGGTATGTGCTGCTGGTCATGCACTCGCCCATGCAGCCGTGGCGCTGGTCCTGGCCCATCGCACCCATCGTCGCAGGCATCGCGAGCATCTGGCCCACGGTGAGCATGATCGCCTGGCAGGAGGAAACGATGGGCATCGGTGGCGATGACGTCCCCTTCCCTTATGACCTCTGGCATTTGATCATCGGTGTCGGGTTTCGAGAGGAGATCTGCAAGCTTGCCCTGGCTTCACTTTTCATGCCCTGGCTTGTCTGGAGACGCAGTCCCGGCATGGCGCTGATGACGGGCGCGTTCATCGGTCTCGGCTTCGCGCTGGAGGAGAACATGGACTACTACGCCGACTATGGAAACGGCGTTGCGCTGCCGAGATTCCTCTCGGCGAACTTCATGCACATCGCCATGACGGGGCTGACGACTCATGCGCTTTATGACATGCTGCGCAGCCGCTTTCATCGCGCACAGGAGTTCATCAGCACCTTTGCCATGATCGTGGTGGCCCATGCAGTCTATGACTACGATGCGCCGGAAGTCACCGGACTCAGCGCCTATGTGCCCATGCTCATCCTGGCACTGCTGGCCTGGCGCTTTTGGGATGATGTGGAGAAGGAGCTGCCTCAGGTACGGCAGACCATCTCTCCAGCCGCGATTTTTTTGATCGGCTCCGCCACAGTGATCGCTGTGAGCTTGATCACCACCGCCGTGCAGGACGGCTCCTGGCACGCTGTCCTGGATGCGGCCATGAGCTGTGCTTCCATCCTGCCCGTAGCCGTGATCTACTGGCGGCGGTTTGAGGGAGCACTGACATCGCGGTGAGAATGAAATGGTGTTGGGATGCGTTGACGCTTCCCGCCCTTCCCGCGTATTGAAGACCTGATGAAGAAAAAGACTCCGCCATCCCCTGCCCTGACACCTGCCTCCAACGCGAAGGCCGGTCTTGTCATTGGCGGAGGCCTCGTGGGCTTGATCGCGCTCATCGCGTGGGCGCTTTGGCCTGCGCCAAACTACACCCCTGTGCCGTTGCCACCTCCGAAGCCGGTTGAGGCCTTTGTGATGCCGGATGAAAAGGCCACCTTCGCCCAATACGCGGGCTCGGAGTCCTGCCGCGCCTGTCATGCAGTGGAGTTTGAGAAGTGGAAAAGCTCCCATCATGGACTCGCCGAACGTCTGCCCAATGATGAACTCGATCTCGCTGCCTTCCAGCCGCCGAAGGCCTTCAAGCACGGCACGCAAACGACCGAAGCACGCAAGTCGGGCGATGGCTTCGAGGTCGTGTCACTCGGCTTCGATAACAAGACCACGCCCTACCCCGTGAAGCGCGTCATCGGTCATGCGCCGCTGCGGCAATACCTCGTCGAGGGACCGCGCGGCGCACTTCATGCCATGGAAGCCTGCTTTGATCCGAAGCAGGGCGACTGGTTCAACGTGTATGGCAATGAAGACCGCAAGCCCGGCGAGTGGGGCCACTGGACCGGACGCGGCATGATCTGGAATCAGATGTGCGCGAGCTGCCACAACACCCGCGTGCGCAAAAACTACGACACCGCCACGGACGCCTACCACACCTCCATGGCCGAGATGACGGTGAGCTGCGAGTCCTGCCACGGACCCATGAAAGCCCATGTTCAAAACCCCGCCATCAAGTCCGGCTGGACGCGGGATCAGCACATCGACAACTGCGCCGGCTGCCATGCGCGACGCGGCGAGATCACCGGCGACTTCGTGCCCGGCGAGTCCTTTTTCGATCACTACCTGCTCACCATCACCGACGGCGGAGACATCTACTATCCCGACGGCCAGATCCGCGATGAGAACTACGAGTTCTCCAGCTTCCTCAGCAGCCGCATGTATCACGCCGGCGTCCGCTGCATGGACTGCCACGACATGCACAGCATGAAGCCCATCCTCCCCGGCAACCAACTCTGCGTGCGCTGCCATACCGCTGGAGGCTTCCCGAATGCACCCGTCCTTGCGGCCGAGGCCCACAGCTTCCACAGAGCTGACAGCACTGGCAATCAATGCATCAACTGCCACATGCCGCAGACCACCTACATGCAGCGGCACCCGCGTCACGATCACGGCTTCACCATCCCTGATCCGCTGCTGACCAAGCAGTTCGGCATCCCGAACGCCTGCAACAAATGCCACACGGACAAAGACACCGAATGGTCGCTCGCTGCGACGGAGAAGTGGTGGGGTGAAAAGATGAACCGCAAGACGCGGACACGCGCCACCCTTATCGCCAAAGCCCGTCAGGGCGATCCATCCGCACGCGACGGACTCATCGCCCTGCTCGATACGGATGAAATCCCACACTGGAAAGCCAGCGCCAGTCTCGTGCTCGACCGTTGGGCCACGGAGCCACCCGTGATCAGTGCTTTGCAAAAGCAGCTCCAGCACACGCATCCACTCGTCCGCCAATCCGCTGCCCGCACGCTCGAGCCTGCGCTGCAAGCTCCAGGTGTGCGCAGTGATCTGGAGAAGCTCCTCACCGATCCTGCCCGCAGCGTGCGAGTCACCGCTGCGTGGGCGCTGCGTGATTCCATCGACCTCAGCTCCGCTGCTGCCAAGGACATGCAGCACATGCTCCAGCTCAATGCCGACCAGCCCAGCGGCCAGATGCAGCTCGGCCAGTGGCACTATGCGCGGCGTGATCTTCCAAGTGCCATCAAGCACATGGAAACCGCGATCCAGTGGGACCCGAACTCACCGCCCTTCCATCATGATCTCGCGCTCCTGCACAGCACCGCAGGGAACACCGCGCAGACCATTCAGAAGCTGCGAGATGCCATCAAACTCGCGCCGAACGAAGCGCAGTATCATTACGAACTCGGTCTCGCCCTCAGCGAAACCGGCGATCTACCCGCCACTGTCGCCGCTCTCCGCGAATGCGTGCGCGTGCAGCCACGTTTCGCCCGAGCATGGTACAATCTCGGCCTCGCCCTCAATCAACAAGGCCAGACCGCCGAAGCCATCGCCGCCCTCAAACAAGGCGAGTCCGCCGAGCCCGGCGATCCCTCCATCCCTTACGCCCGCGCCACCATCCACGCCCAACTCGGCCAGAAACCCGAAGCGCTAGAGGCTGCCAGCCGCGCCATCGCCATTGATCCTGGCTTCGCCGATGCGCAGCGATTGAGGATGATGCTGAGCCGGTAACCCGCCATGAACTCGCCCAACCGCAGCACCAAGCTCAAGACATGGCAGCGCGTGTTGATCAGTCTGGGGATCATTGTGCTGACAATCCCTGTCGTTGCCATTGGCTGGATGACGTGGAGCCATAAGCTGATGGTGGCCGAGGCGCGTGGCAGGATTACCGCAAAGAACGTTGCTGCCTTGATCAAGTATGCTGAGCGAACTGCCCCAACGGTCCCAACCGGCGGAATCATGTGGGGGTATAGGATGCCTGATACCGCCCCAGAGGTAGCGGTGTTCGATCCTCAGTATGGCCGCATGGACACCGATGAGCTTCATCTTATGCTGATCGGTGGTTTTGTCGATCTCTGGCTGCGACTTGATCGAGATCACAAGACGGGACAATGGGAGGCCACCGCGGGAATCGAGGAAGAAGAATTCCCGATCCCATCCAACTAGCCCGAAAGGATGCCAGTGGATGCCAGTCCACGACATCCCCAAGGCCAAAAAATCAACCACCGTAGAAGCTCGCGATCTTCTCGTTCACGGAGCGCAGACGACGGGCGATGGTCTTGCCGACGCCGATGAGCAGCCACGCTGCTGGGCGGGGATACTCGTTGATGTAAGATTCGAGGCTCTTCGAGTCGATGCACCAGATCTGGCTGAACTCGACTGCAGTGACCGTGGCGCTGGCGGCGGAGGGATCGAGCAGATTGATCTCGCCCACGGTCTCGCCGGTGCCGACGCTGCCGAGCAAGACCTTGTGACCGCCGCGCATGGCGGTGGCGTGGAGCTTGCCGCTGATAATGAAATAAAGGCTCGTCTGCACGCTGCCTTCCTCGATCAAATGGCTGCCGGGCTGTACGGGACGGAATTCGCCGTAGCCGCTGAGGATGTCACGGTCCTCGTCACCGAGGGGTTCCATGATGCCGAGGGCGGGGATTTGGGGAGTGGAGAAGTCAGCGCTCATATTTATTGGGGAGAACGCGATTTTGTAGGTGACTGCCTGAAGGATGGCAAGCCTCGGAAAAAGATTTGCTGAAAAGAATTCGTCACCGAAAGAGCCAGCCCCGCCATGCCAACCGCTCTTTGCACCGCTTTTCTCTGCCTGTTTGCCGTCACCTCTCTCACGGCTGCCGAGTCAGAGTTCCCCCTCGTCGCCGCCCAGGAATGCCGCCCCCGCGCCGGCCTGCCGAACTTCCTGCACAAGGTCAGCCAGCCCGGTGCAGAGCTGAAGATCGGCTACTTCGGCGGCAGCATCACCGCGCAGCCTGGATGGCGCGTCAAAACGCTCGCCCATTTCCAGAAAACCTACCCGCAGGCCAAGCTCAGCGAGATCAATGCCGCCATCGGCGGCACCGGTTCCGACCTCGGCGTCTGCCGTCTCAAACAGGACATGCTTGATCAAAAGCCCGACCTTCTCTTCGTCGAGTTCGCCGTCAATGATGGCGGAGCGCAGCCGGAGCAAATCATCCGCTGCATGGAGGGCATCGTCCGCCAGACCTGGCGCGCCCTCCCAGAGTGCGACATCTGCTTCGTCTATACCATCACCGAGGCCCTCGTGCCCGCCATGCTCGACGGCAAATTCCAGCGCAGCGCCAGCGCCATGGAAAGCGTCGCCCACCACTACGGCATCCCCACCATCCACATGGGCATGGAAGTCGCGAACCTCGCAAAAGCCGGCAAACTTGAATGGAAAGCCAAACTCCCGAAGACCGACGACGAAAAGAAAGCGCTCGGCGACAAGTTCGTTTTCGCACCCGACAGCGTCCATCCACATGTCGAGACCGGCCACGAGCTCTACCTCGCCGCCATCGTTCGTTCGCTCGGCCCCATCGCCAGCGCCTCTGGCAAACCTGCCACTCACGCCCTCTCTGCGGCTTTGAATCCCAAGAACTACGAGAACGCCAAGCTCATCCCCATCACCGCCACCCAGCTCTCCAGCGGCATCACCGCCGTGGATGTGAAAACAGACCCCTTCGGCAAACGCTGGGCCGCCCGCCTGCCCCAGCTCCACACCGGCTCGAAGCCTGGTGAAACCATCAACTTCAAGTTCAAAGGCACCCGCTGCGCGCTCTATGACCTCGTCGGACCCGACTGCGGCCAAGTCATCGTCACGCTCGACGACCAGCCCGCCCGCATCGTCCCACGCTTCGATGCCTACTGCACCTACCACCGCCTCTCCACCCTCATGATCGGCGATGGCCTCACCGACAGCGTGCATACCGTCAAAATCGAGATCCATCCCGACCAGCCCGACAAAGCCGCCATCCTCGCCAAGAACAAAAACACCATCGACAAGCCGGAGCGCTTCGACGGCACCAATATCTTCCCCGGCGCGCTCCTGCTAGTGGGCGATGTGGTCGAGTGATCTCGTGATCAGAACTCCCCGCGGAACACGCAGCGTGCGCTCGGCGTCTCGTAGATCGTGATCTCCGCCAGGCCGGGGAGCTGCGGCGCCAGCTTCTTCCACAGCCAGGCAGCCATGTACTCGATCGTCGGGTTCTCCAGCCCGTCGATTTCATTCAGGTAGCTGTGATCCAGCAGCTCCAGCAGTGGCTTCATGGCCCGGCTGATCTCCGCGTGATCATAGACCCAGCCGATGGCCGGATTCACCTCCCCATCGACGGCGATCTCCACCTTGAAGCTGTGCCCGTGCATCTTCGTACACTTGTGATCACAGGGCAGATTCGGCAGCGTTTGAGCGGCTTCGAAGCGGAAGTCTTTGATGATGCGGGCGCGCATGGCAGGGGCGGGGGCGGGGTTAATTCGTGGCAGGCAGCGGCCTGGCCACCTCTTCCTTCGGCGGGAGGATCGTCACGCGCAAGCGGTGAACCACACCGTCGAAAGGCGTGCTGTTGGGAAACTCCTTCACAGTCAGCGGACCGAAGCTCCGCCCCACCCCGAGGCCCGCCTTTGGCTGCGCCGGGAACCCCTCCGCATACGGCGCATTCCCCAGCATCTCACTCCGTCCCGGCACTGCCAGGGACATCAGGCCATCGGCATCCATCCCAGCTCGCACATGGCAGACTCCCTTTTGCAGACCGTCCCCCACCACGGAGGTCGCCACCCCGTCTTTAAAGACACTCAGCGTCGGCTTTCCCGCCACCAGATGCAGCGCATAGCCCAGCCGCGCATCCCCCTGGCTGATCAGCGTACTGTCCCCGTCCACCCTTGCATCATAGTCAAAGGAGACCTCGATGAACATCCCACGCCCGGTGATCTCCGGTGCCTCCGCCGCCGTCAGCTCATCCCCAGGCTGCAGCTTCAGATGGATCGATCCATCCGGGCTCGGTGCCGTGGCGATCTCATCCACCGGCCGCGACGCCCTCTTGAACTCCGTCGGGAAGAATTCCCCGATGTCCTTCTTCAGCACCGCATTCGCCGGCACCGCCGCCACATTTGTCCACTCATGGGGGTCAGTCGCATGATCGTACAGCTCCTCGCTACCGTCCGCATAGCGGATGTAGCGCCACTGCTCCGTCCGCGCCGCATAGCTCACCTCCGCCCCGCCGCCCATCACCGTGATCGCCGGGCGCGGGCTCTTCGCCCCCGGATCACGCAGCAGCGGCACCAGACTCGTCCCGTCAAGATGCCCCGGTGCCTTTGTCTTCGTCAGCTCGCATAGCGTCGGGTAGATATCGATCAGCGATACCGGCTCCGTGCTCACCGAGTCCGCCTTCGTCACCCCCGGTGCCACGATGCAAAACGGCACCCGTGTCGCCACCTCCCACAGCCTCCCCTTATGCCACAGATTCTTCTCCCCCAGATACCAGCCATGGTCTGAGGTAAAGACCACGATCGTATTCTTCGCATTCGGCCCCGCCTCCAGCGCCTCCAGCACCCGGCCCAGCATCGCATCACAAAAGGCCACATTCGCCAGATAGGCCTGCACCGCCTCCTTCCACTTCCCGCGCTTCACGATCTCATCGTGGTGACTCCCCGCCTTGTCGTGGCCTTTGGCAAAGGCGGGCACATCCGCCAAATCATCCGCCTTCACCTCCGGCAGTTGGATCGACTCCAGCGGGAACCTGTCAAAGTACGCCTTCGGCACATACCAGGGCGAGTGCGGCCGGTACAGCCCCACCGTCATAAAGAAAGGCTTGCTGCTCTTCTTCCGCAGTCGATCCGAAGCCCAGGCCACCACCGCCCCGTCATCCGTCAGCTCGTCCGGCACATCGATCTGGCCCCAGTCCCAGTGCCAGATGTTCATTCCATTGAAGTTCTGCCCCGTATGCACCGGCAGATCCGGGATCTGCGTCCCCGCCTCCGGAAATCTCACATCCCAGGCCCCGTCCAGCTCAAAGCCACGCCGCCCGCCATGCCAGCCCGTCAGCCGCCCCTCCGGCCCCCCATGGTTAGCGTGGAAGACCTTCCCCGCCGCCGCCGTCGCATAGCCCGCCCCTTTGAAATGCTCCGGCATCGTCGGCTTTCCCGCCACCTGCACACTCCGCCGCCAGTCCTGTTCATTGCCGAAGACCCCGCTGCTCGATGGCAGCATCCCCGTCAGCAGAGAGGTCCGCGAGGGATTGCACAGCGCGAAATTGCAGTGCGCATTCGTGAACCGCATCCCCAGCCCCGCCAGCCGGTCCATGTTCGGCGTCTGCGCCTGCGGGTGCCCGCCCATCCAGCCCACATAGTCCCGCAGATCATCCGCGATGATGAAAAGTACGTTCGGCTTCCCCGCCGCACTCACCCCACCCTTCTTCGTGGACTTCACCGCCGCACACAGCGGCGCAGCCAGCAGGCACACAGTCAGGAGAGGGAAAAAGCAGCGTGGGGGAGGCATCGCCCGTACTGGAGCATCCGCCCGCCCATCGCGCAAACATTCAAAGCCCGCCCCGGTCAAATCCCAGCAAAACCCCGACACGCTGCCGCATCCGCCGCGCGTGCCTTGTCTTTTGTTTCAGCAGACTCAGGCAGCAGGCCACCATACTGGCCCTCCTTCCGGGGAGAGGGTCGGGGTGAGCTCTGGGAAAGCAAACGCGGTGCGGTGGTAAACCCCAGGGCTGTCGCCCTGGGCTGAGGAGGTTGGTGCCCTTGGCACATCAATCCGGCCACACACCCATTCAAACAGACAGGCAGGACGGGCTGGCAGAGTTGCGGTCTCGGGCTTTGACTGTAGCTCTGGATCTGGTGGGTGGGCGGCATGATGGCCAGCACGGGCCAGAAAAGGTTGGAAGAAGTCTCATCGGAGACCCATTCGCCCTATTTTGGATGGGGCAGAGGCATGCCGCTTCTATCGAAATGGTGCGATGATGTTTATTTTAAGCTTTTTAATTTATTTATCTTTTCTCCACCGCTCTAACGGCCATAACAGCAACCTCTCCCATGAAAACCAACTATCATCCGCACATTCTTCCCGGCGCTTACTCCTACGTTACCCGTAATATACCGTTCGTGCGTTGGTGTCTGGTGATCGCTTGCATGATCGCATTTGCAGATCAGCAAGCCGTGGCAGGCACAGCTATCTATTCCCAGTCCTTCACTGGGGGGGGCTATTTCGAGCGTATCTACGCCTCAAGGCATCGCCTGGGAGAATTTCATTGCAGGTCTTAATTCAGCAGAATATGACACAGTCACCATCAGCGGCTCCAACGACCCTGTTGGCCGCAGCTTGACCGATAGTGTACGTGTTCAGCAAATGGTGATTTCGATGCAGAATCGGGTGCCTTTCAGCTACTACACAGGATCGGTGACTTGGAATGTAGGTATCGGTTGCGTTTCCGGGGATGGGCTACAAGCCGTCGAACTCAATGCCAATACGGGTTCTTCTACCAATGTTTGCAGTTGCCCATCTCCAGGCTATGTCGTCCGACCACAAATTAACAACCAAAATTGGGGTGGCGTTAATTCAGCCACTTGTGGAGCTTCCAGTCAGACTATCACGGTGACGTTTAGCAACTCAGGTGACACTCCAGCCGTCCCCGAGATCGCCATCGCGAACTCGCTGGCGGTGGACATCCCGGATGCGGGCAGCCAGGCTTTCGGCACCACGGAGGTGGGGCTGGATCTCTTCCAGACCTTCACCGTCGCCAACTCGGGCACCGGCCCGCTGAGCCTCG
>CAYMHJ010000246.1:0-9720 GCA_964390165.1 uncultured Prosthecobacter sp. | reverse complement strand
CAGAAGTTGTCCTTCTTGTTGCCGTTGACGATGTGGATGTCGGGATCGAGGCCGACGGCGCGGAATTTTTCGGCCCAGAGGTTCCAGCTTTCCTCGTCGCGGTCGGCGGGGTCGCCTTTTTCCTTGTTCGGCTGGTAGATGGTCGCAAAAACGCGGCTCGGCGGGAATTTGAAGCGCTCGACGATGAGCTCCCAGGACCAGGAGATGGCCTCTTTTTTGAAGTAGTCGCCGAAGGACCAGTTCCCAAGCATCTCGAAGAAGGTGTGGTGGTAGGTGTCGAGGCCCACGTCTTCGAGGTCGTTGTGCTTGCCGCCAGCGCGGATGCACTTCTGCGTGTCGGCGGCACGGGTGGGCAGGCCTTTGCTCAGCACGCCGGGCCAGGTGTCCACGTCCGCGCTGCGCTCACCGAGGAAGATGGGGACGAACTGGTTCATGCCCGCATTGGTAAAGATGCGTGCGCCGTCGCGGCTGGTGTAGCCCACGTTGTCACTGGGGACGATGGTGTGCTGCTTCGACTTGAAGAAATCGAGGAAGGTGGAGCGGATCTGGGCGGCGGTGGGGACGGCGGACATGGGCGGGAAAGCGGGCGCGGAGAATGGCGAGGGAGGCGGAGGGGTCAAGCGTGGCACCAGTGCCCGGCTCAACGCTGCGCCTCCAGTGCCGCCAGCCGCTCCCCGATGGGCGGGTGGCTGTAGTGAAGCAGGACGGTGAGCGGATGCGGCTGAGGATGCGCGAGGTGGTCGTGGGAGAGCTTTTTCAAACCGGAGATCATGGGCTGCGGGCCGCCGACCGCTTTGACAGCGTAGGCATCGGCCTGGAACTCATGCCTGCGGCTGACGGCGAGCCCGAGCAGGCCGGTGAGGATGCCCAGCGGTCGATAGAGGATACCCAAAAGCACGAGGCCCATGCCGACCGGCGTGCCCTGGACGCCGAAGGCAGCGAAGAAGCCGGGCGATTTCAGCACCCAGCCGAGGATGGTGAGCATGATGCCCATCTCGACGAGCCCGAGCGCCATGTGGACGGGGACGTGGCGGCATTTGTTGTGCCCGATCTCGTGGGCCAGGATGGCGACGATCTCCTCCTGCGTGTGGTTTTGCAAAAGAGTGTCGAAGAGGGCGATGCGACGCGTTTTGCCGAATCCGGCAAAGAAGGCGTTCGCTTTGGAAGAGCGGCGGGAGCCATCGACGATGCTGACTTCCTTCACCGGGAAATCGAGTTTCTGGGCGAGGGCGAGGATGGCCTCACGCAGCGCGCCATCCTCCAGCGGTGTGAATTTGAGGAAGATCGGCATCAGGAGACGCGGCGAGAGGAAGGTCATCAGCACGCTGAATCCGGCCAGAAAAAGCCAGGTGTAGAGCGGCGCGAGTGGCTGAGTGTGGAAGAACCAGACGATCACCCAGGCGACGGGCAAACCAATGACGGCCATGAGGCCGAGGCTCTTGAAATGATCGCCGATGAAGGTGCCGACCGTGGTGCGGTTGAATCCGTGCTTCGCCTCGACGCCAAAGGTGTCCCAAATCGAAAAAGGCAGACTCAGCCAGGTCTGCACCAGCATGATGACGGCGAGCACGATGACGCCAGTGGTCACTGGGCTGTAGCCGAGAAGCTCCACCCTGGTCTGCAAAACGCCGAATCCACCACCCCACCAAAAGGCCACGAGCACGACCAGGGCCGCCGCATCCCGGGTGAAGTCCACGCGTGCGCTGTCCGTGATGTATTCCTGGAGTTTTTCCCTCGTGTCTTCGGGGAAGACCTCTGCCAGCATGGCCGGGATGGGTCTGCCGAGACGGGCGAGATTCAGCAGGAGGGCGATGAGTTCGAGATGAAAGACGGCCAGCAGACCGATCACGGAAGTGGCGAACCATGGATTGGAAAAGGTCATGAGGCAGGGCGCGGCTGAGAGAGGATAAAACGAAAAAGCAGGCGGTTTCCCGCCTGCTTTTTTGAAATGGTTTTGATTCGAGAGAAACCGATTATTCGGCGTTTTCTTCGACGTAACGAACGACGTCACCCACAGAGAGAAGCTTTTCAGCCTCTTCATCAGGAACGTCGATGCCGAACTCTTCTTCGAAGGCCATGACCAGCTCAACAGTGTCGAGGGAGTCAGCTCCGAGATCTTCGATGAATTTGGCTTCCAGCGTCACCTGTTCAGGGTTTACGCCGAGCTGTTCGACGATGATGTCACGGACTTTGTCTTGGATGTTGTCTGCCATAGTGGGGTGGGGGATGTGCGGCGGAGAGGTAGCGGCTCGTTCCCCTTTGGCAAGGGCGAATTCTTGGATTTTTGGCAGTGCTGATAATGCCTGTTTATGAGGGAATCAGGACAAATCGGCAGGGGCGGAGCCGGGGGCATTTTCCTCGGGAAGCACTTTCTCGATCAATTCGCCTTTAAAGTTCGCAAGGAGCTGCTCCAGCACACGCACCGCGCCATCGTATTTGAGATCGTCGATGATCACCCTTTGCTCGGCACCTCCGCCAGGGCGGTGCCAGACGTAGGCGAGGCCCTTGTTGTCCCAGGGACGCTTGTCCACACGGAAGACCTCGGAGAAGAGCACTTTCCTCCCCTCTGGAGAGATAAAGTGATCCTCCTGACCGAGCAGCACCTTGTTTTTGTTCAGCAAAATCAGCCCACCAACATAGAGGGCGGCCAGCAGGGTGCCGCCGCCCCACCAGAATTGTTCGTGGATTTCTTTTTCCGTGTAGCGGTGCGGTTTCTCAGGCCAGCCATTCTGCGCCGCATAGGAGACCCAGCGCGGCGGTTCTCCATCGTGCCCCGTGGGCCAGCCCTGCTGGCTGGCGTTCTCGATCCAGAGTCCGAGATTCCCGGCAGACTTCGCCTCGTCGAAAGTCTTCAGCACCACCTCGTCGAACCAGGTCTTTTTATCGGCGATTTTATTGGCGGCCGGGTAACCAAACTTGCCATCATAAATAAAATACAATCCAAAAGCGGCCAGCATCGCCGCCATCATGCCCATGCGCCGGAAGTACCACGGCGTGACGCGGCAGAGGATGGGGTACTGGGGTTGGAATTCGGCGTCGGCTGGCATGGCGCACTTCAAAGCCACGTCCGGGCAACTGTGCAACCGCTGAATTGAAGACGGTCACACGAGCAACCAAACCCCTGCCCCGAGGTTTCTGTGCGCCGCTGGGATTCGTGTCATACAATCCCCCGCGCCGCCTCACCCACTGCTGCTTCATGAAACGCATTATGCTCCTCACCTCCGCCCTCGCTGTGGCTGCCTTTACCCTGATCGTGCGCGCCCAGACCACTGATCTGAAGGCCCGCTTCGATGCTTATGACTCGAATATGGACGGCGAGATCTCCGGCGATGAAATGCAGGCCGCTCCCATCCTGCCAAAGCTCGATCTCGATGGCGATGGCAAGCTCACTTTGATCGAAGCCGCCAAGGCCCTGCGCCAAAAGATCTCCGAAGCAGCGCCGACATCATCCGGCACGGGAGACAGGCGCCTCTTCGACTACCTCGACAAAAACAAAGACGGCAAGCTCACCGCCGAAGAGATGCCAAAAAAACAGTGGTTCAACCGGCTCGATACCAACGGTGATGGCAGCATCACCTTCGAAGAAGCTGACAGCGTCGTGGCCCAGATGAAAGCACGCGGAGAGGCCATCCCACGTGTCCCCGGCGCTCCCGAAAGTCCTGCTACACCTGCCGATGAACCTAAAACCGAAGCCCTGACCGAGGCCCCGCTCATTCTCAAAGGCAGCGACCACGGTGTCGGGCATCTCGTTGATGATTTCAGCCTCGGTGAGAAAAAACTCAGTGCCCATCTCGCCGGCGGCAAAGGAGTGGTCCTCGCCTTCTTCGGCGCCACCTGCCCCATCAGCGGCAAGCTCGGCCCCGAACTCGCCCGCCTGGAAAAAGACGCCGCCGCGCAGCATTTGCGGATGATCCTCGTCTGCCCCGTCGCCGCCGAAACTGCGGAAGACATCCAAAAATTTGTCAGCACCCACGCGCTGAAAACACACGTCGTTCATGATAAGGACGGGCTCATCACCGCCACGCTCGCCGCCACGACCACGACCGAGGTCTTCCTCATCGACAGCGCTCGAACACTCACCTACCGCGGAGCCATCAATGACCAATACGGCCTCGGTTATGCCAAGGATCAGCCCACCAAGACCTACCTGCGTGATGCTATGGCGTCCATGCTCGCCAGCACCGCTCCTAAAATCGCCGCTACCACCGCACCGGGCTGCGCCTTGGATTTGAAAAAGCAGGCCACAGTCGCCAAAACAGACATCACCTACCACCACCAAATCCAGCGCATCATGCAGGCAAACTGCCTCGAATGTCACCGCCAGGGCAGCGTGGCCCCATTCAGCCTGGAGAGCTACGAAGACGTGATCGAAAACGCCGGCATGATCCGCAAGCAGGTCGAGCGCGGTGTCATGCCACCATGGTTCGCCGCCGAGCCACCCGCCGGTCAGGACACGCTGTGGATCAATGACTGCTCCCTTTCCAAACAGGATAAAAGCGACCTCCTAACCTGGCTCGCCAGCGATCGCCCGAAGGGCAATGCCACCGATGCCCCCGCGAAGCTCATCTTCCCCGAGCAATGGGTTCTCGGCGAGCCCGATGCCATCGTGCAGCTCCCGCGTGCCGTCTCCATCAAGGCGGAAGGCACCATGCCCTACCAGTTTCTCACCGCCGCCACCGACTTCCCCGAAGATCGCTGGGTGAGCGGTTATGAGATCCTGCCCACCGACCCGAGCGTCGTGCATCATGTCATCGTGCAGGTTCACAAAAAAGGCAGCAAAGCACGGGACCGGGGAGAAGGTGCCGAAGGATACTGGGCCGCCTACGTTCCTGGAAATACACACAATCAATGGCCGGAGGGCTTCGCCAAAAAACTGCCCGCTGGCGCCACGATCAGCTTCCAGATCCATTACACCCCGAACGGCAAAGCCACGCAGGATCAGCTCAAGATCGGCCTCCACTTCGCCAAAGAAAAACCCCGCTACATCGTCCACACCGCCGCCGTCGCGAACCCGCGCATCAAAATCCCGGCCGGTGCCGCCAACCATGTGGAAGTCAAAGAGCAGACCGTCCCCTTTGACATGAACGTCATGGCCTACATGGCCCACATGCATGTACGCGGGAAAGCCTACAAATTCGAAGTCACCAAGCCCGACGGCAGCCACGAAGTCCTGCTCGACATCCCCCGCTACGACTTCAACTGGCAGCTCCGCTACAACTACGCCCAGCCCCGCCTCATCCCGCGCGGCAGCAAGGTCAAGACCACCGCCATTTTTGACAACAGCGACCAAAACCCCGCCAATCCCGACCCCACGAAAACCGTCCGCTGGGGCCAGCAGACCTTCGATGAAATGATGATCGGCTACATCGAATACTACACGCCCTATTCAGAAGATGTGGCGGCGAAGTAGAGCATCATTGGGAACTCCTGATAGTGCTGCGCCATGATCAAGAAATGCGCCAGGGCGTAGCAGAGCAGTGGGGGTCACATTCTTCACAGACAGCGCGGGTGACCGTCTTCCGGGCCGATGAGTGATGCCTCTGCACCCAGGGAAGGAGGATCTGGCTGATCGCAGTTCACGAGACGCGAGTCACGGTCACATTCAGGCTGCCAGTGTTGTTTCGGTATTGATTGACCGGATGCAGTGCATCATTGGCAAAGAAGGTCAGCGGCGCTGTCCGCAGGCACTGCCATGGCGTGGCTGAATGCTGCCCTTTGCCGACAGGGAAGGCAAAGTCATCGTCAAAACCAGGACAAGCGCAGAGTTCAAACCAGTTGGCCGCGCGAACTCTTCGCAGAAGGCCCACAAGTCCTGACTGAAGGACACCGGCTTTGATTTTCTCCCACACGCCTTCATTCCGACTCAAATCATCAGGCCAGCCTGAGGCGTCACAATGAATGGAGGCGTCTGACCATCTTCCCGCAGAGTCCGGGAAGAAGTTATAACTCGCTCCCTGTTCCAGGACGAGTCCGGAAAAATCATAGATCACCCGTGAATCCACCGTGACGGACTTTGATTCACCGACTGCCAGCCTGCGGGCAGCAGTTTCATGAAGCGCATCATGCTCATAAAAAGTGCGGTCGATGCGGTCGAACTTGTCTATTTTCTCCCGAATGGCCGCCCCTGGCTTTTCCTCCTCCTGGATGGCTGCCATTTGCTGGTCTGTGAAGCCTATGCCTGCACGCGCGGCCTCTTCCATCATCCAGCGCAGAGCTATGGCATTGAGCCCCTTGTTTCCATTGCCTCCGCCGATGTCACTATGCACGCCGCGAAACCAAATTTCATGCACATGGGGATGTTTATGCCGGGGGTCCAGCCGATGCACATCAAACGCCTGCCTCCGCTCATGACGCGCCAGCGCGTGGGAGCAGTGCTGGACGTTAGGTGGCAGATCCAGCTCCCAACCAATGTTCATGTCCTTTGCCCAGTCGATGATGGCTCCTGGAATGCCAAAAGCAGGCACAGTATCCCATAGCCCTAGAAAGCGAATCTTCTCAGCCTTGAGACGTGCTCCATTGACCTTGACGCCGTCAGCGAGCTTGTTGGCAAAATGAAGCGCCAGGGCCGCGCCCCGGCTGAAGCCAATAATGTTCACTGTGGTGTCACCTGCTGAGAACTGGGCGGCACATTGTTCCAGCATCTCCTCGACTCGCTCCCTGCCTCCAGCTCCAGTGAGTCCTCCGATGACTTTCCCGGCCTTCCCAAAACGGGTGCCAACTCCGGCTTTATATTGCGCTTTGAGTGCTGAAGTATCCGACCCCGTGATCTCGCCATACATTTGAGCGAAGCGAAAGACGTTCGTGTTGGAATCTTCACTGTCAGTAAAATCATAATCAGGCTCGTTCCAAGTTCCGTCAAAGGCGTAGAGGGCCATAGGGGTAAGTCAGTTTAGGGTTACTTTAGGATGAGTGTGTCTCAAGGTCGGTCATATCTTCCACCCCGGCCATGTCGGCCAGGACTTGGTTGTAGCGCGGAAGGTGGCTGGAGAGTGGACAGGTCTGCACGAAATTCCTGACAGCGTGCGGGGATGTCGAAAGCGCCGCTCAGGGAGAGTTTGTGCCACTTTGCTGTGAAGGGACGGATGATCTGGTTCACCACCGGGATGGCTAATTTGGCGAACTCGTTGCTGCCGGGTCCATGCTTGCGGAGAATTTCATGCGTGAGGCCGAAGATGGCGAAGACGCTCTCGAGCGCGGTCTTTTCATCGCCATGCTCCACAGGCATGCCTTGGGTGGTTATCCGGGTAAGAAGCTCCACATGGAGTTCCCAGGCAGCGGCTTTGTCTGCTTCACCCGGGGAAAACTCGCCTCCACTGAAGCTCGGACCGAGCTTCAATGAGGACAAGTTCCAACGCTCCAAAAACTCTCCGCGCTTCATGAAGAGGGACTTTGAAAAAACTCTCAGTCGACACAAGAACAAACTCAAATGAGCGGAAGATGCCTGGGGGAATTTGTCTTGTGACGCTTCCGTGCTCCTGATAGAACATCCCTGAATCACGTCACACCTTATGAAAAAACATCTCGTGCTGCTGTCAGTGTCCTTCAGTCTCGCTCTGCCGATCTGTGCGGAGGTCCGTGTTTGGAAGAATCAAAAGGGGCAGGCCATCTCTGCCGAATTGACCGGCCTTCAGGGGGACAAGGTCATGCTGAAAATGGCAAACGGGCGGGTTGTCCCGTATGCGCTGGATCAACTGAGCCCGGAAGATCAGGCTTATGTCAGGAACATGCCTGCTGCAGGCTCATCGGGTGATGCGCAGAAAGGTATGACCAAGGGAAACGTGAAGCTGGAGAGCGCCACGCAGCTTGCCTTTGGCCCTGCGGGCGTGCTTTTCATCGGAGACAGCCGGGCGGCGGCGGTCGTGGCGCTGGCGACCGGTGACACGAAGCCCGGGAAGACACGTGAGGTGAAGGTGGAGGGCATCGACCAAAAGCTGGCAGCCCTGCTCGGCACGAGTGTGGACCAGGTGGTGATCCAGGATGTGGCGGTGAATCCACTGTCGAAGAACATCTATCTTGCTGTCTCGCGCGGCAAAGGACCGGATGCGGCGTCGGTGGTGGCGCGTGTGGATGAAAAAGGGCGAGATCCAGCCCGTCTCGCTGGATGGGGTGATGCATTCGCGGGCGGAGCTTTCTGATGCACCCACGAATGGTCGGCAGCGGCAGGAGAGCATCACAGACATCGCCTATTTCCAGGAGCAGTTGCTGGTGGCGGGCTTGTCGAACGAGGAGTTTGCCTCGTCTTTCCGCTCCATTCCCTTCCCTTTTCAAAAGGTGGAGAAAGGCACGGGCGTGGAGATCTTCCACGGGGCACATGGCAAGTTCGAGACGCGCTCTCCGGTGCGCACTTTTCTGCCCTTCAGCATCGGAGGTCAGCCATCGCTGCTCGCGGCCTACACCTGCACGCCGCTGGTGCAGATTCCCATGAAAGATCTGAGTCCGGGGGCGAAGATCCGTGGCAAGACCATCGCCGAACTCGGCAATGGCAACCGGCCGCTGGACATGATCCTCTATGAGAAGGGCGGGAAGCAGTTTGTGCTGATGGCGAACAGCAAACGCGGCATCATGAAGATCGGCACGGAGAATCTCGACAAAGTGGAAGCGATCACAGAGAAAACCGGCGTGGCAGGCCAACCCTATGAAACCATCAACTGGGAAGGCGTGGATCATCTGGACACGTTTGATGCGGGGCTGGCGCTGACTCTGCGCCGCGCTGGCACGTCCGTGAATCTGGAGACTCTGAGCCTGCCCTGATGAGTCTGGCGTGGAAAGCATGGCTCGGCCAATGCCTGGTCATCTCCGCGCTGGCGGCTGACCAGCCTGCTGGGCTTTCCCTGCATTGGATCACGCCAGATCCGGGGCAGCCTAACTTGGTCCGGGTGGAGTGCGTTGGTCTGGATGCAGGCTTGGCGAGTCAGGAGTGGACGCAGAAGGAATGGCAAAAGCTAATGCCAGTGCATGCCGATCAGTTCGAGATGGCCGTGAATGTGAATCTGCCGCCCATGGCAGGGCAATACGAGTGGCGGGAAGGGCGATTGGTATTCAGACCGTTGTTCCCTTTGCAGCCTGAGGTTCGCTATCGGGCAGTATTCCGCCCGGAGGCATTGCCAAACGGCGGACCTGCGGGGGCGAAGGTGCTCAGTGCCATCCATCGACTGGATAAACCAGCCCCTGGAGAGGCGGCGCAGGTGACGCATGTTTCTCCCGAAGCCGCCTCGCTGCCGGAGAACACGCTGAAGTTTTACCTGCACTTTTCTGCGCCCATGAGCGGCGGCGGCATCTACCAGCATGTCAGGCTCCGAAAAGAGAGCGGCGAAGTGGTGCATGAGCCGTTTTTGGAGATCGACCAGGAGATGTGGAATCACGGCATGACGCGGCTGACCTTGTTCATCGATCCCGGTCGCATCAAGCAGGGCCTGGCTCCGCGCGCGGATCTCGGCACAGCTTTGCAAGAGGGGCGGCAATACACTCTAGAGATCGATGCCGGCTGGCCGGATGCGAAGGGCCAGCCTTTGAAGGCAGGCCATCAAAAGATCTTCAAGGTCGGTCCGCCGGATCGCGGATGCCCCGAGCCTCAGGATTGGACTCTCCAGGCACCTGCCGCAGGATCGCGCGAGCCATTGATCGTGCTCTTTGATGAAGCTCTGGACGAGGCGCTGGCGCTGCGGCTGCTCAGCATCGTCAGCCAGCAAGGGACCAAAATCGAAGGTATTTCGAGTCTGG
>CAYMHJ010000245.1:0-9769 GCA_964390165.1 uncultured Prosthecobacter sp. | reverse complement strand
CTCGGCAGGCATGGGGGAGACTTTTTCAGAATTGAAGGGAGCGGGGAAGGGCTCGGCAGAGAGCAGCGGGCTGAGGGCGGAGAGAAAGAGGAGTGAGCGGAGCATGGGAATGACGAAGGACGGAAACAAACGGACTGAAGCAGGCAAATCAGGCCCCCCTCGGAAGTACCTCCACCACATCAGCCAGCACTCGGCCGGAGCCGTGGCGGAGTTCGTTGCAGCGGCCGAAAAGAATCTGGCCGCTGGTGGCGCCGAGAAGCTCGGCGAGGCGCTGATCCACGGCGATGCGGAAGTAGCCGCGCGGGTGGCTGCTGTGCGGGACTTCGTAGCGCTCGAGGATGGCTCCAAAGGGCACGCGGCCTTCGAGGACGAGCTTTTGCGCCTCCTCGGGCAGGAGATCAAGATGGATGCCGATGGCTCCGAACTCGATGGGCTTCCCATCGCTGCGGCGATGCAGTACGGAGGCGCGGACGAGGTAGTTCCCGATGCGCGCACGGGCGGCCACATCGAGGTCGATGTCACAACCGTGGAAGTCGCGCAGGTGCGGGGTCATATCACGATCATGGGCCAGCAGGTGGCGCTCGTGATCGGGGAGCTCCTCCGCCTGGACAAAGGTCACACGCGGGCGCGTGCTGCCGATGCCATAGAAGAAGATCAGTGGCGCGAGGATGTCTTCATCCTGCCTGGGAGCCGATTGAGTCGGCGCATCAAGTGTAGCGAGCATACTGGCGATGCTGGGGCAGGAAGAAGTCGTGCAGCAGGCGGTCCACCTGGAGCAGACCCTCGCGGCTGAGAGTGAGGGAGGTGTCTGTAAGCGTAGCGAAACCTTCCGCAGCGAGGTATTCGAGCTGTGGGGCGAAGAACTGGCGTGGGTTCATGCCGAACTTCTGCTGGTAGTAGTCGAACTCACTGTGGCCGAGCTTCACCTTCAGGATGAACTCACGCACAAAGCGCTCTTCGTGGCTGGTCTCGTAGGCACGGAAGATGGGGAGCTTGCCCGCATCGATGGCCTGCATGTAGGGGCCGACATCAGCCTGATTTTGATAATGCACGCCGCCGAGGTGGCCAAAGGAGGCCACACCGCAGCTCAGGAGGTCGGAACCTTCCCAGAGGGCATCGCGATAGACGAATTTGATGCGCTGCGGGTCCTTCACCACGGTGTAGGCACTGGTGACGGTGTAGCCGGCTTTGACAAATTCATCGAAGGCGTAGCTGACCCAGCGGCGCTTGGTCGGCCAGTCGGCGACAGGGGCGGTGACTTTGCCCTCGGCCTTCATCTGCTGGTACATGGTTGTGTTGTAGGGCACCTCCATCTGGTAAATCGTCACGGCATCGGGGCCGAGGTCGATGGCTTTTTGCACGGTGACCTTCCAGTTTTCCTCGGTCTCGTTCATCATCCCGGCGATGAGGTCGATATTGATGTGCTCAAAGCCGAGCGTGCGGGCGAAGTGGTAGGCTTTGTCGATCTCGCCGCTGCGGTGAGCGCGGCCATTGGACTCGAGGATGTGGTCGTCGAAGTTCTCCACGCCGAGGCTGAGGCGGGTGACGCCGACTTCGCGAATGCCGGTGAGTTTGACTTCATTCAGCGTGCCGGGTTCGGCCTCAAAGGCGACCTCCGCCGCGCCATCCCAGCTCACGAGGTCCTTCATGCGGCTCGTGAGATCACGGAGCTGCGGCACGCTGAGGTAGCTCGGAGTGCCTCCGCCGAAATAGACGAAGTGTGCCTTTCTCCCGGCGATGTAGGGCGTCTGTGCGTAGCGCTCCATCTCGCGCATCCCGGCGTCGATGTAGGCCTTGATCTCGCTGGCATTCTTGTCGGTATAGACCTTGAAGTAGCAGAAGTGGCAGCGCTTCCGGCAGAAGGGGATGTGGAAGTAGATGCCGAGCGGGATGTCCGTGGGCGCGGGACGCTGCATCACGGCTTCGACCACGGGGACCTGATCCGGCTTCCAGAAGGAAAAAGGCGGGTAGTTTGAGACAAAGTAGTTTCCAGCCTCGGTGTTTTCGGGCGGCTTGGCCGTGGCTGGTGGGGGGGCTTCCAGGGTGTTGGACATGATAAAAATGGAACGTCTGTGCGAGTGTAGTTCTGCCGGAAAAAACCGCCAGCAGGGAAAGCGACAGACCAAAACGGCGATTTTCCCGAACCGCCCTCGTGGTTTCGTCTTCAGAACGCCTCACGCCGTCATTCTCGCCAACACATCCGCCTCGACCGCTTTGCACGAGCGATACCCCTCGCCTTGTTCGGGAAGATCGGTGAGAAAAGCGTCCCGTTGACCCGCTTCATGAAACGTGAGGCCAATGAGCGCTCGTCCGACGCGCTCGCCGGACTGGCGGTAGTTGAAGTAGCAGAGGCTGGCGCGGTCGCGAATGAGGCGGGAGAGGAAGTCATGCAGCGCGCCGGGGCGCTCGTAGAAGTCGAGGCGCAGGAAAAGCGGATGCGTGAGCAGATCACCGCGCAGCGGGATGGCGCGGAAGGCCACATCGACGGCACCGCTGAGGTCCTGCCACCGGAAGCCGCCAGCATCGAGCCGCGCGGGCAGTTCGGCGAGTTTCGCGGCGCTTTCGGCGGTGACGGTGAAGACGGGCCAGGCCTCGTCGGGATGATGCAGGCCGTATTGAAAGTCGGCGATGTTCAGGCCCTCGAAACACGAGTCGAGCAGCGACAGCATCGCGCCGGGACGCTCGGGGATGTTGATGCGCAGCGTGCGGGACACCGTGCTGGCCGCGCCTTCGCTTTGCGCAATGAGACCGAGCTGGAGGAAGTCGATGTTCGCCCCCGTGATGACGATGAGCACGCGCTTCCCGGCCAGCGCGGCGCGGTTTTGCAGCACGGCGGCGAGGCCCATCGCACCCGATGGCTCGGAGATGCAGCGAAGCGTTTCCCACAGCACACGGATGGCGGCGCTGACCTCCGCATTCGTGACGGTGATGACGCGGTCGAGCGTGTCCTTGCAGATGGCAAAGGGCAGCTCGCCCGCTTTTCGCACAGCGGTGCCATCACAAAAAATGTCGAGGTCATGCAGCGCGACGGGCCGGCCGCCTTCCAGCGCGGCTTTCATGGATGCCTGGCCCGTGCCTTCGACACCGACGATCTCGATCTTCGGCCAGTAAGTCTTCAGCCAGCTCGACACAGCGGACGCCATGCCCCCTCCGCCGATTTGCAAAAACGCGGCGTCAAACGGGCCGTGGCCGGAGAGCACCACCTCGTCTGCCAGCGTGCCTTGCCCGGCCATGACGTGCAGGTCGTCATAGGCATGCACATACGTCGCGCCGCTCATGCGCTCGTCCTCGCGCGCGGCCATCACCGCCTCATCATAGCTGTCGCCAGCGAGCATGATGCGGACGAAATCGCCGCCATGATGCCGCACTGCGTCCTGCTTCACCTTCGGCGTGGAGCGCGGCATGAAAACACGGGCGTGAATGCCCAGCGCACGCGCTGCGAGCGCCACACCCTGCGCGTGATTGCCCGCGGAGGCGGTGACGACGCCGCGCTCCCGCTGCTCCGGTGTGAGCTGCGCCATCGCATTGCAAGCGCCACGCCATTTGTAGCTCTTCACGGGGGATAAATCCTCGCGCTTCACCCAGATCTCCGGCCCAGGCGCAGATCCGGGCAAAACGAGCCGCTCCATCGGAGTCGGCTGGCCGAAGCGATACACACGCTCGCGGGCAAAGAGTGTTTCCTGCCTCAATCGGCGGTCCAGGGGCAAAGCGTCGCGTTCCATCACTGGGCATACATTCCTGATGCCCAGGCATCAACAAGAGCTTTGGCGCAGTCAGCGCACAGGCTTTTTCTTCTTCCCTTTCACCGGCGCGGGAACGTGTTCGGGCTTCGAGGAATCGTAGTTCGGATTCGGTAGCGGCATCTGAGCGCCGACTTCTTTGCGCCACGCATGGAGGCGGTCACGGATTTGTTTCGCCTTGTCCGGCTGCACGGCTGCGAGGTCGCGCTGCTCGCCGAGGTCAGCTTTGAGATCATAAAGCTCGACGTGCATGTCGTTGTAGAACTCGATGAGCTTGAAATCGCCGCTGCGGATCGCACCGAAGGGCATGGAACCGCCGAGTTGGTAGTGCTGATGGTGCGGGTAGTGCCAGAACAGCTCGTCGCGGCTGATCGTGCCGCTTCCGCGCAGCAACGGCACGAGGCTGAGACCATCGCGGCCCGATGCGCCGGTGGTGGAGCTTGATGCCACGGGCGGGACGCCGGTCATTTCGAGCAGCGTGGGAAACACGTCCATCGTAATCGTCGGCTTGTCAGAGATGCTGCCGGGCTTCGTAACTCCAGGCCAGCGCACGATCAGTGGCACGCGCAGACCGCCCTCGTAGGCCGAGCCTTTGCCGACGCGTAGCGATTTGTTCGCCGTGGTGGGCACACGGCCGCCATTGTCGGAGGTGAAGATGACGATGGTGTTCTCCTCGAGCTTGTTTTCCTCCAGCGCGGCCAGCACGCGACCGACAGCGCTGTCCAGGCTCTCCATCATGGCCGCGTAGCCCGTGTTGGTGTGCATGAGGCCGGGCTTGAGATTTGCCTCGTATTTCTTCACGAGATCGGGGCGACCTTGAACCGGCGTATGCACCGCGAAATGGGGTAGGTAGAGAAAGAAGGGCTTGTCCTTGCTACGAGCGACAAAGGAGGCTGCCTCCTCGCCAAGACGATCGGTGAGGTAATCGCCGTCTTTGCCTTCGGTGAGCGTGGGAATCTTCCACGGCGCGATGTAGCTCGGCGGCGAGCCGGAATTTGTGCCCGCGATGTTCACGTCAAAGCCCTGCTTCTCCGGCACATGCTCGCCTTCACCGAGATGCCACTTGCCGATGCTCGCCGTGGCATAACCTGCTGCTTTGAAGACCTCGGCCAGCGTGATTTCATCCAGCGGCAGAAACTTCGTCCACTCGGGAACGAGCAGCTTCGGATTCTCCGGCATGCGACCTGGAATCCAGTCGGTGATATGAGTGCGCGCGGGATATTTGCCCGTCATCAACGCGGAACGTGTGGGCGAGCAGACCGTGCAGGCCGCGTAGTTCTGCGTGAACTTCATTCCCTCACGCGCGAGCCGGTCAAGATGCGGCGTCTCATAAAAATCACTGCCGTAGCAGGCGAGATCACTGTAGCCGAGATCATCGGCGAGGATGAGCACGACATTCGGCTGCGCTGAGAATAACGACTGAAGAATGCCGAAAGGCGAAAGCAGAAAAAGGATCGCGAACTTCATGGCTCTATTTGCCAGACCACGTCAGAACTTGTCCATCCTTTTCCAGACGTGCCTTCAGCTTGGCGTAGTCCACCTCTTGTGCGGGGACTTTGTCATCCATGGCGAAACAGGCCGCGGCGGCGGCGCTTTGGCTGGTGCACATGAAGACCGGCTCCATGCGGATGCTGGCAAAGGCGACGTGGCTGCTGCTCAGGGCAAAGGTGACGAACAAGTTTTCACACTCGCTCCGCTTTGGCACGATGGCGTCGTAGCCGACGGCATACGGCGGCGCGCCATCGCGACCGGTGGCGACCTTGCCCTCGCGAGTGACCACGCCGTCCTTCACGATGCGGCGGATTTCATGCACGTCGGTGCCGTAGCTGCCGAGGCCGACCGACTTCGGCACCGCCTGCCGACCAAAGGTGTGATTTTCGGTCATCACGAGGTCGCTGACCATGCGCCGGGCCTCGCGCACATAGATTTGATGCGGCCAGCCTCCGTTGTCGGTGAACTCATCCTTCGGCAAACCAAAGCGCTGCATGTCTTTGCGCACCTTTTCCGGCACTCGTGAGTCGGTGGCAAGGAAGTGCAGCAGGCCGCGATGGTAGTTCTCGTGATCCTTCGCGATCTTTTCGCGGTCGGCGTGGCTCGCCTCGGGCCATGCGTGACTCGCGCCGGGCAGATTGCCGCCAAAGGTGGCCGTATTAAAATCCCACTTGTCGTTCGGCAGAGGATCGTGCTTCGAGAACCAGCGCAGGTCCATGTCATCGCCGATGGCGAGGCATGCCTCCATAAATCGAGCGACGATCTCGTAGCGCTTCGGATCGTAATCCGACGGCGGCGTGATCGGGATCATGTTCGCCGGATTTGTCGTCAGGCAAAGGCGGAAACAATACGCCTGCACGCCCGGCGCTGGATCGCCTTGCTTGCCAGGATCGCCTTCGTTGATGAGAGGTAGCAGTCCGCTCTTCGGATCGCCCTTCACCACATACGGATCGAGCGGGAAATCACGATCCCACACGCCCTGACCGCCGGGCACGCGGCCATGCGGCCCAGGTTTGAGGTGATTCGTGCGCGGGATGTATTTCTCCGTGTAATGAATGCCGTTCAGCGTCTCGCCATACTTCGCATTGCCTTCACGCATGAGCGTGTAAGTCACCCCAGCCTTCGCCATCAGATCGCCCTCGTAACTCGTGTCGATGAAGACCTTCGCACGAAACGCATCGCCATTCTCCATGACGATTTCGGTGATGCGCGCGCCGTCCTTCTTCACTAAGGCCAGTCGCGCTCCGAAATGCACCTTCACTCCCGCTTCCTTCGCCATGTCCGTGAAGACCTGCTCCGCCTTGTGCGGCTCGATGGCATACGCGCCACCCGTGGCCGGTCCACCTCCACCATCGCCTTTGAAAGCCTTGTCCCAGGCCAGCGTGACACCCACCGTCGCCGCCAGCTTCGTGAAATACTCCCGCGCAATGCCTCCCACGCTGCGCGGATCGCCGATGTCCACCGCGCTCAGCCCACCGCTCGTCATGCCACCGAGATGACGACCTGGCTCGGCAATCACAACCGACTTCCCCATCCGCGCGCCCTGCACCGCCGCCGCCACGCCACCGCTGGTGCCGCCGTAAACGCAGAGATCGGATTCGATGACTTCAGCCGCGCATGTGGATGCAATGAAGGCCAGGGCAAGCAGGAGAGGTTTCATAAGGTTGGATTGAACCAGACGAACCAACCCCGCCCGCCTTGCTGGTCAAGAAGCCTGACCAGCCGCCAGATCGACGAACACGACATTCACCGGTTCCCCGGACTTCTGCGTGACTTCGAGGCTGTTTTTGCCTTCGCGCAGCAGTTTGGCGGGAATGGACCACGCGCGCAGTTCTTCGGGTTTTGCCAGCATGGACGGGTAAGGCACTGAAAATGGTTCGGAGACATCCTCGGTGGCGGAAATGCCCTCTCCATTGAACGTGGCCGACCATTCGGTGCCATCGAGGCTCTTGTCGGTCTGGATGCGGACGCGTGCATCACCATGAGGCGAAGCGAGGTCAAAATTGAACTTCGCCGGCTTCCCCAGCTCGATCTTGCGCGGCACGGGCAGCGGCTTTGCGCCGGGAGAACGCCAGCCGTAGGCGATGAACCAGTGTTGCGGTAGCTGCGCAAGCATTTGCGGCTCACGCAGGGCTTTGAGTGCTTCAAAAGGCGGCTCGCCGAAGAGGCCACGGCCTTCGCCCTGGCCGTGCTGGCGGTAATAGGCAAAGTTGAACAGGCTGATGCCGTCCGCGCCGCGTGCATACGCAAGATGCGCGGAGGTATGCAGGTGCTCGCGTGTGGCTCGGCGGAAGGGGAAAACATCATAGCCCGCCTGCCCTTTGTCGCCTTTCCATATCGTGTGGCACAGCTCGAAATAGAGCGCCGCGCCCTCCGTTTGTTTGCGGATCGCCGCCAGATCGTGCTGCTGCGTGGTGAAGTAATGCGCGGAGGCGTTTACCATGTCGAGACCGGCGGCGACGAGGGCTTTCAAGTCGAGTCCGAGCACATCCAGCGCGGTCAAATAGCAGGGCACGCGAGCACAGAGCCAGCGTTTCGGCCCGAGCATCTGCCGCACTTCCTTCACCAACGCTGTCATGATGGCACGGCGCTGCTCCAGCGGCGTTTCGTCGCGGAAGTAGCTGTAGAAGCGCAGGAAATCGAGCTCCAGGCCGTCGATGTCGTAGTTCTCGCAGAGTTCACGGATGAGCGCGAGCTTCTGCGTCCGCACCTCCGGCACGGCAAAGTTGTGAACGAGGTCGGCCCCACGCTGCGAGCCGGGCTTGATGCGATGCTCGGGATGCTCCGCATAAAACTTCGTCACGCTCATGCCGATGCTGCTACCCGGTTTGTCGCCTGGCTTCGGATCGACGAACTCCTTGTGATGCGCGTCGTTCATGCGGAAGGAGATGAACGCGGCCTGGCCTTTGGCGCGGCAGCGGTCGATGAAGACCTTCACCACATCGCCGCCATTCAGCACAAACTGCCCGAAGGAGTCCGGCTTCTGCCCATAGCGCTGTTTGATCCACGCGTAGTGTTCCGCCAGCGGCAGCACCTTGCTCGGCCACATCGGCACCATGCCCAATCCAGGCTGGAGAAAATGGGCGTCCACCAGGCCGGCGACCTCATCTACGGTAGCCTCGATCATCTCCTGCCGCAGAGGCTGACGAGCCTGATGAAACGGGCTCACGCAGGAGGTGATGTTTGTCGTGTCATTGCTGTAAATCACACGAAACGGAACCCTGCGCAATGCTTCTGCCGAGAGCAGAGGAGTGGCGGCAATGGCCAGTAGAAAATGGCGGCGGTTCATGGATCTTGAGTCTGGGCTGGCGCTTCAACACATCAAGGATCAAGGATAGGGGCGGTTTTGGTTTTTAGCATTCAGTCCGAGGGATCTCACTTTGCCTTCCAGATGCGAACGTCATCGAAGAGCACGCCAGGGCCGTTCACGGTGAAGTGAAAGCTTGCCTTTGTCTCATGGGCGATGCCGGGTGACTTCAGGTTGCAGACGGGTGTGCCATCGAGCGTGATGTGCATGTGATCACCGAGGATTGTGATGGTGACGCTGTGCCAGGGCTTGGGATCGAGAGTGACGTTCGTGGTCGTTCCTCGACCGATGAGCAGTTTGTCGGCTTCCTTCTTCTTCGCGGGATCCTTGCGCATCTCGAAGATGTCGTTGCGCATGACGCCCTCTTTGTCGTCGCCGAGGCGGATTTGTTTCGGAGCAAAGACCACTCGGCATATGTGCCCGGCGTGCGAGCCTTTGTGGTTCTTGTCATCGAAGACGGCATTGAAGCCGGTGGAGCCATCGAGCTTGAATTTGAACTCGACGATCACGTTTTTCATGGGGCGATACACACGTCCCACCGCGCCGTGATCGTCACGAGTCTGCCAGCCCTTTAGAACGCCGTTTTGCACGGCAAAGGATGGGATCAGCGGCTGCCACTCGCCGAGTTCGGAGCGTCCGAAGTCGTCGCTGAAGAGTAGCTCGCCTTTTTGAGCAAGTGGTTCGGCATAGAGGCAGCCACAGAGGGCGCAGAGGAGCGCAGCGAGGATTTTCATGGGGCATCAAATTGTGTGGGATTATTCCCCGACACACCAAAGGAACTCCTGCCGCGTGGGGCTGGTTTTGGCGGAACGGAGGTAGATGCGGTTTTCGCAGACGGCAGGGGTGCTGAAGCATTCATCGCCGAGCGGGTTTTGGCCGAGGATGGTGAACTTCTCCGATGTGGCCTCGAAGACGGATGTGACGCCGCTTTTGCTCGTGACGTAGATGCGCGAGTCGGCCATGACGGGCGATCCGTAGAACTCGCGGTCCACTTTTTCGTTCCAGCGTTCTTCGCCGGTCGTGGAGTTCCAACACACGGCGCGGCCGGCATCGCCGACGGCAAAGACGTGACCGTTTTTCACGATCATGGACGGCACATAGGTCTTCGTGACGTTCTCCCACGCGATCTTGCCGCTGCCATCGGCTTCGAGAGCCATGGTGTGATTCTTCGGATAACCACCGCCGAGGAAAACGCGGCTGCCATCCGTCACGGCGGTCACGACAGTCTCCT